>NZ_AXBV01000043.1:0-133208 GCF_000475255.1 Marinobacter sp. ES-1
CATCATCCCTGTGGCGCTTCTCTCCGGCCATCCATGGCCTCCGAAATTTTCGGGAGGGACACCCATCCGCTCCCTTCTGCCAAATGCGGGCATAGTCGTTAAGAGATCCAAGTGGTCTTGCTTGTTATTTGCGGTGTTAGGGGTGGGGACCTCACTACACTGTTCCGGGCTTTTGGCTGCCTATACTGGCAGTGTCCAAATGGCGGGTGGGGAAGACCTTTCCGAAAATTTGCGGAGCCATGGATGGCGGAGCAGAAGCGCCACAGGGATGTGCCGTAAGGAGCGGTTTTCGGAAAGGTCTTCCCCACCTCGCCATACTCCAGGCCCCGCAGGCTAGGGCCAGAACCTGACAATGCCACCATCAGTCCCAGGAAGAAAACCATAAACGAGGCATAAAAAAAGCCCGCTAATTCAGAGAACTAGCGGGCTTTCGAAATAGTGGCTCCCCGACCTGGGCTCGAACCAGGGACAAACGGATTAACAGTCCGTTGCTCTACCAACTGAGCTATCGGGGAACGTCGTCATGTGACGAGGCGCGTATATTAAGTTGGCTATACCGCCTCGTCAACCCCCTGACTAAAATTTTTAGCCAAGGGCTTTCTGCAAACGCTCGATGGCCTTTCGCAGGTTATCCATGCTGGTGGCAAAGCTCAAACGCATATGGCCAGGGCTGCCGAAGGCAGAACCCGGAACCAGGGCAACGCCGGCTTCGGTCAGCAGTTTCTCGGCGAATTCTACGTCTGTACTCACGCCTTCGGTGGCGTCGATAGCGCCCTGGAAGCTCGGGAACACGTAGAAAGTGCCGTCGCCGTAGGGGCATTCAACCCCCGGCAGTTTGTTCAGGGCGTCTACCAGCCAGTCGTGGCGTTCTTTGAACGCTTTGACCATTTCACCCACGCAAGCCTGGTCGCCATCCAGGGCGGCAGTCGCGGCAGCCTGGGAGATGGAGCAGGGGTTGGAGGTGCTCTGGGACTGGATTTTCTTCATGGCGCCGATGATTTTCGCCGGGCCTGCAGCGTAGCCGATACGCCAGCCAGTCATGGAGTAGGCCTTGGACACGCCGTTCAGTACGAAGGTGCGGTCGTACAGTTCCGGGCAGGCGTTCAGGATGTTGCAGAACGGCTTGCCGGTCCACAGGATCGGCTCGTACATGTCGTCTGTGGCGATCATGATGTTGGGGTGCTTTTTCAGCACTTCACCAATGGCCTGCAGCTCTTCCAGGGAGTAGGCCATGCCACTCGGGTTGGACGGGCTGTTGATCACGAACAGGCGGGTGCGCTCGGTAATGGCGTTTTCCAGCTGTTCCGGGGTGATCTTGAAGCGGGTGTCTACGGTGGTTTCGATGATCACCGGCTTGCCTTCCGCTACCAGGACCATGTCCGGGTAAGACACCCAGTAAGGCGCGGGGATGATGGCTTCGTCGCCTTCGTTCAGTGTGGCCAGTGCCAGGTTGAAAAAGCTCTGTTTGCCACCACTGCTTACCAGTATCTGGTTGGCTTCGTAATCCAGGCCGTTGTCCCGTTTGAACTTCGCAATAATCGCTTTCTTCAGGGCCGGCGTACCATCAACGGCGGTGTACTTGGTCTGGCCGTTGTTAATGGCTTCAATGGCCGCCTGTTTGATGTGCTCGGGGGTGTCGAAGTCCGGCTCGCCAGCACCCAGGCCAATGATGTCCTGGCCAGCCGCGCGGAGTTCTGCGGCTTTGTTGGTGACTGCGAGGGTGGGGGAAGGCTTGATCGCCTGTACTCGGCTGGAAAGTTGAAGGTCCAAACTTGAGCTCCTTAAAGCTGCGTCTTATGGGCTGCGATCGGCCGGGCAACTGTGGAGCCAAAGGTGCGGGCTGTTTTTCTACCCAGCCGTCGATCGCACAGATGGTATCATGAAGCAGCCAGAACACTAAATTTCTTGTAGGGGTTGTGCCGTATTGCGGCCAGCGCCAAACCCGGAGGTTAACCGCCCGTTATGGCCAGTAAAGCATCCAGTGTCGCCCGTGAAGGAGTGTTCCGTGTCGACTCTCCCTATCAGCCTGCCGGCGACCAGCCCAAGGCGATTGCCGGGCTGGTGGACGGCATTCACTCAGGGCTGGCGCACCAGACCCTGCTGGGGGTAACCGGTTCCGGTAAAACCTTCACCATTGCCAATGTGGTGCAGGAAGTTCAGCGGCCCACCATCATCATGGCTCACAACAAGACCCTGGCAGCGCAGCTATACGGCGAGTTCAAGGAGTTCTTTCCGGATAACGCGGTGGAGTATTTCGTGTCTTACTACGATTACTACCAACCGGAAGCCTATGTGCCGTCTTCCGACACCTTTATCGAGAAAGACGCCTCCATCAACGAACACATCGAGCAGATGCGCTTGTCTGCCACCAAGGCGCTGCTGGAGCGGCCGGATGCCATTATCGTGGCCACGGTGTCTTCCATCTATGGTTTGGGTGATCCCGAATCCTACCTGAAGATGATGCTGCACCTGGATCGGGGCGATCAGATTGATCAGCGCTCGATCCTGCGCCGGCTGGCCGAGCTGCAGTACACCCGCAACGATATCGAGTTCCACCGCGCCAATTACCGGGTGCGCGGCGACGTGATCGATGTGTTCCCGGCGGAATCCGAGCGCGAAGCCATTCGCATTGAGTTGTTCGACGACGAGGTGGAAAACCTCAGCTACTTCGATCCGCTCACCGGGGAAGTGCTGCGCCGGGTGCCCCGGGTGACCATTTACCCGAAATCCCACTACGTGACGCCCCGGCAAAAGGTGCTGGATGCGGTAGAGAATATCCGTGCCGAGCTGGAAGTACGGCTGCAGCAATTGCGGGACAACCACCGGCTGGTGGAAGCCCAGCGGCTGGAGGAGCGTACCCGCTACGACATGGAAATGATGATGGAGCTGGGCTACTGCAACGGTATCGAGAACTACTCCCGCTATCTGTCGGGCCGCGCCCCGGGCGAGCCGCCTCCTACCTTGTTTGATTACCTGCCACCCAATGCGTTGCTGGTGGTGGACGAGTCCCACGTGACCATTCCGCAAATAGGCGCCATGTACAAGGGCGACCGCTCCCGGAAGGAAACCCTGGTGGAATACGGCTTCCGGCTGCCGTCGGCACTGGATAACCGGCCCATGCGGTTTGAGGAATGGGAGCGGATTGCACCGCAGATGATCTTTGTGTCTGCCACCCCCGGCAACTACGAGGCGGAACACGCCGGCCAGGTGGTGGAGCAGGTGGTGCGGCCTACGGGCCTGCTGGACCCGGAAATCGAGGTGCGCCCGGCGTCTACACAGGTGGACGATTTGCTGTCTGAAATTCACAAGCGGGTGGCGGTGCAGGAGCGGGTACTGGTGACCACCCTGACCAAGCGCATGGCGGAAGACCTGACCGACTTCCTGATGGAACACGACATCAAGGTCCGGTACCTGCATTCGGACATCGATACCGTGGAGCGGGTGGAGATCATCCGTGACCTGCGCCGGGGCGAGTTTGATGTGCTGGTGGGCATTAACCTGTTGCGGGAAGGCCTGGATATGCCGGAGGTGTCACTGGTAACCATTCTGGATGCAGACAAAGAAGGTTTCCTGCGCAGCGAGCGCTCCCTGATTCAGACCATCGGCCGGGCAGCCCGTAACCTGAACGGCAAGGCGATTCTGTACGGCGACCGGATAACCGGTTCCATGCAGCGGGCCATTGATGAAACTGAACGTCGTCGCGCCAAGCAGTTAGCTCATAACGAAGAACACGGCATTACCCCCAAGGGGCTGAACAAGAAGATTGCCGATGTGATGGAAGGCGCCACCGGTGGTGGTCGTGGCCGGCGCAAGGCGGAGCGCCCGGGCCAGAAGGCGGCGGAAGAAGCGGAAAGTTACCTGGTGAAGGCGGGCAAACGATCTCCGGAAGACCTGCTCAAGGAAGTGGCTCGCCTGGAAGATGATATGTACAAGGCCGCCGCGGACCTGGATTTCGAAACGGCCGCGCGCCTGCGGGACCAGATTTCGGAGCTGAAGGAAGCCGCCATTCGCACTGGCTGATCAGGGCCGTTTCGGCCCAATGATCACGGCAGCCTGCAAAGGCTGGTTGCGGCCGTAGCTGGACATCTTGCCGAACACCCGCTTGTCGATGGGCAGGTATTGCTTGTCGGCCACGGTTTCGCCTTCTTCGGTGTCGATTTCCGGGTCGTGCAGGTATACGAAGTCTTCGTCGATGGCGCATACCGTCACCCAGTGCGGCACCCGGCTGCGGTTGAGCTGCCAGGTGCTGATCAGGATCACCGGAATACGGCCTTGGTGCAGGGCTGCTTCCATGGCGTCCAGTGTCAGTGGGTCGTGGTGCAGCTGGATATCGGTCTGGCCTATGTCGTGCAGGAAGCCTTCGTGCACCAGTTCCAGTACCCGTTTCTTGTCATCGTTGCGCACGGTGTCCTTGAACAGGGCGCCTTCCTGGCTGATCCACGCACTGGCCTCGAAGCCCCGGTGCCAGGCAGACAACGCCAGGCCGTGGGGGCCGCAACCGCCGTGGCCGGCAAGCATGAAAATGGTGGTGGCTTCGCGCCAGATTTTCAGCTCTTCCAGCGTGCTGACAGGCTGCTGCTCATCCAGGGCGGCCATGGCCATGATCAGTGCCGACGGCCCGCAGGTAAATTCCGTTGTCTGGGGGTAGTAGGGCACCGGCAGGAATTCCCGGGACGGCTCGTAATACAGAATGCGCCGTTCGAACCGCAGGGCGTTGCCGTGGTCTTCGTAGTAATCCCGATAGGTGCCGAACTGGCGATAGCCCAGCCGCTTGTAAAGATTGATGGCGCCCGTATTGTCTTCCCGAACTTCCAGGCGCATCAGAATCCGGTCTGCTTCTACCGCTTCTTTCTCTGCCTCACGAACCAGCTTCTCGCCCACGCCCCGGCCACGAACCGAGGGTGATACCGCAATGGAATAGATGCGGGCCAGGCGGGTGGCCGCATTCATCAGCACCAGGCAGTAGCCCACCAGCTCAGATTCCTTCTGGGCGACTATCAACCGGTCTCTGGGCATGTCCAGGAAACGCTTGAAGCTGCGGCGGGATATCCGGTCTTCAGAGAAGCACCGCTGTTCCAGTTGAACCAATGCATCAAGGTCTTTAGCGACGGCTTGTCGGAGAATTACATCGGTCATGTGTCTGGGTGTCCCGGGTGTATCAGGCGGAAATGGCGGGCGCCGTTCCTGCAGCTATTATGTTAGAGAGCGCCGTGTTCCGATAGCCGGCCGTGATGCGTAAAAGCACGCATCGAAAGCCGATTGTGAAGTACTGTGCGCCGGCGTATTGTTGCGCGAAATAACCCCGGCTGAACCTTCAGGGAGGAATGCCGCTGATGTCCCGCTTGTTGATTGTTGTGGACCGTGCCAAAGACTGGGCGCCGTACTACCCCAGCGAAGATGTGCTCACTTTTGACCAGTACTTGCAGTTTACCGCGCCGGCTAACAGCCGGGTGCGGGTGATCAACCTGTGCCAGAGTGGCAAGTACCTGAGCCGGGGATACTACTGCTCCTTGCTGGCCGAAGCCCGCGGCCATCATGTGGTGCCCTCGGTGATGACGCTGAATGACCTCAGCCGCAAGGGCCTTTTCTCCCTGGAGCTGGAGGAACTCGACAGCAGTGTTATCCAGTGGCTGGAAAAAGAGGCCAGGGAAATTGACCCGTCTACCGATGCCCGGGAAGCGACCCATGAGGTGCGGATTCGCACCTATTTCGGCCAGGCCGAGCATCCGGACCTGAAGCCGGTCGCCCGCGCCCTGTTCGAGCGTTTTCCCTGTCCGATTCTTGAAGTGGTGTTCCGGCACCGGAAACAGTGGCAGATCGAGTCCATGAAGCCGGCGTCTCCGTCTGACCTGGGTGAGTCTGAACAGGATGTCTTTGCCTCTGCACTGGATCGGTTCAGCAGCATGGTCTGGCGCAAACCCCGCACCCGCCGGCGTTACCGGTTCGACCTGGCCATGCTGGTGAACCCGGACGAGGAAATGCCGCCGAGTGATGAGGCTGCCCTGAAACGCTTCGAGAAAGCGGGGCGCAAGCTGGGTATCAATGTGGAGCGGATTACCCGGCGGGACTATATGCGGCTGCCGGAATACGACGGCCTGTTCATTCGGGAAACCACCGCCATTGACCATCACACCTACCGGTTCGCCCGCAAGGCAGAAGCCGAAGGCATGGTGGTGATTGATGACCCGGTTTCCATTCTACGCTGCACCAACAAGGTGTTCCTGGCGGACCTGTTGAAGAACAACAAGGTGCCCACGCCAAAGACCCTGATCCTGTCTAAAGACCAGAAAAATGCGGTTGAGCAGGTGGCGCAGGAACTGGGCTTTCCGGTGGTGATCAAGATACCGGACGGTGCTTTCTCGCGGGGTGTGGCCAAGGCCCGGGATGAGAAGGAGCTACGGGCGGGTCTGAAAGAGTTGTTCAAACAATCGGCCTTGGTGCTGGCCCAGGAGTACTTCTATACCGATTACGACTGGCGTATTGGTGTGCTTGGCGGCCGGGCGATTTACGCGTGCAAATACATGATGGTGAAAGGCCACTGGCAGATTTACCAGCATGGTGGCGCGTCGGTGGAGAGTGGCGGCTTTGAAACCATGCCCACCTACGAGGTGCCGCGCAACGTGATTCAGGCGGCGCTGAACTCCACGCGCCTGATCGGTAACGGCCTGTACGGTGTAGACATCAAACAGGCCGGTAACCGGGTTGCGGTGATTGAAGTGAACGACAACCCGAGCATCGATTCCGGCGTTGAGGACAAGTTCCTGGGGGGTGAACTGTATACCCTGATCATGCAGGAGTTTTTGTCCCGCATGGAGGAGAATCGCCGCCGCTGATCCCGGTTAAGCGAGGCTGCCGGGTCAGGTGGCCGCCACCCAGACCCGGACGCTGCCAAACCAGGGGTAATCGACAAGAACCTGGCGGACTGTTTCGTTGGTCAGTTCCGGGGCGGGGTGATCCTCGTCCAGGAACAGTTCCAGATGCACCCGGTTTTTCAGGTAATGAAGGTGGAGCTTGCTGTGGTGGGGCAGCTCGCCCAGGGCGTTCTGAAGGTATTCCCGCACCTGCTCGCGGGAGGGAAGGTCCGGCTCGGCGGGGTGGGGGTACTTCTCGTCGTTCTCGGCATCGATGTGGAAGTTGATATCGAGGATGTTACCAAGGGCCTCCCGCATACCGGCAACCACCTTCATGCCAATCTGATGGCCTTCCGACACGCTGATCTCCGGGCGTACCACCAGGTGAACGTCCAGCAGGATATCGTGGCCCATCCGGCGGCTGCGCAGTTCGTGAACGTTTCGAACGCCATCGGTCTCCATGGCAATGTTCATAAGCATGCGGGTATCTTCTTCAGAGAGACCGGTATCGACCAGTTCCTTCACGCTGTCCCAGGTGAACTTCCAGCCAATGTGGATAATGATGCCGGCAATTACCACCGCGGCGACGACGTCCAGCCACACAAACCCAAGCATTGCGCCGATGGTGGATACCAGCACCACAACGGAAGAGAATGCATCAGTGCGACTGTGCCAGGCATTGGCAATCAGCAGGTCAGAGCGGATGCGGATACCAACGTGGCGGGTGTAGCGGTAAATCCACTCCTTGCTGCCAACGGAAATAGCCGCCGCGACCAGAACCGGCCAGCCGGGAACTGCCAGGTCTTCGCCGGACAACAGCCGCAGAATGTTCTCCCAGGCCAGAGCTGCACCTACGGCAATCAGAATACTGCCCAGAAGCAGGGTGCCCAGGGTTTCGATGCGCTGGTGGCCGTAGGGGTGGTCGGCATCCGGGCCTTTCCGGGATAACCGCATGACCGCCAGGACCACCCAGTCCGACGCCACGTCGGTAAACGAATGGATGCCGTCAACCACCAATGCCTGGGAGTGAAATAGTGTACCGCCAATGACTTTTATGACACCGAGAAAGGCGTCAAGAAACATCCCGATCAGGGTAACCCGGGAGGCAGCATGCTTTTCCTTTTCCAGGTCGGGTTGTGGGCGGTGATGTGTTGGGGAAGGCTGTTCCATTATCCGTGGCTCCGGGGATTTCTGACAGTGGCCAGTATAGCGTGAACAAGCGCTTGACAGGGCGGGATTAATCAAGAAAGACGGATCGATTTATGCACATGATGACCAAACAGTTACCCGCTAGCATTTTGCTCCAACTTTCGTCAAATCTTATTTGAATCATTATAAATCATTGAAAAATAACAACAAAAAGACTGGTTAAAAAATGATCATTTTGTAGGCTGGCGCAGTTATCAAGGGGTAGAACCGTTTGCCCCAACGTTTTCAACAGGGTTATCCACAGATTCCGTGGAAAAGCCGCGCAAGCCCTTTGAGCATGGGGCTTAACGATACATTTACCGGTTCAGGAGGATGGTGTGGAAAACTTCCGGTATACTCCGGCCACCCTCTGGCAAGGAGTTTTCTGATGTACGGCGTTGTTCGAAACCTGCTTTTCCGGCTGCCCCCGGAAACCGCTCACAATGTGACACTTAATAGCCTGGATGTAGCCCATAAACTGGGTATGTTGAATGTATTTTCAAAGCATCCTGCACCTTGTCCGGTGAATGTCATGGGGCTGGAATTTCCGAACCCGGTCGGGCTGGCCGCAGGTCTCGACAAAAATGCCGACCATCTTGATGCCCTGGGTGCGCTGGGCTTCGGTTTTATTGAAGTGGGCACGGTTACGCCCCTGGCCCAGCCGGGTAATCCTCAACCCCGTATGTTCCGTTTGCCGGAACACCAGGCCATCATCAACCGCATGGGCTTTAATAACGAAGGGCTGGAGCACCTGGTTCACAATGTTCAGCACCGTCGTTACCGGGGTGTATTAGGCATTAATGTGGGCAAGAACAAAGACACCCCCAACGAAGACTCCGAGCTGGATTACCGCAAGGGGATTGCAGCGGTCTATGGACACGCCGACTACATTACGGTGAATGTGTCTTCGCCGAATACGCCGGGCCTGCGGGACCTGCAATTTGGTGACTCCCTCAAGCAGTTGCTGCATGCCATCAAAGACGAGCAGACCAGGTGGCACCAGGCCCTGGGCCGCTATGTGCCCGTTGCTGTCAAAATTGCGCCGGATATGGACGACGACGGTATTCGTTTTGTGGCTAACGCGCTGCTCGAGGCGGGCCTGGATGGCGTGATTGCCACCAATACCACGATCAGCCGTGAGGCAGTGCGCGGCCACCAGCACGAACAGGAAGCGGGTGGTTTGAGCGGTGCCCCGGTGCGCGAGGCCTCTCTGAGGGTGATTCAGGGGTTGTATGCCGAGCTGGGTGAGCGTTTGCCCATTATCGGCGTGGGCGGCATTACCGATGGCGAGAGCGCAGCAGAGAAAATCCGGGCAGGGGCGAAACTGGTACAGATCTACACAGGCTTCATCTATAAAGGCCCTGCGCTGATTAACGAAGCGGTAGAAGCGATCAGGAAAGAACAGCAAAAACGGTGAGGCCAGAAAGAAGGTGGGCCCGCTGAGCGGGCCCTTGCGGGGAATGAACCCCGTAGCGCTTCTTCGCATGGTACGGGGCGGGAGGCCCCGTTTTGGTTGCTCTGGTTACTGCTTTGATTGTTGTGTTGGTGTGTGAAAAAAACAGATCAGGGTTAAACGGGGTCTGCCAACACCGCAGTTACGTGGCGGTTACGTTGGCAAGCTTGTGGATGCCGGATACGCCGGTCATGCCCTCCCAGTTATCTGTGCGGCCTTCGCGCCACCCGTTCAGCCATTCCTGACGTACTTCTGGCTGATCAATGGGGCAGCTGTCTTTGGATTTGCCGGACACGCCAGCGAGATAACCCCGCTTGAATGCACGAGCGTACATGTCTCTCTTCTGTCTTTTCATGCCGTTCCTCACTGATGGATTAACAGAACAAGCGTGTACACATCTGCAGTGACCGTGGCATGGGTACCCATCCGGGATATCCCCCTATTGCCAGCTCGGGCCAGAGCAGTCAGGATCCTGTTAACGGAAGCACTTTCTACTGGCTTCCGGAACGACGCGTCATGTACAAGGTAAGACGAACCTTGAGCGGAAGTACACTACTTATTTCATCTATGTGAACCCTTTCTTATAGGTTTATTGCATATCGATGACAGGCCGAAATCGGGTTTTGCTGCCAATCCGGCGGCTTACCGGCTTCATCAGGAAAACCAGGAGTTTATTTTGTCCAAACATGTATTTTTCGTAACCTGCCCGAAGGGCGTTGAGTATCTCCTGGCTGATGAACTGGAAAGTTTTGGTCTGGCACAGGTGCGTAATGCGCCGGCGGGAGTCTGGGTAGAGGGCACGCTGGAGTCGGGCTACCGTGCCTGCCTGTGGTCGCGCCTGGCCAACCGGGTAATGCTGCACATCGCCGAGGTAGACGCCCGCAGTGCCGAGGAACTTTACGAAGGCGTAGTGTCGCTGGACTGGCAGGCCCATATCCCGGCTGCCGGCAGTTTCCGCGTGACCTTCCTGGGCCAGAACGAAGAGATTCGTAACACCCAGTTTGGTGCCCAGAAAGTTAAAGACGGTATCGTTGACAGCATCCGCGGTGCCGGCATGCCACGGCCGTCCGTCGCCCCGAAAGACCCGGACGTGACCATTTCTGCCCGCCTGAACCGGGGCCGGCTGGCGGTGGGGCTCGACCTCAGTGGCCACAGCCTGCACATGCGGGGCTATCGCACGGAGAAAGGCCTGGCACCCCTGAAGGAAAACCTGGCGGCTGCCTTGCTGATGCGTTCCGGCTGGCCGGACATTGCCGCTGCCGGCGGTGACTTCGTTGATCCCATGTGTGGCTCCGGAACGCTGCTGATCGAAGCCGCATTGATGGCCCTGGATATCGCTCCGGGCCGCCGGGTCGAGCGTTTCGGGTTCGAAAAATGGCCTGGCCATCAGCCGGAACTCTGGCTTGGACTACGCCAGGAAGCGGAGCGCCGCGCCCACGAAGGCAAACAGAAACGGATACCGGCCTTTGCCGGTTTCGACCAGGACAGCCGTGTTATCGATACCGCCCGAAACAACATCCGCCGGGCCGGCCTGGATAACCTTGTGCAGGTTGAGGTTCGGCCAGTTACCGGATTTGAACGGCAGGAAAGCTGGGCCGAACAGGGCCTGGTGCTGACCAACCCTCCTTACGGTGAACGCCTGAGCGAGCGCAAAGAACTGGCCGGACTTTACCAGGCTCTTGGCGAAGTGGTGCTGCGTGAACTGCCCGGCTGGCGCCTGGCCGTGTTTACCGGTGCTCCGGAGTTCGGAAAGTCCATCGGCCTGCGCAGCTTCAAGCAATACAAGCTCTTCAACGGCAAACTGCCGGCACAACTGCTGTTGTTCGAAATCCAGCCCGAAAATGCCCGCACCCCCCGGGACCCTGCAGCGCCCGGCCAGGTGATGCCCCGAATCGCTAATCCCGCGCGGGCAGACATGCTGCGCAACCGGCTGAAGAAAAACCTGAAAACCATCGGCCAGTGGGCCAGGAAACAGAACATTGGCTGCTACCGCCTCTACGATGCGGATATGCCGGAGTACGCCCTGGCTATCGATATCTACGAGGGCAGGGTGCATGTGCAGGAATACCTGGCCCCGAAATCTATAGACGAAAAAGCCGCCAGGGAACGCCTCGCCGAAGCCATGGCGGTCATCCCGGAAGTGCTGGAAGTTGCGTCGGAAAACCTGGTCTGTAAACAACGCCAGCGCCAGACCGGCACCAAGCAGTATGAAAAACAGGCCGCAACCGGTGAATACTTCAATGTGCATGAACACGGCTGCACCCTGAAAGTAAACCTGAAAGACTACCTGGACACCGGCCTGTTCCTGGACCACCGCCCGGTACGCCACTGGATACAGCAACATGCCCGGGGCAAACGCTTCCTGAACCTGTTCTGCTACACCGGCGCAGCCACTGTACACGCAGCCGTTGGCGGCGCCAGCCGGTCCCTGAGCCTGGATATGTCCAAAACCTACGTCAGCTGGGCGCAGGACAACCTGGCCCTGAATCGGACAGACTCCCGCAAGCACGTAGTGGAACAGGCCGACTGCCTGGCCTGGCTGGCCGACCGCAAAACCGCCAACCAGACCTTCGACCTGATCTTCATGGACCCGCCCACCTTCTCGAACTCCGCCAGAATGGCTGGTGTTCTCGACATCCAGCGGGATCACGGCGCCATGGTTCGGCAGTGTATGGAGCGGTTATCCAGTGATGGCTTACTGATCTTCTCCAACAACTTCCGGAAATTTAAGCTTGATGAAGATCTGGAGCAGGAATTCGAAGTTAAAGAGGTAACGGCGAGCACTCTGGACAAGGATTTCCAGCGGAATCAGAAGATTCACCGCTGCTGGCATATCCAACATAAACTTACTGATTAAGCGTCAGTTTAGTGGCGGCCTGCACCGGAAACGGGCCGCCAACTCAGAACTCGAAACGAATACCAGAAGAAAACTGAAAAGCATTGGCACTGGTATCGGTATCTTTGAACAGCTTGCCACCTTCCAGCACCAGGTACGTGCTATCCAGCAGTTCAAAATCGATACCGGCAAGCCAGCTGAAGCTGAAACTGCTTGAAGGGTAATCTCCCACGTAATCCCGGAACTGCCCGTTGGCATCGGCATCCGGATTGTCCAGTGTTGCCTCGCCGCTCACGTGGGTGAAACCTGCCTGCGCATAGACGTTACCAAGCTCACCAATCGGGTAATGCAGCCCCATGTACCAGCTGCCGAAATAGTCGATCGCCAGGCTCAGGTCACCTCGGGAGATCTCGGCATCCTTGTAGCCACCGCCCAGGCGGATTTCAGCGTGGATCAGGTCATTCAGGTGGCCACCGATCACCAGCGTACCCGCCTGGCCCCAGCCGTCTTCCTTGGAAATGCCGATGGAGCGATGTTCCAGTGCCGTGGCCAGTAATCCGATGTAGTGTTTGTCTGAGCGGGGAGTTTCTGACGCGGCACCTTCCTGGGCGCATACAACCGGCGGGAATAAAACCGCGGTCACGAGGCTGGCGCAAAGCAGGGGAGATGTGATTTTTTTCATTATGGTCCGGCGTCCTGTCGTCATGGATACTGACGCCAGATTCTGCCTTGTGTAACGGGTTGTTACGCAGACGCCGGTCACACTTCCCCGCCTGAACGCCGGTTTTACAGGTCGTCCAGCAGGCCTTCTTCCTGGGCTAGCAGGAGCAGGGCATAGACGCCGTTTTCCGGGAGCTGTGGTTCAAGGCCTTCATCGAACAACAGCTGGCGCCGGCGGTCTTCGATGGCTTCGCTGTCCAGGCCGGAGATCAGTTCGGAAACAGGGGCGACTTCGAAGGGGGCATCCTGGCTTACGGCACTGAAAATCAGGTCGACCAGGATTTCATCCGGGTCTATGCCGTCTACGTAAACTGTCTGGTCCGGCAGGTCCTGGTGCAGCTCTTGTACCAGTTCCAGTAGCGGCACGCCCTGTTCTTCCAGGTACAGCAGATCGATATCCCCCAGACCCCCGTCTTCCGGAATCCAGGATTCTTCCGGCGTGATCACCACGGTTTTCATCTGGCCATCTGCAAGCGACCAGGCAATGGCAACGGGAAACAGGGCATCTTCGGTCTGGCAGTATTCGATGTCCAGAAAGCGGGGTATCGACACGGGCGACTCCGGTAAATATTGTTGGGTGAGTATAGTCACTGACGGCGCGCGCTGTAGGAGCATTGCCGGCTTCGTGCCATACTGTAGCGGCCATTATCATGCAATCAGGAAGATCATGGAACACACTGAATTTAATAATGACTTGATTGAATTTCTGAACGCCTCACCCACGCCCTGGCATGCCGTGAATACCATGAAAACCCGCCTCGATGCCGCAGGTTTTCAGCAGCTGGATGAACGTGAAGAGTGGGCACTGGAGCAGGGCAAAGGCTACTACGCCATTCGCAACGGCTCATCCATTATTGCCTTCCGTACCGGAAAGAACGACGTGGTCAGCTCCGGTGTACGTATGGTCGGTGCCCACACCGACAGCCCCTGCCTGAAGGTAAAGCCGACACCGGAAATCCGCCGCAAAGGTTTCTTCCAGCTCGGGGTAGAAGTCTATGGCGGTGTGTTGCTGAATCCCTGGTTTGACCGGGACCTGTCCCTGGCCGGCCGGGTAACCGTGCTGGATGAGTCCGGCAAGGTGCAGGATACCTTGGTGAATTTCCGCAAGCCTGTGGCCATTATCCCCAGCCTGGCCATTCACCTGGACAGGGAGGCCAACAGCAATCGTTCGGTCAATGCCCAGACCGACCTGCCACCGGTCGTCATGCAGGTGCCAGCGACGGATACCACGGCTTTTACCGACCTGTTGCGGGAGCAGATCGCCAGTGAATCCGGCCTGAAAGCCCGCAAGGTGCTGGGTTATGAGCTGAGCTTCTATGATGCCCAGGGCGCTTCCTACGTTGGCCTGCGGGAAGAGTTCCTGGCCTCTGCGCGGCTGGACAACCTTCTGAGCTGTTACATCGGCCTGCAGGCGTTGCTGGATACGTCCGGAGACCAGGCGGCCTTGCTGGTATGCAACGACCACGAAGAAGTGGGCAGCATGTCGGCGGAAGGCGCCCAGGGGCCGTTCCTTGGTTCCGTGCTGGAACGCTGGTGTGGTGCCGGAAAGGGCAGGGCCATCGCCCGTTCCATGATGATCTCGGCCGACAACGCCCACGGCGTGCATCCTAACTTTATGGACAAGCACGATGAGAACCATGGTCCGATCCTGAACCAGGGCCCGGTGATCAAGGTTAACCACAACCAGCGTTACGCCACCAACAGCCGCTCAGCTGCATTGTATCGTCACATCAGTGACGAACTCGGCCTGCCGCACCAGACCTTTGTGGTGCGCAGTGACATGGGCTGTGGCAGCACCATCGGCCCGCTGACCGCCGGCAATCTGGGGGTAACGACCCTGGATATCGGTGTGCCGCAATTTGCCATGCATTCCATTCGGGAACTCATTGGTACCCAGGACGGCTACACCCTGTACCAGGTGTTGAAGGAATTCATGCAGCGGGAAGAAGTATTCTGAGGCAGAAAGTAAAAAGCCGCTGATTGAAACAATCAGCGGCTTTTCGGAATAAGTGGCTCCCCGACCTGGGCTCGAACCAGGGACAAACGGATTAACAGTCCGTTGCTCTACCAACTGAGCTATCGGGGAACATCATCAACGTGGCGCGCATATTAAGCGCTTTGATCAGGTTCGTCAACCCTCTGAAATGAAAGGTCAAAATTTGCACAGAAGTGCCAAAAACCGCTATCGCCCACCGGTCTGGCTGCGTAACGGACACGTGCAGTCCATCTGGCCCACGCTGTTCCGCAAGGTGCAGATGCCGGAGCCACAAACCGAAGTGATCAGCACCCCGGATGACGACCAGCTCCACCTGGACTGGTACCGCCAACACAGCAACCGCCTGGCCATTATTTCCCACGGACTGGAAGGCCACAGCCGGCGCCCCTATGTATTGGGCCTGGCCCGGGCGTTGATGGCGGCCGGCTGGGATGTGCTGGCGTGGAACTTCCGCTCCTGCGGAGGCGTGATGAACCGTCAGCCCCGGTTTTACCACAGCGGTGCTACGGAAGACCTGGAAATCGTGATCAACCACGCCCTGGGCAAAAACTACCAGAACCTGTTCCTGAGTGGTTTCAGTATGGGCGGCAACCTGACGCTCCTGTATCTTGGCCAGCAGGGTGAACAGGTAGACAGCCGCATCAGTGGTGCGGTGGTCTATTCAGTCCCGGCAGATCTCGCCGGCAGCGCCGACATGCTCGCCTTGCCCAGTCGCAAGATCTATATGCAGCGATTTTTGAACGATCTGCATGGGAAAATGCAGGAAAAATCGGAATTATTCCCTGATCTGATCGATGTGAGTGGTTTCAGGGATATCCGTAACTTCCATGAATTCGATAACCGCTACACCGCCCCCCTGCATGGTTTCAAAGATGCGCAGGACTACTGGGAGAATTGCTCGGCCCTGTTCCGGCTGAAAGATATCCGTGTACCTTCGCTGATGATCAACGCCGCAGACGACCCTTTCCTGTCTCCGGCCTGTTTCCCGGATTCAAAGAAAGTGCTGGGTTCCTATGTGAAGCTGGAAGTGCCCAAGTGGGGAGGGCACGTGGGCTTTGTGGAGCATGCGAAGGACGGTTACTACTGGTCAGAGCGACGGGCGCTAATGTTCGTTGGAAGTTAATCCGCAACCAGGGGCTCCAGCCGCGGCCAGATATTGTCCAGCAACAAAGGCTGGGCCTCCTCGGTAGGGTGAATGCCATCGCCCTGCATTAACCCGTCCTGGTCGTAGATTCCGTCAAGGAAAAACGGAACCAAAGGGACCCCGTAGCGGTCAGACAAGGTCGGGAACAGATCAGCAAACATCCGGGTATAGCGCTGGCCGTAGTTTGGCGGAATCTGCATTCCCACCAACAATGGAACCGCGCCGGAATCCTGTGCCAGCTCAATCATCCCGGCCAGGTTGGATTCGATCACGTTTGGCGGAAACCCCCGGAGGCCATCGTTACCACCCAGTTCGATCACTACGATATCCGGATCATTCTTCTCCAGCAGCCCCGGCAGGCGACGAAGGCCGCCGTCTGTGGTTTCGCCGCTGATGCTGGCATTCACGACCTGCCAGTCCAGCCCTTGTCCGGACAGCCTTTCCCTGAGCAGCTCTACCCACGCGGTTTCAGAGGGTACGCCGTAGGCGGCACTGATACTGTCGCCGACCACCAGCAGGGTGTTCTGGCTGGCGAGAACTGGCAGCGACACCATGGCAAACGCTGCGATGACCAATGATCTGACGAACGTGGATATCGTATGCATAGTAAAGTCGTATACCCTTAAACAATTCATGAACATCCAGAACCAGACAACGGAGCAACCGTGAACCAGATGACGGATCTCAGTAAAACCGATACCAGCCCGATGCTGCGCGTAACAGACTTGACCCACAAGGTCAGCTTGGAAGCTGATACGTTGACGATCTTGCAGGGGGTCAATCTGGAAATCAATCGGGGAGAGTCCGTAGCCATTGTTGGCCGCTCCGGTTCCGGCAAAACCACGTTACTTGGATTGCTGGCGGGCCTGGATACCCCCAGCGAAGGCAAGGTCGAGCTGGACGGCTCTGAAATCAGCCGTCTGAGCGAGGACGAACGCGCCATGCTGCGGGCCCGGCGGGTGGGCTTCGTGTTCCAGTCGTTCCAGCTGTTGCCGGCCCTGAGTGCCCTGGAAAATGTCATGCTGCCGCTGGAGCTTGCCGGCATCGAAGCGCCGGAGAAACGGGCCCGGGAACTGCTGGAACGGGTTGGCCTGGGTGAGCGCCTGAGCCATACGCCCCGGCAGCTCTCCGGCGGCGAGCAGCAGCGGGTAGCGATTGCCCGGGCGTTTGCTTCCGACCCTGTGATCCTGTTTGCCGACGAACCCACCGGTAACCTCGATAACCGCACCGGCCAGGCAGTGTCCGACCTGCTGATGGACCTGAACCGGGAGCAGGGCACCACACTGGTGATGGTCACCCACGATGACCGCCTGGCGGCCCGCTGTGGCCGGCAGCTGCATATCGAAGCGGGTGTGCTCACCGAGCCGGAGCTGGTGGAAGAGGTGTCTGGCTGATGGCAGCATCACAGAAGCTCATGTCCGTAAGTCGGGACTGGCGCGAACGAGACGTTCGGGTGGTCTTGGTTGCCCTGATTATCGCCGTGGCCACGGTGGCCACCATCGCCCTGTTTGCCAGCCAGTTGCAGCGCACGCTGGTATCTTCGGCCAGCTCCTTCCTGGCGGCTGATCGCCAGCTGGAAGCCGAAAATGGCCGGCCGGTGCCGGCAGGCTGGATTGAGGAAGCGCGTGATCGCGGCATCGAAACCGGCCAGATGATCGAATTTTCCACCATGGTGTTCGGCGAAAGCGGTTTTCAGCTGGTGTCGGTAAAAGCGGTCAGCGATGAATATCCACTGCGCGGTGACATCGAAGTGCAATCCCGTGCCGAGGGTACTCGCTCAATTGTGGGGTCTGGCCCTGCCAAAGGCGAGATCTGGATCAACCCGCGCCTGCTGCGTTTGCTGGAGCTGGACGTTGGCGACATGCTGGAAGTCGGCAGCCTGAAACTCGAGATATCGAACCTGCTTTTACGTGAGCCCGATGGCGGTTTCCGGCTTTCATCGCTGGCGCCCCGGGTGATGATGCACGTAGACGATGTTCCGGCTACCGGGGTGCTTCAGGAAGGCAGTCGGGTGGAATACATCTATCTGTTTGCCGGTGCCGAAAACCTGTTAAACGATTACTACCAGTGGCTGGAGCCGCAACTGGGGCCGAGCCATGAATGGGAAGGCGTGAGGGATGGCGAAACCTTCTCCCGCTCCCTTGAGCGCGCCGAACGCTTCCTGCTGCTTGGCGGCAGCCTGGCGGTTCTGCTGGCAGCGGTGGCGGTTGCCGTGGCAAGTCGCCAGTATGCATTGTCGCAACGGGACACGGTCGCACTGCTAAAGACGCTGGGGCTCACCGGTAAGGGCATCGGCCGTTTATACCTTCGCCGCCTGGCCCTGTGGGGCGTGGCGGGCATTATTGGCGGGCTGGTGCTGGCACTGCCGCTGTTCTGGCTGTTGGCCAGGATGCTTGGCAGTGTGCTGGAGCGCCCGGTTGATATTTATCTCGACCCCGCCGCCCTGGCGCCGGCGCTGCTGACCGCGCTGGTATCCTTGTTTGCCTTTGCGTACCCGCCGGTTCGCCGCCTGCGCAATGTGCCGGCTATGCGGGTGCTGCGCTCCCAGCCCGGGGAAACCGGCCGGGAAGCCATTCCGGATCTGATCATCGCCGTGCTGGCTATCTTCGGGCTGGTGTGGATGTATGCCGGCGAACTGGCCCTGGTGGCATCGTTGCTGGGCGGGCTGGTGTTATTGCTGGCAGTGCTGGGGCTGGTGGGCTGGTTGATGGTCTCGGTGCTGCGCAAAGTGCGAGGTGGTGGCAACGCCTGGCGTCTGGCCCTTGTTGGCCTTTACCGGCACCGGCAGGCCAGCATGGCGCAAATGGCGGTATTTGCCATGACCCTGATGCTGGCAGCGACATTGGTGCTGGTCCGTTCGTCCCTGCTGGACGACTGGCAGGCCCAGCTTCCGGACGATGCGCCCAATCACTTCCTGATTAACATAGCGCCGGACACGGTGGATGAGGTTGATGCCTATTGGGCGCAGCAGGGATCGCCCCTGGACACCGTCTACCCCATGGTCCGTGGCCGTTTGACGGAACTGAACGACCAGCCTGTAAAAGAGGCGGTCAGTAAGGATGAGCGAATTAACGCACTTAATCGGGAGTTGAACCTCACCTGGATGGAAGACCTGCCCGAAGACAACCGCATTGTGGAAGGGGAGTGGTTTGCTGCGGGCGTAACCGAGGGGGTCTCGGTGGAGGCCGAGCTGGCGGAGAGGCTGGGGCTGGAACTTGGCGACCGGCTGACCTTTACCATAGGCTCGGAACAGGTCACCGAGCCGGTCGTCAGTATCCGTACCGTGCAGTGGGACAGCATGAAGCCGAACTTCTACATCGCCTTTCCCCCGGACGGCGGCCTGACCGACATGCCGGCTACCTGGATTACCAGTTTCCATCTGGGGGCCAGCAACAAGGTGGCCCTGAACGAGTTTTCGCGCCGTTTTCCCACCGTGTCGGTGCTGGAGATCGATCACATTATCGAGCGCATCCAGGATATCGTCCGCCAGGTCACCCAGGCCATTGAAGCCATTCTGGCGCTGATTCTTGCGGCAGCACTGGTAGTGATGGCGGCGGTCGTCAGCGCGACCTTGCGGGATCGACAGCGTGAAGGTGCCCTGTTGCGGACGCTGGGCGGCCAACAATCTCTGCTGGTGCGCAGCACCATGCTCGAGTTTGCCTTGCTTGGGTTCGTTGCCGGGATATTGGGCGTGCTGGCGGCAGAAGCGGCGGTTTATGCCTTGCAGGTGAGAATGTTCGAGGGCAGTTTTCAGTGGCATTGGGAAGTGATGCTGCCAGTGCCATTGATCAGCGCGTTGCTGCTGGCCCTGTTTGGCCGCTGGCAGTTGCGGCCGGTGCTCAGCGTGTCACCCATGCTGTTGCTGCGCCGGCTCGAGTGAGCCGGCAATGACGGTGTTTTAGCGGTAATTGGCGAGAATGGCGTCCAGTTCGCCATTCTCGCGAATCAGTTCCAGTTCCCGGTTGAAGGATTCGGCGAAATCCGTCCAGTCAGGCCGCAACATCAGCCGGAATCCGTACTGGCTGATGGCTTTGTCTGAGCTTCTGAACTCATCCGCCATGCCCTCATTTCTCAGTATCCACTTGCCCACCAGGCGATCTGCCAGTGCGGTATCGAATCGGTCGCCGTGTTGCAGGAAACGGAACATGTCACGGTCGCGGGAAACGTCAAAGCGCCGGATACGCTGGTCTTCGAAATAGGGGGCCAGTGTCGGGTAGAGATAACCCAGGTGAGTTACCACGGTTTTCCCGAAAAGGTCACTGGGATGTTCGTAATCCAGGTCTGAAACTTCAGGAAAGAAAAACACTTCTTCCACATTCACAACAGGATCCGTGAACAGAAACTTTTCCGGTTCTTCGGTCCATTCGATGGCTCTGGGCGTGCCATCGATGTACCCGTCTTCCAGCATCTGGTCTACCCGTTTACGGGGTATCTTTCGCGGCTCGACCTGGTAGCCGAGTCGCGGAACAATCAGTTCCACCACATCCCACATAATACCGGCAGGCTCGGAGTCCTGGACGATCAGGTACGGGGGGTAGCCGTTAGGGGATACATTGAAGTGGAAAACCCCCGGGCCGGTTTCTCCGCTATAGGCTGCCATGGAAAAGCAGCCTGCGGTTATCAGCCCGGAGAGTGTCCGGAAACCAATGCTCTTGAGGTGTCGGACCAGTTTAGTCATCGCAAGAAACTCTAGTGGAAGCGGCCTATGCTTTGAAAATGCACTTATCCGGCCAACTCCCTGCCAGTGCGCTTGCCAAATATTACCGTTTTATCCGTTTGTTTCAATGATTTTGAATCCGTGTTCAGGCCCAGGCCCGGCGGAGAACGCTCAATGCGTCCTCGAGGGTCACCTCTCTGGGGTTGAACATGATGGAGCCGTCGTCCAGTGCCTGGCGGGCAATCGCCTCCAGTTGGGTTTCCAGTACCTTGCCGGTTTCCTTCAGGGTACGGGGCAACTCACAGCGCTTGTGCAGGGCATCACGAAGCTTGCGGATGGCGGAGATGCTGGCTTCGGCACGGCGGGAAGCCGGAGTGGCAGAATAGACCTCCGGGCCTTCCAGATACAGCAGCAATTCGCCCAGGGGCTCACGGATGCTTTCAAGGTTGAACTCCAGCACGTACGGCAGGTACAAGCTCATGCACAGGCCGTGAGGCAGATGGCAGATGGCACCGGTGGCGTGCCCCAGGGAGTGCACCAGCCCTACCATGGAGTTGGAGAAGGCGATACCGGCCATGGTTGAGGCCTGAGCCAGCTCTAACCGGCCGTCCTGGTCTTTCGGGTTGTCCATCACCGCCAGCAGGGACTGGCTGATTTTCTTGATGGCGGCGGTGGCGTAGGCATCGCTTAACGGATTCTTGGCCATGCAAGTGAAGGCTTCAACGGCATGGGTAAGGGCGTCCATGCCGGTGGCGGCGGTAATGTGCGGCGGCAGCGTCAGGGTCATGCGCGGGTCTATAATCGCGGCATTCGGCAGCAGGAAGCTGGAGGTGAACGGCAGCTTGACGCCTTTCTTTTCGTCGGTAATGACCGCCACCGAGGTAACCTCGGAGCCCGTGCCGGCAGTTGTGGGTACTACGAAAAAGGGCTTGAGCGGATGTTTGAGCACGCCCGCGCCGGTGTACCTGGCAATGTCATCGCCACCCTCGGACACCAGGATGTTGACGGCCTTTCCGGTATCGATGGCGGATCCGCCACCGACGGCAATGATGGAGTCGCATTTTTCCTTGCGATAAACAGCGGCAATGTCCCGTACCACGGTCGTGGAGGAATCCGGCGGCACATCGTCATAGATAGAGACAATCTCCAGCCCGCTCTCTTCACAGGCTGCAATCACCGGATCCAGCAGGCCGGCGGCCCGCACACCCTTGTCAGTAATAATCATGGGCCGTTTGGCAGCAAGTCCGGTCAGTTCGTACGGAATATGCTCCAGGGCGGCTTTACCGGCAATCACTTTTACCGGGCAGAAGAACTCGTAGTATTTGTTAGTCATTATGCTCTCACTGTCTCGACAAATTGGGTGGCAACTTTCAGGTAGATGCGGGCTGAGCTCATGAGTTTCTCCGGCAGGTGGAGGTCTGCGGGGTATTCCTTGACCGCCCGCTGTGCCACGAGTTTCGGAAGGATGAACGACTCAAGGCGGTTCAGCACCCGGGTCATACGCACGGCGTAGCTGACATCGCCATCTACCAGCATGCGGTCGTTGGCGAAGGCAACGGAGGTTTTCTCCTGGAAAGACAACACCAGGAACGCGTGGGCCATGTGTTTGAACTGGATAGACAGGTCCACGGGGCGCGGGGCGGTGTCACCGTGAAAGTGCAATTTGCCGTCGCCGGTGTGTTCCACAATCAGTTTCGGCCCGTTGGGCATTACCTGCATCTCAAACAGAAAGCCTTCGGGCAGGGCGCGGACTTCTTCGCGGCTGGGTTCGTCTACGTCACTGATCGCCTGCAGTGCCCGGCCCATTACCTGGAACATCAGTTCCACATAATTACGCCTGGCCTGAAACATCATCGGTTGGAGTCGCTTGATGAGCATGTTCGCAATCCGGTTGTTGTTGGTTTCAGTGATTTTTAGAGTTATTGCTCTAGAAGTCAATGCATTCAGTGACACGAACTCCGCGTCAGGCTGGCAAATTGACCGGGCACAAAAAACCGGAGGCTTGTGGCCTCCGGTTCCCGGGCTTGCGGCGTGGCCGTCAGTTGGTCATGGCGGCGAGTTTACGCTTGGCTTCCTCGCCCACATCGCCACCAGCTTCGGCAGCGGCTGCATAGTATTGCACTGCCTCGTCTCTCCGCCCTTGCTGCTGGGAAATATCCCCCAGCCGCAGGTAAGCGATAGAGGTGGGCACCACCTGATTCGCCCGTTCAAGGTGTTCGCGGGCTTTGGTGAGGTTGTTCAGTTGCAGTTCGTTCAGGCCGTTGTAAAGCTGGTACTCGAACATTTCCGGATACAGCGAGACGGCTTTGTCGAAGTCGGCACGGGCTTTCTCAGCCTGGTCCTGTGCCTTGTAGATGCGGCCGCGGAGGGCATAGAACATGGCTTCACGGGGTTCTGCCTTAATGGCCTGGTTTACCGAAGCCAGGGCGGCATCGTAATCCCCCTCCGACGCCAGTTTCATGGCTTTGTCGTGGGCATCGTAGGCGGGTTGAAGTTGCCTGATTTTGGCAATTCGGCGCTGGTACACGTCCCGGCCCCGGTAGCCGCCCCCACCGAGTTCCTGCACCAGTTGCTGGTTCGCCTCTACCCGACGGGCGGAGGGCGGGTGGCTGGCAAACAGCCCGCTCAGCCAGTTGCTCTCCCGGCCTTCGGAGAGTTGCAGGAAAATTTCCTGGAGTTCCACGGCGGCCTGGGGATCATAGCCTGCCGCTTTCATGTATTCGATGCCATAGGCATCCGATTCCAGTTCGTCGCCCTGGCTGTACCGTGCCAGCGCCAGCTGTGCCCCAACGGCGGCGCCTCCCATAATCAGGCTTGCCCACTCGTTGTCAGAGACCGCAATGCCGATCCCCGCCATGCCTGCACTGATCAGCATGCCTTGCTGCATGCGCTGAACGCTGTGGCGGGCCGCAGCGTGAACAATTTCATGGCCCAGTACCGAGGCCAGCTGGGCCTCGTCTTCAAGCTTCACCAACAACCCCCGATTGATGGCAATCTTGCCCCCCGGCAGGGCCCAGGCGTTGGGCACACTGTTATTCAGCACCACGAAATCGTAGGGGAGGTCCGGACGATCACTGACTTGCGCCATTTTCATGCCGACTTCCCGAACGTACACCGTCAGCTCAGGGTCAATATAGAACTGACCGCCCTGGGTTTGTTGGGTAGGGGTGTACTGTTCTGCGCCCAGAGCGAGTTCTTCGCTTTCCGAGATCAGGGACAGCTGCTTCTTGCCGGTCACCGGATTCACGGCGCAGCCCGCCAGGGCAAACAGCAGAGAAAGAACGACACACAAACGGGCGAGAGGTCCGGGATTCACGTTTTACTCCTTGATGGGTCAGTAACCAACGTCCTGTTCAGGGGCCGGCCATTCATGATGCTGTTTTTATAGCACAGCCAGGCGGTGGTTTCCTCGCCTGTACTGGCGGGGATGTGGCCGGGCCACCGCCCTTGGCGTATCATATCAGCACATTGAATAATCACCGAAATTGGCCCGGATACCCCTACCTGTGACAACGCATTACCTGGATTTTCTGGCACTGATCTGGTTTCTGGCTTGCTGGGGTGGCTATACCTGGTACTCCCGCAACCGGGCGGATTCACGGGCTTGCCTTTCCAATACCCTGGACTTGTACCGGGAAGACTGGATGCGGGTGATGCTCAAGCGCGAGAACCGTATCTCGGATGCCTCTGTGGTGGGTAACCTTGAGCGCAACGGTGCGTTCTTTGCCTCCAGCTGCCTGCTGATCCTTGCGGGTATCATCACGGCACTGGGGTACACCAGTGAAGCCATGGAAGTGTTCGCTACCATGCCGTTCGGCGTAGTGCCTTCCCGGGAAATCTGGGAGTTGCGGCTGGTGGTGCTTATGGTGGTGTTTGTCTATGCCTTCTTTAAATTCACCTGGTCGATGCGCATGTACAACTTCGTGGCGGTGATGATCGGCAGCGCCCCCATGCCCGACGACAGCAAAACCAGCCCGGCGGCGAGGGAGGCCTTTGCCCGCAGTGCCGGCGCCATCTGCAACCAGGCGGGCGATACCTTTAACCTTGGCCTGCGTTCCTATTACTATGCGCTCGCCGTGGTGGCCTGGTTCATACACCCGCTGGCCCTGATTGCGGCGGCGACGCTGGTGGTATACGTGCTCTACCGCAGGGAATTCCACTCTGATGCGCTGGCATCCTTGCGTGCCGGCAAAGTATTTGAAGAAGCCACCCCCGCCCGCACGGGTGACGATGAAAAAACGAAAAACTGACCCGCAGGATTTTCCTGAATGAATGACGAAACCCGAATTAACCGGGTGAACCGGTTTGTGAACACGCTCAACCAGGCCCGGGAACTGGGCCTGACCGCACGGGAAGCGGGTGAGGGCTACCTGGTCATGGAACTGCCCTACAGTGACAAAATCATCGGTAACCCGGACACCGGCGTGATCCACGGTGGCGCCATCACCACCCTGATGGACACCACCTCCGGCTCGGTGATGATCTGCGCCCTGGAAGAATTCGAACTCTGCCCGACCCTGGACTTGCGGGTAGATTACATGCGCCCGGCAGAACCCCATAAACCGGTCTTCGCCCGGGCCGAAACCTACAAGATCACCAAGAACATCATCTTCACCCGCTGCGAAGCCTACCAGGAAGGCGGCGAAACCATCGCCAACTGCGTGGGCACCTTCATGCGCATCGGCAAAGAAGCTACGCCCAAAAGCTATCGCGACCTGATCACCGGAGGCGCTGAATGACTGACCCGGAAATCCTCAAACACACCCGGGAAAGCGGTGACTTCTCCAGAATGCTCGACGCCGTACCCTACGCCAAGTGGATCGGCCTGCAGTGCGAGCGCTTCGGTGACGACCTGATTTTCCGCTTGCCCAAGAAAGAAGAAAACCTCGGCAACCCCATCCTGCCCGCCATCCACGGCGGCGTGATTGGTGGCTTCATGGAAATGTCTGCCGCGATCTACCTGATGATGTCCCAGGACACCTTCAGAATGCCCAGAATCGTCGACTTCTCCCTCGACTACCTGCGCGCCGGCCTCAACCGTGAAACCTACGCCGAATGCCGCCTGACCCGCCAGGGCAACCGGGTAGCCAACGTAATGATCACCGCCTGGCAAAAATCCCGTTCCCAGCCTATTGCCACCGCACGGGCCCATTTCCTCCTGGAAGACTGATTTTGCCCACAAGCCGGGGTTGAAATGCTCCGGCTTACCCCCATTTCTGGAGTCAGACTTTTCTGCACTGGTGCAGGCAAGCGTGAGGGGGATGGCTTTCCGAAACACGCTGTGAATACGTCCGTGTACGCTCGGCTCCGCCCCGCAGGGCTTATTGCTCCTGCGTCGCACTGCGGGTCCTGGACTGGCCGTCCATGGCCAGCCCGTGAAGAGCTAACGCTCTTCACCCATGGCTCCGCACGGTTTCGGAAAGCCATCCCCCTCACGCTCGCCCAGACTCCGTGCTGAAACCGGCCTAACCGAGATGTTGGGTGGCGGGGCCGGGCTACGGCTTCCAAAACTGTGCGGAGCCATGGATGGCGGAGCCCAAGCGCCACATGGATGTGCCGCAAGGAGCGTGTTTTGGAAGCCGTAGCCCGGCCCTGCCGCTCCACCCAAAGCAAAAAAGCAGGAGACAAAACCAGCCATGACGGTAGAAACCAACAAAGAGACCTTAGGATTCCAGACCGAAGTGAAGCAACTGCTTCACCTGATGATCCACTCTCTGTACTCGAACAAGGAAATCTTCCTTCGTGAGCTCATCTCAAACGCCTCGGACGCCGAAGACAAACTCCGCTTCGCCGCTCTGAAAGACGACAAACTCTACGAAGGCGATTCCGAACTCAAAATTCGCCTGGATTACGACAAAGACGCCGGCACCATCACCATTGCCGACAACGGCATCGGTATGACCCGTGACGATGTGATTGCCAACCTTGGCACCATCGCCCGGTCCGGTACTGCAGAGTTCCTCAAGCAGTTGTCGGGTGACGAAAAGAAAGACAGCAAGCTGATCGGCCAGTTTGGTGTGGGCTTCTACTCTGCCTTCATCGTGGCGGACAAGGTAGATGTATTCACCCGCCGTGCCGGTGCACCGGTCGAAGAGGGTGTGCATTGGGAGTCCAAGGGCGATGGCGAGTTCACCATCGAGCCGGCGACTCGTGAGCAGCGTGGTACTGAAATCGTGCTGCACCTGAAAGCCGAAGACAAAGAGTTTGCGGATGGCTGGAAGCTGCGCAGCCTGGTGAAGAAGTACTCTGATCACATCTCCTTCCCGGTCGTGATGAAAGCCGAGTCCGAGGAAGAGGACAAGAAGGGCGAAGACGAGACGGTCAACGATGCCACCGCCCTGTGGACGTTGCCCCGCACCGAGATCAAGGACGAAGAGTACAAGGAGTTCTACAAGCACATTGCCCACGACTTCGAGGACCCGCTCACCTGGTCCCACAACAAGGTGGAAGGCAAGCTGGACTACACCAGCCTGCTGTACATCCCCAAGCGCGCGCCGTTCGACCTGTACAACCGGGAAGCGCCCCGTGGCCTGAAACTGTACGTGCAGCGCGTGTTCATCATGGACGACGCCGAGCAGTTCCTGCCGCTGTACCTGCGGTTCGCCAAGGGCGTAATCGATTCCAACGATCTGTCCCTGAACGTATCGCGGGAAATCCTGCAGAACGACAGCACCGTGGAGAGCATCCGCACCGCCATGACCAAACGGGTGCTGGACATGCTGTCCAAGCTAGCCAAGAAAGACGGCGATGAGTACCAGGGCTTCTGGGACGAGTTCGGCACCGTTCTGAAAGAAGGCCCGGCAGAAGACTTCAGCAACCGCGAGAAAATCGCCGGACTGCTGCGCTTTGCCTCTACTCATACCGGCGATGAAGCTCAGAACGTCTCCCTGGACGACTACATCAACCGCATGAAAGATGGCCAGAAAAAGATCTACTACATCACCGGCGACAACTTCGCGGCCACCAAGAGCAGCCCGCACCTGGAAGTGTTCCGCAAGAAGGGCATCGAGGTACTCATCCTGTCGGATCGCATCGACGAGTGGATGATGGGTTACCTGAACGAGTACGACAGCAAGCAGTTCCAGGACGTAGCCCGTGGTGACCTGGACCTTGGCGAAGTGGAAACCGAGGAAGACAAGAAGCACCAGGAAGAAGCTGCCAAGGAGCACAAGGACCTGCTGGAGCGTATCAAGAAGGTGCTGGACGATCAGGTACAGGAAGTGCGGGTAACCAACCGACTGACCGATTCACCGGCGTGTCTGGTAGTGGGCCAGTTCGATATGGGCGCCCAGATGAAGAAGATCATGGAAGCTGCAGGCCAGAAAGTGCCGGAAAGCAAGCCGATCTTCGAAATCAATGTGGACCACCCGCTGGTACAGCGCCTCGAAAGCGAGCAGGGCGAGGAGCGCTTCAGGGAGCTGTCTGCGGTTCTGTTTGACCAGGCCACATTGGCCAGCGGTGAACAGCTGAAAGATCCCGGTGCCTATGTCAGCCGCCTGAACCGGTTGTTGCTGGAACTGGCGAATTGATATCAACCATCGCGTAAGTAGACAAGAGGGGCTGGTGAGTAAATCACCGGCCCTTTTTTTGTTGGAACTGAGAATCTCTATCGATAACCAAAAGCTTTCGTGAAGTTATTATTAATCAATTTTAGCTAATGATGTTGGTGGCGTATGGTTGAGTTGTTCCAGAAAACCAGGGAGTTGCGCCATGTCAGTATTGAGAAATATGACCCTTGTAGGATGGGATGAGTCTCTTGGCATTCTTGCGCTGTATTGCTGCGAGTATGCCATCGCTCAGTAACAGGCAGAGGCTGATTTGGCAATAAGGAACGCGGTGGACCTCTTATAGTCAGTCACTATGCTGCCATTAGGAAAGATTCAAGCAGGCAACTGAGAGTGATCTATATTAAGTGGTGCCCTGATCAGAAAAGACCAAATGTGCTAAAGACGCGAAGAACAGGAGAGTGCTATGACAGCTAATACGTCTGGTGGTAAGTGCCCGGTAATGCACGGGGCAAACTCCACCGAGAACCGCGATGTGATGGATTGGTGGCCAGAGGCCCTTAACCTGGACATCCTGCACCAGCACGATCGCAAGACCAATCCTCTCGGCGAAGATTTCGACTACCGGGAAGAAGTCAAAAAACTCGATTTTGAAGCCGTCAAGAAAGACCTGCACGCCCTGATGACAGACAGTCAGGACTGGTGGCCGGCAGACTGGGGCCATTACGGTGGCCTGATGATCCGTATGTCATGGCATGCCGCTGGCACCTACCGTATCCAGGACGGCCGTGGTGGCGGTGGCACCGGTAACCAGCGTTTTGCACCGCTGAACTCCTGGCCCGATAACGTCAGCCTGGACAAGGCCCGTCGCCTGCTGTGGCCGATCAAGAAAAAGTACGGCAATAAACTGAGCTGGGCAGACCTGATTATTCTTGCTGGTACGGTGGCCTATGAGTCTATGGGCCTGCCGTCTTACGGCTTCTCCTTCGGCCGTGAGGACATCTGGCACCCGGAAAAAGACATCTACTGGGGTAACGAGAAAGAGTGGCTGGCACCGTCAGACGAGCGCTACGGCAACGTCGAGAAGCCAGACACCATGGAAAACCCGCTGGCGGCCGTTCAGATGGGCCTGATCTACGTGAACCCGGAAGGCGTGAACGGTAAGCCGGATCCGCTGAAAACCGCCGAGCAGGTGCGTGAAACCTTCGCCCGTATGGCGATGAACGACGAAGAAACCGCGGCACTGACAGCCGGTGGCCACACCGTTGGAAAAACCCATGGTAATGGCGATGCCTCTGCCCTTGGCGCCGAGCCGGAGTCCGCTGACGTAGAGGAACAAGGCCTGGGCTGGAGCAACCCGAACATGAAGGGTAAGGCGGCCAACGCCGTGACCTCTGGCCTTGAAGGTGCCTGGACGACGCATCCGACCAAGTTCGACATGGGCTTCTTCGAGATGTTGTTTGGCCACGAATGGGAGCTGAAGAAGAGCCCGGCCGGTGCCTGGCAGTGGGAGCCGGTTGATATCAAAGAGGAAGACAAGCCGGTGGATGCTTCGGACCCGTCCAAGCGTCACAACCCGATGATGACCGACGCCGACATGGCCATGAAGATGGATCCGAAGTACCGCGCCATCTGCGAGAAATTCATGGCAGATCCGGAATACTTCAAGGATTGCTTCGCCCGTGCCTGGTTCAAGCTGACTCACCGGGATCTGGGCCCGAAGAGCCGTTATATCGGCCCGGAAGCGCCGGCAGAAGACCTGATCTGGCAGGATCCGGTACCGGCAGGAAGCATCGACTACTGCGAAGAAGTGGTGAAAGAGAAGATTGCAGACAGCGGCCTGAGCATCAGCGAGATGGTCAGCACTGCCTGGGACAGCGCCCGTACTTTCCGTGGCTCTGACATGCGCGGCGGTGCCAACGGTGCCCGCATTCGCCTGGCCCCGCAGAAAGATTGGGAAGGCAACGAGCCGGCCCGTCTGAGCAAGGTACTCAAGGTGTACGAGCAGATCTCTGCCGAAACCGGTGCCAGCGTGGCCGATGTGATCGTACTGGCTGGTAGCGTGGGTATCGAGAAGGCTGCAAAAGCTGCCGGTTATGATGTTCGCGTACCCTTCCTGAAGGGCCGGGGCGACGCAACCGACGAGATGACCGATGCACCGTCTTTCGAGTACCTGGAGCCGGTAGCCGACGGCTTCCGTAACTGGCAGAAGAAAGACTACGTCGTGAAGCCGGAAGAGTTGCTGCTCGACCGCGCCCAACTGATGGGGCTGACGGCACCGGAAATAACCGTTCTGATCGGCGGCATGCGGGTGCTCGGCACCAACCATGGTGGCACCAAGCACGGTGTGTTCACAGACCGTGAAGGCCAGCTCACGAACGACTTCTTCGTGAACCTGACCGACATGGCCTACAGCTGGAAGCCGGTGGGTAACGGAACCTACGAGATCCGTGACCGCAAGACCGACCAGGCCAAGTGGACCGCAAGCCGCGTAGACCTGGTGTTCGGCTCCAACTCCATCCTGCGTTCCTACGCAGAGGTGTACGCCCAGGACGATAACGGTGAGAAGTTCGTGAAGGACTTTATCGCTGCCTGGACCAAGGTCATGAACAACGACCGCTTCGACGTACAGGCATAATCTGCCGGTAACGTTGTAAAACCCGCCGGGCATCCTGTTTCGGGATGCCCGGCTACCTATTTCCCCCCGAATTCCTTACAATCCGCTCCGCCTGATTTTTGATCAGCCGCATTCTGATTCATTTCTCTCAGTTCCTGGAGCCTTCATGCGAATCATCCTTGCCCCGATGGAAGGGCTGGTCGACGCACCCATTCGTGAAACCCTGACCAAGGTCGGCGGGATTGACCGGTGCGTGACGGAATTTATTCGCGTGACCCACGGCATGTTGCCGCCCCGGATTTTCTACAAGTACGCTCCGGAGCTATACAACGGTGCGCTCACCGAGGTAGGTACACCCGTGGCCGTCCAATTGCTGGGCTCCAACGCCGGCATGATGGGCCGTCACGGTGCCAAGGCTGCGCAGCTGGGAGCAGGGCAGGTGGACATTAACTTCGGCTGCCCGGCTAAGACGGTGAACAAACACAAGGGCGGCTGTGTACTGATGCGCGAGCCGGAGCTGATGTATGAAATCACCGCAGCCGTTCGTAAAGCCGTGCCTGCGGATATTCCGGTCACCGCCAAGATGCGCCTGGGCTATGACGACCGTTCTATGGGCGTGGCCTGTGGCCAGGCGTTGGAAGCGGCCGGCGCCTCCGAGATTGTTATTCACGCCCGCAGCAAGGTGGATGGTTACAAGCCGCCGGCTTACTGGGAAGAAATCGCCAAGGTACGCGAAGCCGTGAACAGCCATGTGATTGCCAATGGCGAAATCTGGACCGTGGACGATTACTGGCGCTGCCGGAAAGTCTCCGGTTGCGACGATGTCATGATCGGCCGGGGCCTGATCGCCCGGCCGGACCTGGCGGCACAGATCAAAGCCTCCCAGAACGGTGAAACACTGGAGCCTATGACCTGGGCCGAGGCCGTTGTTCTGGTGCGGGAATACGCTGCTGCCCTGCAAACCCGCCTGGAAGACAAATACGTGACCGGCCGCATCAAGCAATGGCTCAACTACCTGCGCCAGGGTTTTGCCGAAGCCGAAGCCCTGTGGCCCCAGGCCCGTAAAATCCGGGAAGTGGCGCCGATGCTGGCTTGCCTGGATCAGCCGGTAGACCTCTCGCAACGCAGCACTAACGCCGCCTAGCCCTCGTTCTCCATCATGGGCGTGTAATCACCGGAACGGGCCAGGCCATTGAGTCTGGCCCGTTTTTTCATGGCCGCCTGTGATGCCCCGGCGTTCTCCAGTCTTCCGGCCCAGGCTTTCTGGGCGGGCTCCTGCAGCGCCCGGCCGTAGGAGAAACTCAGCTCCCACGGGTGGTAGCCCAGGCTGTTCAGAGCGTTGAGGTTTTCGGTGGATTCTTCAGGTGTCTGGCCTCCGGAGAGAAAAAATATCCCGGGGACGGCCGCTGGCACCACTCGCCGGAAAACGCTGAGCGTCGCTTCGGCAACCTGTTCAGGTGTGGCTTTGCCGGATTCCTTGCCCGGTGTCACCATGCTGGGCTTCAGCACCATGCATTCCAGGTTCACCCGGTGCCGATGCAGGGCCTTGAACACTTCAAGCAACACATCCTCGCTCACCTCTGACGCCCGTTCGATGGGGTGGTTGCCGTCAATCAGAACCTCCGGCTCGACGATCGGCACAATACCCATGGACTGACACACGGCGGCATAGCGGGCCAGCACCTCGGCATTGGATTTGATGGCCTGGAACGAGGGCAGGCTATCCGAGATATGGAACACATCCCGCCACTTGGCAAACCGGGCACCCATGGATTTGTAATGCTCCAGCCGCGCGGCCAGGCCATCGAGCCCATAGGTAATCTCGTCCCCCGGGGCATTCACCAGCGGGCCTTTACCCTGATCGACCTTGATGCCGGGCACAACGCACTGACTGGCAAGCAGCTTGGGGATAGCGACGTCATCCAGGCTCAGTTGTTCCAGAGTTTCGTCGTAAAGAATCACGCCGCTGATGTGTTCGCCAAGGCCGGGCGTGGAGAAAATAATGCTGCGGTATTCGCGCCGTGTGGCTTCGGTGGACTCCACGCCCACTGCCTTGAAGCGCTTGGCGATGGTAGGCGTGCTCTCGTCGGCAGCCAGTATGCCTTTGCCGGGCTGCACCAGGTCGGCAATGGTGGTAATCAGTTCGTCCTGAATGGTCATGGTACCTCCGTGGAAGGATGTGGTGATCAAACGTGTTTTTCAGTGTAGCCGGTAATTTGCTCGGCGGTATTTGATCTGGGCTAAGGCAGGATAAGGCCCCAGCTTCTAGACTTGAGAAAGAACAAAACAACAGGGACAAGGCGCCATGAAAACCGTTGTGAGTATCAGCCAGGGCTCATCCGAGTACGACTACGAGCTTGAAACCCGGTTTCTGGGCCAGGACTTCCGGGTGATCAGGGTGGGGAGCGATGGTAACCTGGACCGTGCCGAGGCCGTTCTGGATTCGGTGCGTGAACAGGCAGATGCCATTGGCCTGAGTATGATCCACGACCATTACCAGGTAGGGCGGGAGCAGCTTCAGCACCCGGATACCTCGCGTCTGGAAGCCTGTGTGCCGGATAAGCCCGTCACCACCGGGGCCGGCCTTCGGGGCATTCTCCAGGAATGGGCCGTACGCCATACCCAAACCGAACTGGGCCATTTTTTCGACAATGCCCGCGTTTTGTTCCTCAACGGCCAGGCCGGTTTCCGCATTGCCAAGGCGCTGTCGGAACATACAGACAACCTGCTGTTCGCTGATCCTTACCTGGATTTCGGCGTGCCACGTCTGCTGACTTCCCTGAGCCAGCTGGAAGCCTACACCAAGCTCACCGCACCGGTGATGTTCAGCCCCAATGCCGTCAAGGTCATCGAGCGACTGCACCGTACTCCGCTTTACCGGATGGGTGAGAAACTGATCAGCGGTTCCCTGCATGAATCGGTCAGGGACTGCCATGTAATTGTCGGGGCCATGGGGGATCTGGAGGCTTTCACGGAGAAAGAGCTGGATGGCAAAACCGTGATCACCTCCCGGGTGAGCGAATCTGCCCTGGACTGGTTCCGTTCCCGGAAAGTCGCCATGGTGGTGGACTACAGCCCCTGGCTGGAAGGTCGGCCAGTGGGGGTGAACGTTATGGAGGCGATGATCAGCGCAGCGTTGTCACGAACTCCGGAGCAGCTGGGTGCGGATGACTTTCTCGATGTGATCGAGCGGCTCGGGGTGGAACCCCGGATTCTGTACCCCAATGGCTACCGCCGTATAAACCGGTTCGCCTTTGTAATCCATCCGCTGTCGCAACAGTATCTGACCAAAACCCCGCCCCTGGACTGGGTCGCCAGCGTATCGCCGCCGGCGGTGATGAACCTGGTGGAAAAAGCCATCGCCTATACGCCGCCATTTGTGTATTCGAAGGTCTCCGGCATTCAGTCACCCACTGGTGATGAAGTGGAAGGCTGGCTGATTACCGTGGGCGGCACCCCGAAAGAAATCATGGCCCATGACCCGGAGTTTACCTACAGCCGCTTGCTGGCGGCGGCAAAGCTGGCCAGGAAACTGGGTGCCCAGATTATGGGCCTGGGCGCGTTTACCAAGGTAGTCGGGGATGCCGGGATTACGGTGGCCAAGCGGGCACCGCTGCCGATTACTACCGGCAACAGCTACAGCGCCTCAGGTGCCCTTTGGGCCGCCCACGACGCGGCGCAGCGCATTGGCAGGGTGAGTATCGGCAAAAGCGGCAAGATGGGTGGCAAGGCCATGGTTGTGGGCGCTACCGGAGCCATTGGCTCTGTGTGCGCCCGGTTGCTGGCCAAGGCCGTGGATGAAATCTATATGGTGGCTCCGGAAGCGGCCAAGCTGCTGGCCCTGAAGGAAAGCATCGAACTGGAAACCCCGGGTGCTATCGTACACGTGGCAGCCACCACCGATCGCGATCTTCCGGATATGGATATGGTGGTAACGGCCACCTCAGGGGCCGGCAAGCGCATCCTGGATATCATGAAGGTGAAGCCGGGCTGCGTGATTACCGACGTGGCCCGGCCGCTGGATATTCCTGCAGAAGATGTGGCCCGGCGGCCGGATGTGTTGGTCATCGAATCCGGTGAAATCCAGCTTCCCGGGCCGGTAAAGATGAAAGACATTGGCCTGCCCAAAGGCATCGCCTATGCCTGCCTGGCCGAAACCATCGTACTGGCGCTGGAGGCCCGGTTCGAGAACTTCACCCTGGGCCGTAATATCGAATGGGAGAAGGTGCGGGAAATCTACAAACTCGGCCTGAAGCACGGCATGCAGCTGGCGGCGGTGTCCGGGGTTAACGGTGTGTTCACCGAGGAGGACTTCGAACGGGTACGGGCGCTTGCCGCAGAGGCCACAGAGCCCGCCTGATTACGAAATTGGCCCGCAATCACCTGACGCCCCTGTAAAAGGGGGCGTAGCCTGTAGGAATGTATTCGAGCCCACAGGTTCAGGAGAGTTTGCTATGAACGCGCCAGCGACACAGATCAAGAAGTCCACAAGGGGCTACCGGAGTGCGACACCGCCGGGGCTGGTTCCGGAAGTGCGCAGTCCGGATTTCGAGTTTCCGGAGGATCTCCCAAAATACTGGTGGGATAACGACCCGGTAAAAACCTTGTTGCTGGGGGCGTTGTCTGCCAGCTTCCCGCCCGGAGAAAAATTCTTCATTGATTCGGTCCGTCACTACCAGGACCAGATTACGGACCCGGAGCTGAAGAAGGCGATCCGGGCATTTATCGGCCAGGAGGCTCATCACTCGAAAGAGCACAAGCTGATGAACGGCTTCCTGGAGGAGCGGGGCGTTGGTCTGGGCCGGCTCGAGCGTGAAGTTCAGTGGTTCATGAACAAGCTGCGCAGGAACTTCACCCCGGAGCGCCAGCTGGCCCACACCGTGGCGGTTGAGCACTTTACGGCCCTGATGGCAGAGGAGTTTTTGCTCAAGTTTGATGCGCTCGAGGAAATGGACCCCAGAATCGCGCCAGTCTGGGCCTGGCACGCCATTGAGGAATCCGAGCACAAGGCGGTGGCCTTTGATGTTTATAAGAGTATCGGCGGCAGCGAGTTTATCCGGGTAACGGAAATGATGGTTGTGAGCGTGATTTTCCCGTTCTTCAGCACGCTGCACGTGATTCAGCTGATGAAGGAAGACGGCCAGCTGGGGAACCTGAAATCCTGGGCCGGGGCCTTTAATTATATGTGGGGCAAGCCGGGTGTGTTCCGCAAGTTGATACCGTCTTACCTGAAGTATTACAGCCCGAACTTCCACCCCTGGAACAACGACGCCCGGGATCTTGTGGAGAAGGCTAAGAAGCGCTGGCTGCCAGCGTCGCTTCAAGGTTGAGCAGGGCGCGTTTACGCTCGATGCCCCAGCGGTAGCCCCCGAGGCTGCCGTCAGACCGGACAACCCGGTGGCAGGGTATTACCACCGCCAGTTTATTGGCTGCGCAGGCCGTAGCAACGGCGCGCGTGGCTTTCGGGCGGCCCAGCTTCCGGGCAAGTTCGCTGTAACTGACGGTGGTGCCTGCCGGAATTCGCAGAAGGGCTTGCCAGACTTCTTTCTGGAAGACAGTGCCTTTTGGTGCCAGGGGCATGCTGAGGCTGCCAGTGGGGTTGTCGACAAACTGCCGCACGGGGTCAAGGACGTCGGCGATGCCGGCTGTTGCGGGCTTGATAACCTGGCCGGGGAAATGGGCGTGAAGCAGGGCGACAAGTTCTTCGTTTGTGTCGCCCAGCTCGATGGCGCAGAGGCCTTCTTCAGACCAGCTGGCCAGCAGCTGGCCCTGTGAGTATGGGGTGATGCCATAGTGCATCACCGCATTATCCTTCCACTACTTTGCGCATGTTATAGCGCAGGAACTGGGCTCCACGAACCGTGACCCGCTGCTCGTCGACCACTTCAAAGCCGTGCCGCTCAAAGAACGGCCGTGCGACCACGCTGGACTCGGTTTTCAGCTCTTTCACACCCATGCCGATCAGTTGCTTCTCCGCCTCATGGTAGAGGGTGGAGGCAATGCCCCGGCGGGCAAAGTTGGGTGCTGTGAACACCAGGTCGATGGTGCCGTCCTTGTCGTAGGAAATGAACCCGGCCAGGTCGTCACCTTCCTCGGCGACCAGGGTTTCCAGCGAGTCCAGCCGAGCGCGCCAGACATCCAGGTGAGGCGTGCGGGAGGCCCAGGCATAGCGCTGGGTTTCATCATAGGCCCCAGCGGTCAGCTCATGTACGGAATCCGTAAACAGCCGAACCACCGGGCTCAGATCCTGAATCTGGTACTTGCGAATCGTGATAGACGTGATTGTGTTCATGTCAGCTCAGTGTGCACCTGTGTTGGATAGCAGGTTAAAACCGTTATTCCACTATACCCGCAGCATACCCCGTACAGCAGGAAAATCCAGCATTCCTACCCACTCAAATGCTTTAGTTGTGGCCATCAGAAAAAAGCCCGGTTGCTTGCGCAACCGGGCTTTTTTCAACTCGTCAGCTGATTACTTCAGCCGCATTTGCTGTCGCCGCAGGACAGGCAGGTAGCACAGCCGTCCATCACGATCACAGCCTTGGTATTGCACTTGCCGCACATGGTGGCGTTGGCAGGGTAGTCGCTGCCTGTGTCGTCGTTGGTGGCCTTGTCCTGGCTGGCTTCAAACTCCGCACGCTTCTCGGCGAGAATGCGCTTGGTGGTTTCGCTCAGCTCGTCGCTTTCCAGCAGGCCGATGGCTTTCAGGTGTTTCTCGATCACGGCGCCGATTTCGGCAACCAGTGACGGCATGAAGACGCCGCCTTTCTTGAAGTAACCACCGTTCGGGTCATACACGCTGCGCAGCTCTTCCACCAGGAAGGTTACGTCGCCACCTTTGCGGAATACCGCCGAGATAACGCGGGTGAGGGCGATAACCCACTGGAAATGTTCCATCGACTTGGAGTTGATGAACACTTCATAGGGCTGGCGGCTCTCGTGGTCAGTGCCTTCGTTGAGCAGGATGTCATTGATGGTGATGTACATCGCGTGCTCGGCCACGGGCGGCTTGATCTTGTAGGTGGTGCCCAACAGGAAATCCGGCCGCTCGATGTATTCATTCATCTCAACCGGCTTGGTTTCAGCCTGTACCGGTGCCTGGTGTTCGTTCGGGGTTTCCGCATCGGCTTTCTTGACCCGGTAGCCGACGATTTTGTTGCTGATTTTGACTGTCATTTTGCTGTTCCTGTCTGTCGGTTTCCGGACTCAGTATTTTCCGTAGGTGCCTTCTTTGAGGGCGTCGAAAAGGTTGGCGGCGGTATGGACTTCGCCGTCGTACTCTACCTGTTCATTGCCCTTCAGGGTGACTTTGCTGCCATCGTCCACGGTGAACTCATACAGGGTATTCTCAAGGTCCTTCTCTTTAACCAGCACGCCCTGGAACGCCTCCGGGTTGAAGCGGAAAGTGGTGCAACCCTTCAGGCCCATGTCGTAGGCGTACAGGTAGATGCCCTTGAAGTCCTGGTACTTGAAGTCCTGCGGTACGTTGGCGGTCTTGGAAATGGAGGAATCAACCCACTTCTGGGCGGCCGCCTGAATGTCTACGTGCTGCTTTGGTGATACATCATCGGATGTGGTGAAGTAGCCGGGCAGCTTCTTGTCGTCGTCATCGGAGAACGGCATGGCGCCCGGGTTGACCAGGTGGCGGTAGGCCAGCAGTTCGAAGCTGAACACGTCCACTTTCTCTTTGGTTTTCCGGCCTTCACGGATGATGTTCCGGGCATAGTGGTGCGAGAAGCTCGGCTCAATACCGTTACTGGCGTTGTTGGCCAGGGACAGGCTGATGGTGCCAGTCGGAGCAATGGAGGTGTGGTGGGTAAAACGGCCACCTTTCTCGGCCAGTTGCTTGACGAGCTCCGGCTCAACGTGGCCGATCTGCTGCATGTAGCGGCTGTACTTCGCGTGCAGCAGCTTGCCCTTGAGAATGTCGCCCACCTTGTAGCCGTCTTTGGCCAGCTCGGGGCACTTGGTCATCATCTTCGGAGTCACTTCGAACTCGTCTTCCATGATCGGAGCCGGGCCTTTCTCTTCGGCCAGGGCCAGGGACTGGCGCCAGCCTTCAACGGCCATCTCCCGAACCACTTCTTCGGTGAACTTCACGGATTCATCTGAACCGTAAGGCATGCGCAGCATCGCCAGTGTAGAGCCGAGGCCCAGAATGCCCATGCCATGACGACGCTTGTAGGTAATCTCGTGGCGCTGTTCGGCCAGCGGCAGGCCGTTGATTTCCACTACGTTATCGAGCATACGGGTGAAGGTGCCAACGACCTTGCGGTATTTCTCGTAGTTGAAGCTGGCCTTGTCGGTGAACGGGTAGTCCACGAACTTGGTCAGGTTGACCGAACCCAGCAGGCAGCTGCCATAAGGGGGCAGGGGCTGCTCGCCACAGGGGTTGGTGGCACGGATGTCTTCGCAGAACCAGTTGTTGTTCATCTGGTTGACCTTGTCAATCAGGATGAAGCCCGGCTCGGCGTAGTCGTAGGTGCTGGTCATGATGGTGTCCCAGATGAACTGGGCTTTCACCGTCTTGTAGATGCGGCAGGCGACCTTGCCTTCATCGTTAATAACGTAGCTGTCCTGAACCGGGAAGTCGCGGTACAGGAACTTGCTGGTGTCTGTCAGGTCCAGGCCCTCTTCTTCCACTTCCTTTTTGGTGACCGGGAAGGAAAGGTGCCAGTCGTCGCCGTTACGCACGGCTTCGATGAAATCTTCGGTGATCAGCAGAGACAGGTTGAACTGGCGCAGGCGGCCATCTTCACGCTTGGCCTGGATGAACTCGATGACGTCCGGGTGGTGAACATCAAAGGTGGCCATCTGTGCACCGCGGCGGCCACCGGCAGACGACACGGTGAAGCACATGCGGTCGAAGATATCCATGAATGACAGCGGGCCGGAAGTAGTGGCGCCGGCGCCGGCCACATAGGCACCACGGGGGCGCAGGGTGGAGAATTCATAGCCGATGCCGCAGCCGGCCTTGAGGGTAAGGCCTGCTTCGTGGTTTTTCTCCAGAATGTCATTCATGGAGTCGTGGATGCTGCCAGACACGGTGCAGTTGATGGTCGAGGTCGCCGGCTTGTGAGCCTCGGCTCCGGCATTGGAGGTGATACGGCCCGCCGGAATGGCGCCGTTCTGCAGGGCCCACAGGAATTCTTTCATGTACTTGTCGCGTACATTCTTTTTCTCGACTTCGGCAAGGGCGCGGGCAACCCGTTCATAGGTTGCGTTGATGTCCTTGTCGACCGGCTCGCCAGTCTTGGTTTTCAGCTGGTACTTGCTGCTCCAGATGTCGAGCGAAGCTTCCTGCATCGGAATCGTTGTGATTACTGCCTGTGCCTTAGCGTTCATTGCCACCCTCGGTTTCCAGTCTGTCTTTGGCTTTAACCCTATATATGGGCTTATTTTGAATGGAGTATAACAGGATATAGTGTTCTGTGAATAAGGTACGAACTATTGCCGGAGCGATGCCCCGCAAAGAAATTCAATGGAAAAAGGCTTGAAACTCCGCAACCCCGCATGAAACCTGCGTTTGCGGAGATCACTAGATGTAGTGGTTAAAAGGTGATCCTTGCCACAATTAACAAAACAAAAAAAAGCGGGGCCAGGCCCCGCTTTTCAGGTCAGGCTCTGGTTTGAATCAGCCGAGTAACAGGCTGTCGTCGTCTACCTGAAGCCCACGCTGTTTCTCGAACAGTCCCAGAAGGTCTTTCACCTCCAGGCCTTCCCGATCCTTACCGGCGATGTCGAACACCACCTGGCCCTGATGCAGCATCACAGTGCGACTGCCGACTTCCAGTGCCTGTTTCATGCTGTGGGTGACCATCAGTGCGGTCAGCTTCTGCTCTTCGATGATCTGCTCGGTGAGATCCAGCACAAAGGCTGCGGTTTTGGGGTCCAGCGCCGCGGTGTGTTCGTCCAGCAGCAGGATGCTGGACGGGGTTAGACTTGCCATCAGCAGGCTCACAGCCTGGCGCTGGCCGCCGGAAAGCAGTCCCATCTTATCACCAAGGCGGCTTTCCAGGCCCAGCTTCAGGGAAGACAGGCTTTCCCGGAACTGGCCCAGATACTGTCTCTTCACCGCAGCACTGAGGCCACGGCGCTGACCGCGCTTGATGGCCAGCGCCAGGTTTTCTTCGATGGACAGGTTTTCACAGGTGCCCGCCAGGGGATCCTGGAAAACCCGGGCCACCCGCGCAGCGCGCTTGTAGGTCGGCAGCCGGGTTACGTCCTGGTTGTCCACGATAATCTGGCCGCTGTCGACCATCACCTCGCCGGCCAGGGCGTTCAGGAAGGTGGACTTGCCGGCACCGTTACTGCCGATAACCGTGACAAATTCACCCTGGTTTACAGTCAGGCTCATGCCCCGCAAGGCCGGGTTCTCCAGGGGAGTTCCCTTGCCAAAGGTTAGCCTCAGATCGGTTGCGCTGATCATAGTGCCTCCTCAGGCTTTCTTGCGGGTGAAGCGGTTGGCGATATTGGTGCGCACGCCCGGCAGAACAATGGCCAGGGTTACCAGCACTGCGGTGATCAGGTTCAGGTCCTGTGCCTGCAATCCCAGAATGTCGGCATTCAGGGCAAAGGCGATCGCGAGGCGGTAGATGATGGCACCAATCACGCAGGCCAGCAGGGCCCGGATAACCGTAGACGGTGTGATAACCGCTTCGCCGCCAATCAGCGAGGCCAGGCCGATAACGATCACACCAACGCCCATGGTCACGTCTGCCGCGCCCTGGCTCTGGGCGAACAGGGCGCCAGCCAGGCCAACCAGGCCGTTGGAGAGGGCAACGCCGAGAATGATCATGCCGCCAGTCGCGATGCCCTGGGCGCGAGCCATTCGGGCGTTGGCGCCGGTGGCGCGCATGGCCAGGCCGGTTTCGGATTTCATGAAACGCCAGAGCAGGATCAGTGACACAAAAACCACGATCACGAACAGCAGTACCGGAACCTGGTGGTAATCCAGCCCCAGGTCGTACCAGGGGGTCAGCACGGTTTCTTCGGTAAGCAGCGCAATATTGGGCCGCCCCATGATGCGCAGGTTCACCGAATAAAGCGCAATCATGGTCAGGATGGAGGCCAGTAGGTTAAGAATGTTCAGTTTGACGTTCAGGATGGCAGTCACCGCGCCGGCGGCCATGCCTGCAAGGACGGCACAGCCTGTGGCCAGCCAGGGGTTCCAGCCTTCCAGCAGCAATACGGCTGCCACAGCAGCGCCAAGGGGAAAGCTGCCGTCTACCGTCAGGTCGGGAAAGTCCAGAACACGGAAAGAGATATAGATACCAAAAGCAACCAGGCCATAAATGAGGCCGGTTTCGAGTGCGCCGTAAAAAGCAATTTCGCTGAGCATGGGTATGGATTCACCGTGAAAGAAAACGGGCGGGCCCTTTTGGGGTCCGCCCGTGTTGGTCAGGCGTTACTTGTCGTTCTTGACGACTTTTACTGCTTCCTGGATGAGGTCTTCAGACAGGGTAATGCCCATGCGCTCACCAGCTTCAGGATTCACATACAGGTCCAGCTCTTCCATGATTTCCACCGGCATGTCTGCGGTGCTGGCACCTTCAAGTACGCGGGCTACCATGGCGCCGGTCTGGCGGCCGTGGTTGTAGTAGTTGAAGCCCAGGGCTGCAACCGCGCCGCGCTCTACGGTAGCGGTGTCGGCGGCAAAGACCGGGATCTTGGCGCGCTCGCCTACGGAAATAACCGCTTCAGCTGCACTGATAACGGTGTTGTCGGTGGTCAGGTAGATGGCATCGGCCTTGCCAACCAGGGAGCGGGCAGCGCCCAGTACTTCGGAAGTCTTGGTGGCGGCACCTTTAACCAGCTCCAGTCCACGGGCACTCAGGCGCTCTTCCAGCAGTTCCACCAGGGCAGCAGCATTGGCTTCGCCCGGGTTGTATACGGTACCGATACGCTTGGCATCCGGCATTACACGCTGGAGCATATCCAGGTGCTTTTCGATCGGCAGCATGTCGCTTACGCCGGTGATGTTAGCGCCAGGTGCTTCCCAGCTCTTAACCAGCTTGGCGGCGACCGGGTCGGTTACGGCAGAGAAGACAACGGGAATTTCCCGGGCGGCTGCGGCAACTGTCTGGGCAGACGGTGTGGCAATGGCCACGATGACGTCAGGGCTTTCACCCACAAACTTGCGTGCGATCTGGGATGCGATAGCCGAGTTGCCCTGGGCACTTTCGTGCATAAGGCGCAGGTTTTCGCCTTCACGGTAACCACGTTCGGCCAGCTCGTCGACCACGCCCTGATGGGCGGCATCCAGTGCCGGGTGTTCAACAATCTGGGTGATGGCAACTACACGAGTGTCTTCTGCCTGAACCAGGCTTGCAGCGGCGAGCAGCGACGCGCCGATCAGGGTACGCAGAGTTTTCTTGGCCATATGCCGATCTCCGGGTCTTTTGCAGGTTTCCCCTTGGAACGGGGTGGAAAATTTTCAAAGTTCGCAAGTTTACCACAGGGTTGCGGGGTTCGGGGTAGCGATTGCGATGAACTTTATCGGTTGTTTTTCCTCAATGTATTGAACTGCAGATAATTTTGCATTCATCACGTTTTGACGAGTGAAGGTGTGTTCAAATAGGCTACTAAAGTCGTAATGGCTACTCAGGCCACGGATAACACTAAAAACGCAACTCTGAAAACTATAAAGACAAAGCAGGAAGGTCCATGGACACAGCAAAGAAACTTCCCCTGGAAATGGTTTACCACCGGGAGGCCACAATGGCGGACTCCCTCTATATGACCCAGCCCATCGGCGATGGCAAGGTGGTGCAATACACCTGGGGCCGGGCGGTAGACGAAGCCCGCCGGATGGCATCGTACCTGAAGTCTCTTAACCTGCCGGAAAAAAGCCGTATCGGCCTGATTTCCAAGAACTGTGCCCAATGGGTCATGACCGACTGGGCAATCTGGATGGCCGGCCATATTTCCGTGCCACTGTATCCCACCCTGAATGCCGATACCGTCAACTACATCCTCGATCATGCCGGGTGTGAAGTCCTGTTTGTGGGCAAGCTGGACGACTGGGACATGATGAAACCCGGCGTGCCGGATTCCGTGCGCTGCATTTCCTATCCCCTCAGCCCGCCCAATGATTTCGAAACCTGGGACGATATCGTCGCCAAGTATCCGCCGCTGGAAGGCAAGACCGAGCGCGAGGCCGAAGAGTTGGCCACCATTGTTTACACCTCGGGCAGTACCGGCCGGCCGAAAGGCGTGATGCTGAGTTTCAATAACATGGCCTTTGCTGCCGCCGGTGGCATCGAAACCCTGGGCGTGGGCCCGGGTGAGCGGATGTTGTCTTACCTGCCGCTTGCCCACGTGTTCGAGCGGACCTTTGTGGAGCTTGGCTCACTGTACGCAGGGTTCGAGCTGTATTTTGCCGAGTCACTGGATACCTTTGTCCAGGACCTGCAGCGTGCACAGCCGACCCTGTTCCTGTCTGTACCCCGCCTGTGGGTGAAGTTCCAGCACGGCGTGCTGCAGAAGGTGCCGAAGCAGAAGCTCGAGCGTTTGCTGAAGATCCCCGTGGTCAGCAAGCTGATCAAGAAAAAAGTGCTCAAGGGCCTGGGGCTCGACAAGGTCAAGCTGGCCGGCTCCGGTTCGGCGCCGCTGTCCAACGATGTGCTCGACTGGTACCGCAACCTGGGGCTGGAGCTGCTGGAAGGCTACGGTATGTCCGAGAACTTTGCCTACTCCCACATGAACAAGCCCGGCCGTACCCGGACCGGTTATGTTGGCGAGGCGCTGCCCGGCGTTGAAGTAAGAATCAGCGAGCAGGGCGAGGTGCTGGTGAAGAGCCCGGCCACCATGATGGGCTATTACAAGGACGAGGAGAAAACCCGGGAAACCTTCACCGAGGACGGCTTCCTGAAAACCGGTGACAAGGGCGAAATCGACGATATGGGCCGTCTCAAGCTGACCGGCCGCATCAAGGAAATCTTCAAGACCAGCAAAGGCAAGTACATTGCCCCTGCACCGATCGAGAACCGCCTGATGGCTCACGATGCCATTGAGATGGTGTGCGTTTCTGGTGCCAACCAGACCCAGCCCCATGCGCTGGTGCTGCTTGGCGAGGAAATCCGTCCTCAGATGGCCGACGCCGGTTTCCGGAAGGAAATCGAGGAAAGCTTCAAGAAGCTGATTGCCGACGTGAACAAGACCGTGGATCCCCACGAGCAGCTGGCGTTCATCACGGTTGTCAGCGATGAATGGTCCATCGAGAACAGCTTCCTGACACCTACACTGAAGCTCAAGCGTAACGTGGTGGAGGATGCCTACCAGGCGAAGGTGGATAACTGGTATGCCCAGAAGCAGCCGGTAATCTGGCAGTAACGGCTGCAGGATTGATGGTGAACGACAAAGGCCCGGCAAATTGCCGGGCCTTTGTTTTTTGCGCCAGTTGAAAACCGGCCCTAAGCCATGGAGCGGGAATTGGAGATGGAGCGGTTCATCAGAATAATCGGGATGATACCGGCCAGTACAATGATCAGCGCCGGCAGTGCGCTATGGTAAAGCTGCTCGTCAGACGCAAACTGATACACGTAAGTGGCCAGGGTTTCATAGTTGAAAGGCCGGAGTATCAGCGTTGCCGGCAGCTCCTTCATGCAGTCCACGAAGACCACCAGTGCCGCCGTAATCAGTGTACCCCTGAGCATCGGCAGGTGGACTTTCACAAGGGTTTTGCCGGGGCTGTGGCCCAGTGAGCGGGACGCCATATCCATGCTTGGGGTTACTTTCTGCAGGGCGCTTTCCACGCTGCCGGCTGATACTGCCAGAAAGCGAACGGTGTAGGCGAAGATCAGGGCAAAGGCACTGCCGCTGAGCAGCAGGCCGGTACTGACTCCCAGGTAATCCCGCATCAGGGAATCCAGCCAGTTATCAAACCCGGCCAGGGGGACGATCACACCGACTGCCAATACGGCACCGGGCATGGCATACCCCAATGAGGACAGGCGCATCAGCACCTGCATGCCACGGGTGTTGTGCAGCCGGCGGCTATAGGCCAGGGTTACCCCGATTACCAGCGTGGTCAGGGCGGCCGAGCCGGACAGGAACAGGCTGTTCATGGTGTTGCGCAGGAAGTCGGGGTTCCAGCTTACATCGAAATATTCCCAGGCGTAGTAGCCGAGCGTTGCACCGGGAATGACAAAGCCCAGTACCAGTGGTACGGCACACACCACCACGCAAATCATCTGGCGCGGGAAAGACATGGTGAACCGGTGCAGCGGCTCACGGTTGTCCCGGGCGGCAAACTGTTGCTGGCGGCGGCGGGAATAGCGTTCCAGCGTCACCAGCAGTACCACGAACATCAGCATGGTGGTGGCGATCTGCGCGGCTCCCCCCAGGTTGCCCAGGTTCATCCAGGTATCGAACAGGCCTGCGGTGAGGGTTTGTACCGCAAAGAAGTCCACGGTGCCGAAGTCGTTCAGGGTTTCCATCAACACCAGCGACAAGCCTACGGCGATGGCCGGGCGCGCAATGGGCAACACTACCTTGAAAAAGGTGCTCAGGGCAGAATGGCCAAGGCTGCGGCTGACCGCAAACAGTGATGGGGACTGTTCAAGAAACGCGGCGCGGCCGAGCAGGTACACGTAGGGGTACAGTACGAGTCCGATCATGATGGTCGCGCCGCCCAGGCTGCGTATTTCCGGAAACCAGTAGTCGGCGGCGCTTTGCCAGCCAAACCAGTCCCTCAGGGCAATCTGAACCGGGCCCGCGTAATCCAGCAGGCTGGTATAAACATAGGCGATCACGTAGGCGGGCACCGCAAAGGGCAGCATCAGCGCCCATTCGAAAAACTTGCGGCCGGGAAATTCGCACATGGTGACGGCCCAGGCCGTTGCCAGCCCGATGGCCAGTGTGATTACGCCCACACCGATCATCAGTTTGATGGTGGTCACCAGGTAGCGGGGCAGGGTAGTTTCCAGGAGGTGCGGCCAGATGTTCTCTTCCGGGAACAGGGCCAGGACAATCACCGACAGAACGGGTAAGGCTACGATGGCGGTAGTGACCAGTGCGCTGATCATCCATCGTTTGGAGGTTCGTTTGGCCAGCAATGGTTGCGAAAGACCCGGGTTGGCGCTGGTAACGACCTCTGTCATGAGTGATCCGTTCTGATAGTGGTGATGAGAAGTGTTCCGATTTTAGATACTGAGCATGCTCCCTGCAATGATGCGGGTCATTTCCTTTTGTCCTGCTAAAAGAAAAGGTGCCCCGGAACCCTCCGGAGCACCTTTCGAGTCAGCTATAAAAGCTATCGATCAGTTACTGATGGATCAGCCGTCGTAATCCACGGTGTCGACCAGTTTTACTGCGGCGTTTCGGTTGTTGGCAATCTCCTGGAGAGACAGGCCATCAGGGTTGATCTCACCCCATTCAGCCACCAGGCCGGTGGGCTTCACTTCCGGGTTAGCCGGGTACTCGGTGTTTGCCTCGGCGTAGATACGCTGGGCGCTCGGCGATGACAGGAACTCCATCAGTTTGATGGCGTTGTCCTTGTTGGGAGCGCTCTTGGTCAGGGAGATACCGCTGATATTAACGTGGGTGCCGCGGCCTTCAGCGTTCGGGAATACCAGGTTCACCTGTTCGGCAATCGGGCGCTGGTTTTCATCCATCAGCATGTTGCCATAGTAGTAGCTGTTACCAATGGCTACGTCACATACGCCTTCGGCGATGGATTTGATCTGGTCGCGGTCGCCACCTTGCGGTTTGCGGGCCAGGTTTTCTTTAACGCCTTCCAGCCATTCCCGTGTCGCTTCCTCGCCATGGTGGGCAATCATCGAAGAAATCAGGGCGATGTTGTACGGGTGCTTGCCACTGCGGGTACAGATGCGGCCTTCCCACTTGTCATCGGCCAGGTCTTCGTAGCTGGCGATTTCACCGGCTTCCACGCGCTCTTTGGAGGTGAAAATCAGGCGACCACGGGTAGTCAGTGCATACCACTTGCCTTCCGGGTGGCGCAGGTTTTCCGGAATGTTCTTGTTCAGCGTGTCTGACTCAACACCGGCAACCAGGTCTTTCTCGACCAGCTCGTTAATGCGGGAGATATCGACCGTCATTACGATATCTGCCGGGCTGTTGCGGCCTTCACGCTCCAGGCGCTCTGCAAGGCCCTGCTTGGCGAAAACCACGTTGGTTTTGACGCCGGTTTCGTCAGTAAAGGCATTCAACAGAGGTTCAAGCAGGTAAGCCTGGCGGTAAGAATAGATATTCACTTCGCCGTCTGCAGAAGCGGTCAGGGGCAGGGCCGTCAGGGCGATGGCAGCGGTAGCGGCAAGTTTCATTCGCATAGTTTCGTTCCTTTGGACTTTGAGCCTGTATGGGGATGAATCTTACAAGCAACTTTAAACGTCAACCATTCTCATTACTATCAGCATCGGAGTCAATAACCCTTCTGGAATAATTTGGTGCCGCAGAATGATGAGTAGTACGTAGATATAAAAGGCAGGCCGTTGATAATGGAGTGAGTCAAGCAAGGAAGGTTTTTACTGATGAAATGCCCGTCGATCGCCCGAAGTGTTGTGATTTTTGGACTGCCACTCCTGCCCCTGCTCGGTTTGTCGGGGTGTGCCAGTTATTACACTCACTACGCCATGTTTCCAGCGGAGAATTCGGCCGGCGAAAGCCGCCAGGTAAGGGTGCACTGGGATAGCGCCGACTATCCTGACTGGTGGTTGCTGTCTGACAAGTCCACCACCATGAAGGTGGAAACGGAGTGCAGCGAGCGGGTCTGGCGGCTGGCTGATGACAGTCATGACCAAGCAGGGGAGTGCGGAGATGGCATCCGGGCCTGTGCAGATCCGGCTCGGGACACTGTGGCGGGTTCAGGCCAGCCGGCATCCGGCGCCACCGCGTGTATGACAGTTTCCTCCCCGGACGGAGCCGGGCGCATTGCGGAATTGGGCGGCCGGTTTTCTTTGCGGGTTTCCTGTGAGCCTGTGCAGCGGCAAATAGTACGGGGTGACGAAGAAGTTAACGTCGATTACATCCGCTCCTCAGCGGTGGCTTATACCGTGTTCGCGAGGCGGGTACCCAGAGGCTCTTTGAGTGCGCGCTTGCCGGCCTTTGATGAATCCCTGTGTAAGGAGGAGTGATCAGCCAGGTGGAACCTGTGATGGCTGTCCCGCTGATACAGTTTGTTGCACAAAGATAAACTGCGTTACCTGAGGGCGATGTACAGTGACGGTTGGCTACTAAATTAAAGAGGCGTTTTTTTGTGCAAGCGGCAAACTGTAAAATAGTGTCAAAAGCTTGAGCCGAGGTGTGTGGTGGGCGTAAGTCAGAGAAAAATAATGGTCCATGACCTCGAGATCGGCATGTTTGTGTCGGATCTCGATCGTCCATGGCACCAGACGCCATTCCCCATTCAGGGGTTCTACATTCGTTCCCAGAGTGATATCCGGGCCCTGCATTCCCATTGCAAGTGGGTCAAGGTAGACGTTGCCGAAGCGCGGCAGAAGGTTGACCAGGAAGAGGGCAATGTCCGCCTGTTCAGCCAGCGGGCTTCCGGGCGGGGTAATGGCCGGAACGAGCTGAAACTGCCGCCACTGAGTATCCGCGAGCCGGTCAGCCACCAGGTTACGGTACCTCTGCGTAAGGAAATAAAGGCTTCGCGGGAACTTCTCGACGATGGCGAGGCGGCTCTTCAGAAGGTTTTTAATTCTATTCGCTCCGCCAAGGCCCCTGATTTGCGGCCGGTAGCTGATCTCACCCGCAAGATGGTTTCCAGTGTCGTTCGTCAGCCCAGTGCCTTGCTGTGGCTCAGCCGTACCCGCCACTATGATGATTTTCTTTACCAGCACGCCCTGAATACAGCGGTTTGGGCGTTGGTTTGTGGTCGTCAACTGGGCTTGAATGAAGGTTTGCTTAACCACCTGGCGATGGGCTGCCTGTTGTCCCAGACAGGTAAGACTGCGTTGCCAAAAGACCTGGTAGAGCGCGAGCAACAGCTTTCTGCGGAAGAGTACACACATTATCGTGGTTATATCGAGCAAGGTGTGGCGCTTTTGCAAAACTCGGGGCTGTCCCGGGCAGTGATGACAGTGGTTCAGAACCATCGAGAGCGCCATAACGGTTCCGGTTTCCCTCAAGGGCTGAAAGGCGACAGAATTCCGTTGCTGGCCAAGGTCGCCGGTATTGCCGAGTTTTTCGAATCGCTGATTACGCCCCGCGAAACCCGCGATTCACTGACGCCGGCGAAAGCGGTGTCGATGCTTTACGAAATGCGTAATATCGAGTTTCAGGATGACCTGGTCGAGGCCTTTATCAAGGCAATCGGCGTTTACCCCACCGGCAGCCTGGTGGAGTTGTCAGACGGGCAGCGGGGCATTGTGGTTTCCCATTCGCCGGAACGGCGGCTGTGGCCCAGTGTCATGGTGATGCAGGATGCCGGTCGCCAGTCCCGTAAAACGGCAAAGATTATCGACCTGGCGAGCTATAACGAATCGAAATCCGGAGAGGCAATGCTTTCTGTAAGGGAGTGTCTGCCCCATGGTACGGAAGGGCTGGACCCGGCCGGCTATGATGTGGCTGGAGCCGAGTCCCGCTGGTCGCTGGGCAAGCTGCTCAGTCGATAATTACCCGGATATCTTTGGTAATCCACCGGTAGGTGTCTTCCGGCCTGAAGTTGATCCGGATCTCGGATTCACCGCCGGTATTTCCTGCCACATAGTACTCCACTTCCGCCGTCTGCCAGCTCCAGGAGTGCACCGCGATATCGTTCGGGCGGGTGCTGACTGCCTCGATTTCGGCTAACGCAGTCTCACCACCGATTTTTCGTACTTCAATGGTTTTGATGCCGGTGTCGCTGGCGGGATGGCTGGCAAGGTAGTCTTCCAGGTAGTAACGGCGGCCGTAATGGCTGGAGATGCTGGCCAGCTCCCGCTCAAGGTAGTTTTCAGCCTGCTCACTGTCGACATCTTCCAGGGTTCTGACGGCTTCGCGGATTCGGTCGGCCAGGGATTGCAGGTCTTCTTTATAAACGGTGTTCGGGTCCAGGTCCTCGTCGTTTTCAGGGCGGGACGGTGCCGCCTCAATCTCTTGCGGGCTGGGCGGCGCGCCACAGAGGCGGTCACCCTCAGGGTAGAAACAGATGCTTTGCAGAATGCGGTTTGCTGGCGAATCTGCCGCGGCAAAGTCCTGGGCGCTCACGGTGAAATCCAGGGTGTCGGGGATATCCGGATCGTTAATCGCTGCATTCAGCTGCTCGATCACTCTCGGGCGAATGTCGATGCCTTCGCCTTCGCTCACGTTGCCGGACCAGTCCAGCGCCAGCAGGAATCGTGTGCGGTTTTGAAGTTCGGTGTTGTTCGGGAGCAATCTGGCTTCCACCGGCCGGTGATCTTTCAGGCCGCGATCGTTCACGCTGGCGGTTCTCAGGGCTTCCCGCAGTTCCGGCTGAAAATCCAGGAAGCTGACAAAATCCTGTGCCGGAACGTTATCGATGACCGGTAACTTGCCCACTTTCAATGACAGGGTTTCACCGGGATAGTAGCGGAACTCGCCGGCTTCGTTGGTTTCACCGCTCTGGCTGTTGGTGGTGTAGGTCAGTCCGCTGAGGCCCTGGTAATTGATTCGCCCGATGCGGGTGTCGTCAGAGCCGGAGCCGCCGCTGTCCAGGCAGCCGGTGCAAACGACGGCAGCGGAAAGTGGAAGAAACAGGCGGGTAAGGTGAACGAGTTTCATGGTATGTCGTACAATCCCTTCGCGTTGACCTGATGCACCCGATGCCTGGTGACAGGTGTCTTGTAAGTTGTTGTAACGGCATTATAGGGACGGTGCCTGGAGTATATCGGGAATCCTGTCGCAGTTTGGGGGTTTGGCCTGCTGCCCGGGTTGTAATCCCCGGCCTTGAAATACCGCCTTTTGCCACAATTCAATAGCTCTCTACTTTTTTGCCTGGCTTGTCAGGCAAATTTCGGAAACGGTACGGTTTATGACCTTTGCACTCGAAATCGAAGGGCTGGAGAAAAGCTACGGCGATGGCTTCCGGGCCCTGAAGGGAATCGATCTGAAAGTCAGGGAAGGGGACTTTTTCGCCCTGCTGGGCCCCAATGGTGCCGGCAAATCCACGACCCTGGGCATAGTGTCGTCCCTGGTGAACAAGAGTGGCGGCAAGGTGAGGGTGTTTGGCCACGATATCGATACGGATCTCTCGGGCGCCAAGCTGAACCTTGGTGTGGTGCCACAGGAGTTCAACTTCAACCAGTTCGAGAAAGTCATTGATATCGTCACCACCCAGGCCGGGTATTACGGCATTCCGCTCAAGCAGGCCAGGGTTTCTGCCGAAAAATACCTGCGCAAGCTTGGTTTGTGGGACAAGCGAGACACCCCGTCCCGCATGCTGTCCGGCGGTATGAAGCGGCGCCTGATGATTGCCCGGGCGCTGGTGCATGAACCCAGGTTGCTGATTCTTGACGAGCCGACCGCCGGTGTCGACATCGAATTACGGCGCTCTATGTGGCAGTTCCTGGAAGAGATGAACCGCCAGGGCACCACCATTATCCTGACCACCCATTACCTGGAAGAGGCGGAAGCCCTGTGCCGTAACATCGCCATTATCGACCACGGCGAGATTATCCGGCACACCAGCAAGCGGGAACTGCTGCAGCAGCTGAACGTGGAAACCTTTGTTCTGGATACAGAACAATTGATGGATTCCGCGCCGGAACTGGACGGCTTCCGTAGCAGTCTTAACGAAGACGGCGCCCTGGAAGTCGATGTGGAGAAAGGTCAGAGCCTGAACTCCCTGTTTGTCGAACTGGAACGTCAAGGAATCAAAGTGGTGAGTATGCGTACCAAGGCCAACCGGCTGGAGGAGCTGTTTGTGCGAATGGTCGAAGACAATGCCCGGGCAGCCGAAAACGGCTCGGGGGTGAAAGCATGACCATTCAGGCCCTCTGGATCGCGTTCCAGACCATTGTCCTGCGGGAAATCCGCCGCTTCACCCGCATCTGGCCGCAGACGCTGTTGCCGCCGGCGGTCACCATGACCCTGTACTTCATCATCTTCGGTAACCTGATCGGCTCCCGGATCGGCGACATGGGCGGCTACGACTATATGCAGTTCATCGTGCCTGGCCTGATCATGATGGCGGTGATCACCAACTCCTACGCTAACGTGGTGTCGTCGTTCTTTTCGATGAAGTTCCAGCGCAGCATCGAGGAGTTGCTGGTGTCGCCGGTACCCAACTGGACGATACTGGCAGGTTATGTGGCGGGTGGTATGGCCCGGGGCCTGAGCATCGGGCTGATTGTTACCCTCTTGTCCCTGGCGTTTACCCAGCTGTCTATCCACAATCTGCCCATGGTGGTGATTACGGTGTTCCTGACCTCGGCACTGTTCTCCCTTGGCGGCTTTATCAATGCCATGCTGGCTACCAAGTTTGATGACATCTCCATTGTGCCGACGTTCGTGCTCACGCCGCTGACCTATCTCGGTGGTGTTTTCTACAGTATCGACCTGCTGCCGGCGTTCTGGCAGGGGGCGTCGATGATCAACCCGATCCTGTACATGGTGAACGGGTTCCGCTACGGCATACTGGGTGTTTCGGACGTTAATCCGTTCATCTCCCTTGGTATGATTGTCGTCTTTATTGTCCTGTTGGCTGCCGTTGCACTGCGCATGCTGGCCCGGGGCAAAGGCATCCGTCACTGATCGGGGAATCTTTACGACATGGCATTGCATAACGCTCCGCTGGGTAAATCCAGCGAATACCCGGATCAGTACGATCCTTCGCTACTGTTTCCGGTCGCACGGGAAGAGAATCGGCGTCGCATCGGCCTGGAAGACGGTCGCTGGCCCTGGTTCGGGGAAGATCTCTGGCAAGCCTGGGAAATCTCCTGGCTTCGGCCTGGTGGCGTGCCGGCGGTCGCCTGGGCGGAGATCCGCTTTCCTGCCGCGTCACCGTCCATCATCGAAAGCAAGTCGCTCAAGCTGTACCTGAATTCCCTCAACCAGGCCGTGTTCTCCACCGTCGAACAGGTGGCGGAAACCATTACCGCTGACCTGTCCAGTGCCTGTGGAGCGTCTGTGGATGTGCGTCTGCTCAGTGTGGATGAGTCGGCACCGGCTATCGGGCGCCCGGAAGGTTATGAGCTGATTGATGACGAGCCTGTAGATGATGTGGTGTACGAGTACTCGGCGGAGTCCCTGGCGGTGTCCGGTGAGCAGGTCAGCGAGCAGCTGTGTTCGCACCTGCTGAAAAGCAACTGCCCGGTCACCGGCCAGCCGGACTGGGCAACGGTGCTTATCCGCTATCAGGGCAAGAAGATAGATCGATCCGGCCTGTTGCGCTACATCGTCAGCTTTCGCCAGAAGCAGGACTTTCACGAGCACTGCGTGGAAACGGTGTTTACAGACCTGATGGCCCGCTGCAAACCGGAACACCTGACGGTGTGTGCACGCTATACCCGCAGGGGTGGGCTGGATATCAATCCGTGGCGCAGCACCAGCCCTGAGCAGGGTCCGGGGCCGCGCCTGGTACGGCAGTAAAGGCGGGGGTTATTCGCTGTCTTCCTCGATGCGCAGCCGGTCGGCGGCGTCTTCGAGGGCGGCCAGTATGGCCTTGCGCTCTCTCTCGGTAATCTTTTCCGAATCCATATACATGGCAAAACCGCTGTGCTCGTGCTCCATGAAGCTGCGGTGAGGGCCCATGTCCCGGCGGAAGTCCACGACTTCATAGATCGGCACCGGCTTGGCAAAGCCTTTTACCGTGATCTCGCCCTTGTCGCGGCACATGATGCGATCTTTCACCAGCGAGAAGGTTTCGTAGGAAATCAGGATTTCGCCGGAATCCGCCAGGGACTCCAGGCGGCTGGCGAGGTTCACTTCCTTGCCGATGATGGTGTAATCCATGCGGTTTTCGGCGCCGAAGTTGCCTACGGTGGTGTAGCCGGTGCTGATGCCCATACGGATCTGTAACGGTGTCTTGATGCCCTGGCTTCGCCACTTCTGGCGCATGATCTTCATGTGCTTGCGCATCTCGATGGCCATGGATACGCAGGCAAAGGCATCTTCTCTCTGGCCCGGCTGGTGGGGTCGCCGAAAAAGACCATGATGGAATCGCCAACGAATTTGTCGATGGTGCCGCCGTATTTCAGGGCCACTTCCGACATTTCGTTGAAGTAATGGTTGAGCAGTTCGGTCAGCGCTTCCGGCTCCATTTCTTCGGAGAGTTCGGTAAAGCCCTTGATGTCCGAGAAGAAAATAGCGAGCTTCTTGCGCTGGGTTTCAAGCCGGACATCCCGCTCGCCGGTAAAGATGGATTGCCAGACCTGGGGCGACAGGTATTTGGAAAGCTTGTGCGACAGGGCAATGGATTGCTCCCGCTGGTTCTGGATCTGGGTTTTGGCCAGGAGCAGGGCGCGGGCTTGCTGGTGGGAATAGTACGCGGTAACGCAAATGTAGGTGCCGGTTGCAAACACCGAGACCAGGCTGGTCAGCAGTGGCGACTGGAAGCTTTCGGCAACACCGAAGCTGGCAACCGACACAGCCGTGGCCGCGCCCATCAACAGGGTGCCTACCAGCCATTGGCGTGTGCCACCGACAATCAGGCAGCTGAACATCAGCATAAGCACGGTGGATACCGCAGGAATGGCGACTAATCCGATCATTCCGATAAAGCCACCGCCGATCACGCAATCCAGGAACAGCATTTTCTGCCGGATGCGGGGAGATCGTCTCAGAAAGGTGCGACGGGATATCAGGTGTGCGGCGTGGGGCCAGAGCATGGTGCCCGCGACCAGCCAAAGCATCCAGCCCGGGAAGATACCTTGCAGCACGCCGGTAATAATAATGGCAGTGTTGACGCCATACCCGAGAATCCGGCCGCTGTAATCCGGCATAGGCGGAATAGCCACGGTTTCGTGGCTGGAGAGGTCGCCATGCACAACTTTAGCGGCGGACCCGGTAGCGTTGCGTAATTCTGCCGGTGCGTTCATCATTTCAGAGCCGGGCCCCAGACACAGATTTAGACACAGAGTTGCTAAAATTCTTTTGGTCGCTCATTGTGTGCTGCCGGTTTTTTGTAGTTTTGAAGTGAGCTAACACTGAAGGTTAGCAGTATTACGTATAAGCCACAATTCTTACAGGTGTCTATGAGCTCTGTTACCCGCTTTCTGCTTGACCGTGCCTCCGAGCCCCGCCTGGAGGCCCCGGCTCCGCCCAGGGATGTTCTCGAGCAGGCTTTCCAGTGTGCAGCAAGGGCTCCGGACCATGCCTTGTTGCGGCCCTGGCGCTACCTGGTGATAGAGGGTGAGGCGCTGGAGGCCCTTGGCGAGCTGTTCGCCTCTGCCTGCCCGGAAACCGCCAGTGAGCAGGAAGTCGAAAAATCCCGTAAAGCACCGCTGAGGGCTCCGATGGTGATTGTCGGGATTGCCTCACCGCAACATCATCCCAAGGTACCGGAAGTAGAGCAGGTGATGTCTGCTGCCACCGGCATGGCATTTATCGGCCTGGCATTGCGCGATGCGGGTTACGGTGGCATGTGGCGCACCGGCCCGGTTACCTACCATGCACAGGTGCATCGTGGCCTTGGGCTGGCGCAAGGCGAATCGATAGTCGGCTTTCTGTATACGGGTACAGTGGTGCAGGAAAAGCCACCCGTGCCACGGCCGGAAACCCGTGAATTTGTTGAAAATTGGCAAGCGCCGGGACAGCTTGCATCCTGGGATGAATGATCGGTTGCTTTCAGAATCAGGGTCAGTATAATCCTCCCACTCTCCGATGGCGGCGTGGTGAAATTGGTAGACACGACGGATTCAAAATCCGTTGGGGTAAAACCCGTGGCGGTTCGAGTCCGCCCGCCGCTACCACTTATTGGCCGCAACCTGCGGCGTCGTGAATAGCCCGGCCCATGAACGTCTCTGATTTTCACTTTGACCTGCCGGACGAGCTCATCGCCCGTTACCCGCTCAAACAACGCAGTGCATCCCGTTTACTGAATCTCGATGGCCCTACCGGCCACACCCGGCACCTTCGTTTTACTGACTTGCCTGACCTGCTTCAGCCTGGCGACCTTCTGGTGTTCAACAATACCCGTGTTATTCCCGCGCGCCTGTTCGGCCAGAAGGAAACCGGTGGCCGGGTAGAGGTGCTGGTTGAGCGAGTGGTCGGTGAACACGAAATCCTGGCCCACACCCGTTCTTCAAAGTCTCCCAAGCCGGGGCAGCGGGTGTTGCTTGAGGATGGACCGGCCCTGCGCATGACCGGCCGGGAAGATGCCCTGTTCCGCTTTGTCTGCGAGAGCGAAGAACCCATTCTTGATGTGCTCGAGCGCATTGGCCACATGCCGTTGCCTCCTTATATGGAGCGGGATGACGATCAGTCTGACCGGGAGCGTTACCAGACCGTCTACGCCAGGGAGGCGGGTGCCGTGGCGGCGCCTACCGCCGGGCTTCACTTTGACGACGATCTGCTGGGGCTACTGAAAGAAAAGGGTGTTGAGTTTGCCTACGTCACCTTGCACGTAGGCGCCGGTACCTTTCAGCCGGTTCGGGTGGATAACGTCAAAGACCACGTGATGCACAGTGAGGTTGCCCACGTTCCCCGGGAAACGGTAGATGCCGTGAATCAGGCCCGCGCCAGGGGCGGTCGGGTAGTGGCGGTGGGCACCACCTCGGTACGCTCGCTGGAATCCGCCAGTCAGAACGGCGTGCTGTCGGCCTTTCGGGGTGAAACCGATATCTTTATCTATCCCGGCTATCGTTTTCAGACGGTGGACGCGATGGTCACCAATTTCCATTTGCCGGAGTCCACGCTGATCATGCTGGTTAGTGCGTTTTCCGGCTATGAACATATTATGTCTGCTTATCGTGAGGCGGTTCAGGAGCGTTACCGGTTTTTCAGCTACGGTGATGCCATGTTCCTGACCGGCCGGCAGCCAAGCCTTGGGCGCCAGGCTGCGTCTGGCCAAGCCGATACTGATCAACCGGAATCCCGTGGAGAATCCCTGTGAGTAATTCCTGTTTCATGAGCTTCGAGAAACTTGGAGAAGATGGCAAGGCCCGGCGTGGCCGTCTGACCTTCCCCCGGGGAACGGTCGAGACGCCGGCGTTCATGCCGGTAGGTACCTACGGTACCGTCAAGGGCATGTTGCCCCGGGACATCAAGGAAATCGGTGCGGAAATCATTCTGGGCAACACCTTCCACCTGATGCTCCGGCCGGGTACGGAAGTGGTCAAGGCCCATGGTGACCTGCACGACTTCACCCAGTGGCAGGGGCCGATCCTCACGGACTCCGGCGGTTTCCAGGTATTCAGTCTGGGCGAAATGCGCAAGATCACCGAGCAGGGCGTAACCTTCCGTTCACCGGTGGATGGCTCGAAAGTGGAGTTGTCGCCGGAGATTGCCATTGGCGTGCAGCGGGACCTGGGCTCGGATATCGTCATGATTTTTGACGAATGTACGCCGTATCCTGCTACCGAGAAGCAGGCGAAGGAATCCATGGAGTTGTCCCTGCGCTGGGCAGAAAGAAGCAAGAATGCCCATGAGGGTAATCCGGCAGCACTGTTCGGAATCGTTCAGGGTGGCATGTATGAATCCCTGCGGGACCGCTCGCTGGAAGGGTTGACTAATATCGGGTTTGACGGCTATGCCATTGGTGGCCTGTCGGTAGGGGAGCCGAAGGAAGACATGATCCGCATTCTGGATCATCTGCCGCCCAAGATGCCGGAAGACAAGCCCCGCTACCTGATGGGCGTGGGTCGCCCGGAAGATATTGTTGAGGCCGTGCGCCGCGGTGTCGATATGTTCGACTGTGTAATGCCCACCCGGAATGCCCGTAACGGTTACCTGTTCACCTCAACCGGCATCGTGAAGATTCGCAATGCCAGGAACCGGCACGACACCGGGCCCCTGGACGAGCGGTGTGACTGTTACACCTGCCAGAATTTCTCGAAGAGTTACCTGCACCATCTGGACAAGTGTGGTGAAATGCTGGGCTCTCAGCTCAATACCATCCACAATCTGCGCTTTTACCAGAACCTGATGAGCGGATTGCGTGGCGCCATTGAAGCAGGTACATTGTCCGACTTTGTAAGCGAATTCTATGCCTTACGCGGCGAAAGTGTGCCGCCGCTGGGCGATTCCTGATCAAGTTTTACACCTAGACAAGTCAATAAACGGAGAACCTGAATGAAATCAATCAAACTGCTCATCGCCGGTCTGCTGTCTCTGATGCCTGCATTGGCCATGGCTCAGGATCCGGGCGCCCAGGGTATGAGCGTGATGGGTCAGATCATCTTCTTCGCAGGCTTTATCCTGATCTTTTACTTCCTGATCTGGCGCCCGCAGTCCAAGCGTGCAAAAGAGCACAAAGCTCTGATGTCCGGCCTGAACAAGGGTGACGAAGTTGTCACTTCCGGCGGCGTAGCCGGTCGCATTACCAAGGTTGCGGACGACTTCATCGTTCTGGAAGTGTCCGATAACGTAGAAATCAAGGTTCAGAAAGTAGCTGTAGCAGCCGCCCTGCCGAAGGGTACGCTGAAGGATATCTGAGCTGGTCAGGCGCCGGCGCCCTGTGGCGCCGGCTGATTCATACTGGCTGACACACCAAGACCGGCGACCAGTCGGCTCAAAGGGATCCCATGCTGAACAAGTATCCTCTCTGGAAAAATCTGGTGATCGTGTTTGCACTGGTCATCGGGTTTATTTACGCCTTACCCAATTTTTTCCCCGACGACTACGCCATCCAGATCACCGGCGCCCGTGGTAGCACCGAGGTAGACCAGCGTGTGCTCGACCGCGCACTTGGCGAACTCGAAAGCCGCGGTATCGAAGTCAAATCCAGCCTCCTCGAAGAGCGGGACGCCCTGATTCGCCTGACCAGTTCCGATGACCAGTTGCGGGCGAGGCCGGCAGTGCAGGCGGCCCTGGGTCGGGAATACCTGGTGGCCCTGAACATGGCTCCGTCGACTCCCGGTTGGCTGCAGAGTCTGGGCGCCGGCCCCATGAAGCTGGGCCTGGATCTTCGTGGCGGTGTTCACTTCCTGCTGGAAGTGGATATGGAGACAGCGGTTAACCAGCGCCTTGAGGCCCTGTCAGGCCAGATCAAGCGGGATATGCGGGAAGAGCGCATCCGCTACCGGGGCGGTGATGTGGGCGAGAACCGCAACATTATCCTGAGTTTCCGTGATTCGGAGACCCGCGCCGAAGCATTCACGCTGATTCGTGACAACTACAACGAATTCCTGCTCGACGAGAGCACCGAGGGTGGTGAATTCCTGATTTCACTCGCCCTTTCTGAAGCCGAAGTTCGTAACATCCAGGAATACGCCCTGGAACAGAACCTGACCACTATCCGTAACCGGGTAAACGAGCTGGGTGTTGCCGAGCCGCTGGTACAGCGCCAGGGCGCGAGCCGGATTATTGTGGAGCTGCCGGGCGTGCAGGATACGGCTCAGGCCAAGCGGGTTCTGGGTGCTACGGCCAACCTGGAATTCCGGATGGAAGCCCGCCAGGACGCCGCCTCCGCCGAAACCGAGCAGTTCAGCTTCCGGGATGAGCCTAATCGTTCAGCCCGCCTGGAGCGGGACGTTATTGCGACCGGTAACAACGTGGCAAATGCCCAGCAGGCGTTCGACGAGAACGGCCAGCCCCAGGTCAACATCACCATGGATTCCGTGGGTGGTGACCTGATGAACCGCGCTACCCGCAACAACATCGGTCGCCGCATGGCGGTGCTGTTTATTGAGTACCGTACCGAGACCGAAACCCGCGAAGTCGATGGCGAGATTGTCGAGACCGACAAGCGCGTAGTAGAGAAGGGCTTGATCAGCCTGGCAACGGTGCAGTCTGCCCTGGGCAGCAGCTTCCGTATCACCGGCCTGGATTCCATTCCCGAAGCCGCGGAACTCGCGCTGTTGCTGCGTGCCGGTGCACTGGCTGCGCCGATGTACTTTGTGCAGGAGCGGACCATCGGGCCAAGCCTGGGTCAGAAGAACATCGATGCCGGCCTGATGTCGGTAATGATCGGTTTTGCCCTGGTCCTGATCTACATGGCGTTCTTCTATCGTGGCTTCGGCATGATGGCCAACGTGGCGCTGACCCTCAACCTGATGTTGCTGGTGGCGTGTATGTCGATACTTTCGGCCACCCTGACGCTGCCGGGTATTGCCGGTATCGTTCTGACAGTGGGTATGGCCGTCGATGCCAATGTGCTTATCTTTGAGCGAATAAAGGAAGAGCTGAAATCGGGCGTGCCGCCACAAAGTGCGATCAACTCCGGTTACAGTCGCGCCTTTGTATCCATTTTCGATGCCAACATCACCACGCTGCTGGTGGCGGTGATTCTGTTCGCTATGGGCTCCGGCCCGGTCAAGGGCTTCGCCGTTACCCTGTGTATCGGTATCCTGACCTCCATGTTTACCGGCCTGATGGTCGGGCGCAGCATGGTGAACTTGGTGTACGGCGGCCGCAGGGTCGAGAAACTTTCGATCGGAGGGAAGCTGGCCAATGGCTGATACCGAAAAGCAACCGTTTGACTTCATGGGCTTCCGAAAGATTGCTTCGGTGCTCTCTATCGCCCTGGTAATTGCGTCTATTGCGTTGCTGGGCATTCGCGGCCTCAATCTCGGCATGGACTTTACCGGCGGCACCTCCGTCGAATTCGAATATGCCGAGGCTCCGAGCCTTGATGAAATCCGTACCCAGCTGACGGAAGCCGGCTACGAGCAGTTCTCGGTGCAGAACTTCGGCGCCGATACCATCGTGCTGATCCGCATGGCGGAAGCAGGTAACGATGAGCTGGCGAGCGAGGTGACCGAGGTGCTGTCACGCACGGGCGCCGAGCTGGAGCTGGTGAGCTCAGAGTTTGTCGGCTCCCAGGTGGGTGACGAGCTGAAAGAAGACAGTGGTCTTGGGCTGCTGATAGCGCTGGCCGTAGTACTGATCTACGTCGGTATGCGTTTCCAGTTCAAGTTCGGTATCGCCTCGGTGATTCCTCTTGCCCACGATGTGATCATCGTGCTGGGTGTATTTGCTTTGTTCCAGTGGACCTTTGACCTGACCGTTCTGGCCGCCTTGCTGGCCATTATCGGTTACTCCCTGAACGACACCATCGTCGTGGCGGACCGTATCCGGGAGAATTTCCGGAAAATGCGGGTAGGGGAGCCGTGGGATATCATCAACCAGTCCATCCACGAGACCATCACTCGTACGATCAACACCTCCGGTACGACACTGGTGGTGCTGATTGCGCTCTATTTCCTCGGTGGTGAGGCGATCAACAACTTCGCCCTGGCCCTGATGATCGGTGTGGTTGTGGGCACCTATTCCTCCATCTATGTGTCTGCGAATATGCTGATGGTGATGGGTATAACCCGCGAAGACCTGATGGTGCCTGCAAAGGAAGGTGCCGGCGACGAGGCGGAGGAAGAGCAGCCGCCCGAGTGGTTGAATCGCATGTAATGCATGCCTGCCGGGCCCTTGTGGCCCGGCATAAAAAAACCGCCAACCCGAAAGGATGGCGGTTTTTTTGTGCCCGGTAAATTTACCGTGGCAGGCGACCCCGGAAGGGGTGCAGTACTTTCAGAACTTCGCGGAACAGTTTCGGGTTCGCCACAATCAGCTGACGGGCGTTGCCAGCCGAGGGATTACCGGAAAAGTCGCCGGTCAGTGCGCCGGATTCCATGGCCAGGGTGACCCCGAGGTCGAGGTCAGCTGCGGCAGGGCGGAAGATAACGGCTGCATCCAGCAGGCCGGCGGAAACCCGGGCAATATCCAGGACCACGCAGCCGGAGGTGCGGAACATGGCGGTTTCGCTGGCCAGCGTCGCAGCCATTTCGCCCCACACCATCGGATCATCGCCCTGACGGGTCTGGTCCAGAAGGTTGGTGGAGATTGCGGCCTTGGCCGGCAGTTTTACATCGGAAGCCCGCACGCGGCGGCTGTTCAGGGCAGCACCGTGGCCGCGGCTGGCGGAGTATTCCTCGCCGGTCACCGGGTTAACCAGTAGCAGGTTCTCGGTGCGGTTGTTCTTTTTCTGGGACAGGGCCAGGGCGAACTCGGGAATGCCCCGTACAAAGTTCTCACGCCCCAGAACCGGGAAAATGTGCCAGCTTTTATCGCTACCGTTGGCATCAGCCTCGCCCATCGGAGCGATGGTGTGGTCTTTGTAGGCCTTTTCAAGCTGTTCGGCAAAGTTGTCGTAAATGGACTGCTCAACCCGTTCCAGCTGGCGCAGGCGGTCAGACTCATCTTTACCGTTAGGTTCCTGGCGCTCGAAGTGGGCTTTCAGGTAGTCGGATCCCTGGCGGGCAACGCGCAGGGCCATTTTGATTGCTGGTTGCATCTGAGTGTTCATTATCCGGGTGTGTTAAGGCCGGCTATCATAGCAAAAACTCCCTTCGCTTGTACGTTTTTTGGCTCAGGAAATCCACGGATACCATGGGGTTCGGGCGAAGTTGCGGGATTTCCGGAGAGCGGAAACGGTCGGGTTTCTGCTATCATGCGGCTCTTTTTCGCGAATGTACGACCAGTCACAGGCCCCACGAACATGCACAAGCACGCAATGCCGCAGGAAGGAAGCGACACTTTCAATGATCAGGTCCGGATTGTTCTGGTTGAAACCTCCCACTCCGGAAATATCGGTGCGGTAGCCCGGGCGATGAAGAATATGGGGCTGGGGAATCTCTGGCTGGTGAATCCTTCGTCTTTCCCCGATGAGGCCTCCTACGCTCGTTCGGCCGGTGCTTCCGATGTGCTTGACCGGGCCCGGGTGGTTTCTTCGCTGGATGAAGCCCTGGCGGACTGCATCCTGGTGATGGGCACCAGCGCCCGCGGCCGCAAGGTACCCTGGCCGGTGATGGCGCCTCCGCAGGCGGCTGCCATGGCATCAGAGCACAGTGCGAAGGGGCGGGTGGCGCTGGTATTTGGCAGGGAGAATCACGGGCTGTCGAACGACGAACTTCAGCGTTGCCACTATCATATCCATATTCCCTCGAACCCTGATTACAGTTCGCTGAACCTGGCGATGGCGGTTCAGGTGATCTGCTATGAACTGCGCATGCAGTACCTGCGCGGACTTGAAGAGGGCGAGTCCAGCCCCTACCTTGAGGCTATGGTGGCGCCGGGTGATAACGGCTGGGATGTGCCGCCGGCAACAGTGAATGATGTGGAAGGGTTCTTTGGCCACCTGGAGCAGGTGCTGGTGGATGTGAATTTCCATCGCCGTGACAATCCGCGTCAGTTAATGAGCAGGTTAAGGCGCCTGTTCCAGCGGGCACGGATGGATGAAATGGAAATAAACATCCTGAGAGGCGTACTCTCTGCAGTCCAGAAGGCCGCCGGAACCCAACAAGGCGGTATGAAGCATAAACCGACGGCGGAATCCTCCGCAGACCAAGGGCGGGAATAAAGACATGTTCGAGCGTTTAAGGGAAGACATCAACAGCGTATTCCATCGGGATCCGGCGGCACGGAACACCTTCGAGGTGCTTACCAACTATCCCGGGTTGCATGCCTTGTTGTTCCACCGGCTGGCTCACTGGCTCTGGAACCTGGGGCTGAAGTGGCTGGCCCGAACCCTGTCTACCCTGGCCCGCTGGTTTACCGGTATCGAGATTCATCCGGGCGCAACCATTGGCCGGCGGTTCTTTATTGATCATGGTATGGGCGTGGTTATCGGCGAAACCACTGTCATCGGTGACGACGTCACCCTGTATCAGGGGGTTACGCTGGGCGGTACCAGCTGGAATAAAGGCAAGCGCCATCCCACCATCGGAAATGGTGTGGTGGTTGGTGCCGGTGCCAAGATCCTGGGGCCGTTTGAAGTGGGAAAGGGCGCCAAGGTAGGGTCCAATTCCGTAGTGACCAAGGCGGTGCCTGCGGGCGCGACCGTCGTTGGCATTCCTGGTCGGGTGATTGTGAAGCGCCAGGGCGAAGATGATGTCCGTCGCAAGCAGATGGAAGAGCGTATGGGCTTCGATGCCTACGGGGTTACTGAAGAAATGCCGGACCCGGTGGCCAGGGCCGTGCGTTCGCTGCTGGATCACATGCACGCGGTGGACGATCGCATCGAAAACATGTGCAAGGCCATTCGCAAGGTGAACAGCGAATACCAGAACGGCGAGTTGCCACCTTTGCACGAGGAAGATTTTGACTGCGTGCGGGATGAAACCGACACCGACGGAAAAGGCTGAATACTTGACTGTTTTAGTTGGTCAATTCATACTTCCGCATGCATATCGCGATTCATTCCCATTAACGGGGCTGAAATTATGAAGCTGACCACCAAAGGCCGCTACGCTGTAACGGCGATGCTTGACCTGGCTCTGCACGGAGCCCAGGGGCCGGTAAGCCTTGCAGATATTTCAGCCCGGCAGGAAATCTCCCTCTCGTATCTCGAGCAGCTGTTCTCCCGCTTGCGCCGTCATAGCCTGGTGGTGAGCGTGCGGGGCCCGGGTGGTGGCTATCGTCTGAGCCGCTCTGCCGATGACGTTTATGTCGCGGAAGTGGTGGATGCGGTCAGCGAATCCCTGGATACCACCCGTTGCGGTAATAAAGGCGACTGCCAGAATGGCGAAAAGTGCCTTACCCACCATTTGTGGTCAGACCTGAGCAGCCAGATTCATCAGTTTCTCAGCGAAATCAGCCTGGGCGACCTGATGCGAAAACACGAAATCCGCCAGGTGGCGGACCGCCAGAACCGTAAACAGTCTGATGGCGATCCGGATACCATCAATACCCGGCGTTTGATTGACCAGGCTCCGGCCTGATAACCGACACTTCCTTTGACTATGAAAACACCCGTATATCTTGATTATGCGGCGACGACGCCCGTTGATCCTGCCGTTGCCGATGAGATGGTCAAATATCTGACCATTGATGGAGTTTTTGGCAACCCCGCGTCTCGCTCCCACGGATACGGCTGGCAAGCCGAGGCCGCTGTTGAAGGTGCCCGCCGCCAGGTAGCAGACCTTATCCATGCCGACCCCAGGGAGATTGTCTGGACCTCCGGGGCAACGGAATCGGACAACCTTGCCATTAAAGGTGCCGTAGCCGGCCGGGCCAGTGCCCACGTGATTACATCGACGATCGAGCACAAGGCAGTTATTGATACCTGCAAGTGGCTGGAGCAACAGGGCGTAGAGGTTACCTGGCTGGCGCCGGAAGCCGACGGGCGTATTTCGGTTGAGGCGGTGGCGGGTGCACTCAGGGAAAACACCGTACTGGTGAGCCTGATGCTGGTGAACAATGAGCTGGGTTGTATTACCGATACGGCTGCAATCGGCGAACTGTTGCGTAACCGTGGCGTGTTGTTTCACGTGGACGCCGCGCAGGCCGCCGGAAAGATGCCGGTCGATGTCGCCGCACTGAATGTCGACCTGATGTCGCTTTCCGGACATAAGGTTTACGGCCCGAAAGGTGTTGGTGCGTTGTATGTGCGTCGGTCTCCAGAGGTCAGCATCGAGGCCCAGATGCATGGTGGCGGCCACGAGCGGGGCATGCGCTCCGGTACTTTGCCTACCCACCAGATTGCCGGCATGGGGAAGGCTTTCGAGCTGGCCGGGCAAGGACTGTCTGACGAACTTGTGCGCCTTGAAGCCCTGCGCGAGCGCTTTCTGGGCGGGCTGGAGTCGCTTTCCGGCGTTCATTTCAATGGCAGCCGGGAACATCGGGTGCCGGGCATTGTCAACCTATCCTTTGAGGGTGTTGAAGCCGAGTCCCTGATGCTGGGCTTGCGGCAGGTGGCGGTGTCATCCGGTTCTGCCTGTGCTTCGGCTACGGTAGAGCCCTCGTTTGTGCTGCGTGGCATTGGCGTGAGTGACGAGCTGGCTCATCGGGCATTAAGATTTTCCTTCGGGCGGTTCACCACCGATGAAGAAATCGACTTTGCCGTGGAGCAGATTGTGCAGGTTGTGTCCCGACTTCGTACGGTGCGGTAGGCAGTTGCACTCGGACTGCGTATAATCGCACCCCTGAATTTTTACCCTAACCAGACTGGAGAAACATCATGGCAAACGAGCGCACGCTCTCTATCATCAAGCCCGACGCGGTCGCCAAGAACGTTATCGGCGAAATCTACAGCCGTTTTGAAAAAGCCGACCTGAAAATCGTTGCGGCCAAAATGATGCACCTGACCCAGGAGCAGGCCGAAGGTTTCTACGCCGAGCACAAAGAGCGCCCGTTCTTTAACGACCTGGTTGCTTTCATGACTTCCGGTCCGGTTGTTGTGCAGGTTCTGGAAGGCGAAGGCGCCATCCTGAAGAACCGTGAGCTGATGGGTGCAACCAACCCGAAAGAAGCCGACGCCGGCACTATCCGTGCAGACTTCGCTTCTTCCATCGACGCAAACGCCGTTCACGGCTCCGACTCTGCAGCTTCTGCCGAGCGCGAAATTGCGTATTTCTTCTCCGACAACGAAATCTGCCCGCGCGGCTGATGTTGTCTGTTCAGGGGCAGCTTACGGCTGCCCCTGAATTGGTTATCTGATCGAGGTTATGTCATGACTGCCCCTGCCGAAAAAATCAATCTTCTGGGGATGCCCAAAGCCAAGCTCGAGGCATTTTTTGAAACCCTGGGGGAAAAACGTTTCCGGGCCCAGCAGGTGCTGCAGTGGATCCACCAGCGTGGCGTTGATGACTTCGATCAAATGACCAATATGAGCCGCGTTCTGCGCGAAAGGCTCAAGGAAATTGCTGAAGTGCGTGGCCCCGAGGTGGTTTACGACGAAACCTCGAAAGATGGCACCCGCAAGTGGGTTATGCGCATGGATAACGGCAACAGTGTTGAAACTGTGCTTATTCCTGATGGGGAACGTGGCACCTTGTGTGTGTCGTCCCAGATTGGCTGCAGCCTGGACTGTACTTTCTGTTCGACGGGAAAGCGGGGCTTTAACCGTAACCTGACAGCGGCAGAAATCATTGGCCAGGTGTGGGTGGCGCGCCGCGCTTTCATGCCGTTTGATCCCACCGATCGGCCGATTACCAACGTGGTCATGATGGGCATGGGAGAGCCCCTGCTCAACTTCGATAACGTGGTTGACGCCATGAACCTGATGATGGAAGACCTGGCTTACGGTATTTCCAAGCGTCGGGTTACCCTGAGTACCTCCGGTGTTGTTCCGGCCCTTGACCGGCTGGGTGAGGTTACCGATGTTTCACTGGCCATCTCTCTGCATGCCCCTAATGATGAACTTCGTAACACGCTGGTGCCGCTGAATAAAAAGTACCCGATTGCCGAGTTGCTGGCAGCGACCCGCCGCTACCTGGCGCGCCTGCCGGACAAGCGTAAGGCCACTATCGAGTACACGGTCATAGAAGGTGTGAACGACCAGCCAGAGCACGCCCGGGAACTGTCCGTAATCTTGAAGGGGTTGCCCTGCAAGATTAACCTGATACCGTTTAATCCATTCCCGGAAAGCGATTTCCGCCGGCCCAGCATGAACGCAACCCGGCGCTTCCAGAATGTGCTGAACGAAGCCGGCTTCGTGACCACCATCCGAACCACCCGAGGTGATGACATTGACGCTGCCTGCGGGCAGCTGGTAGGCCGGGTGGAAGACCGGACGCGCAGAAGCCAGCGCTATATTGCCGTTCAGCAAGTTAATCCCTGAATACAGGGGAGCAGAAACAACCAAGGTAAGGTGTTTGTTGATGGTTAGGAATTCCAAGGTAAAACTGGCTGTGTTGGCCCTGATTTTTTCAGGGATGCTGGTGTCCGGATGCGTAACCACCACAGACAGCCGTTTCAGCCGGGAGGCTGACCGCGACAAAGCCTTGAGCAGCTACGTTCAGCTGGCAACCGCTTATATCCGGCAGGGCAACCTGGAGCGGGCCCGGCACCACCTTGATCGCGCCCTGGAAATTGACAGCGGAGATGCCGAGGCATTGGCTGCCATGGGGCTGGTGTACAGCTATGAAGGCGAAGAGCAGCTGGCCGAAGAAAGTTTCCGCAAGGCTGTGTCAGCGGACGGAAGCTATACCCGTGGGCGAGTGTATTACGGTGCCTTCTTGTACGGCCAAAAAGAATACGAAGGTGCCCGTAACCAGTTTTCCGTTGCGTCCCGGGATACCGGGTACAGAGAGCGCGGAGGTGTCTTTTACAATCTGGGCATGACAGAAGAGCGCCTGGATAACCTCGAAGGCGCAGAGGCAGCCTACCGCAGAGCCGTAGAGCTGACCCGCGGCGAAGCTCGCTCGTTACTGTCACTTTCACGTGTGCTGGTGGAACAGGACAATTACACCGAAGCGTCCCGGTATTACAGTCGCCTTCAGACCATGATTCAGGGCAATACACGACTGACCCATTCCGCAGAAAGCCTTTACACAGGTATCCGCATTGCCCGTTATTTCGGGGACAAAGACCAGGAAGCCAGTATGGCTTTGTTATTGCGGAACGAATTCCCGGAATCCATAGAGTATCAACAATACAAGGTGCTGATTGCCAATGACCGGTGACGAGCAGCTGAATAACGTATCCGCAGAATCTGTCGGACAGCAGCTCCGGCGGGCACGGGAGAAGGCAGGGCTGAGTCTGGCAGCGGTTGCAGACCAACAGCACCTTCGGGTTTCCGTGATCCAGGCGATTGAAAGCGGTGATTACAGCAAATTTGATACCGAGCTGTTCCTGAAGGGGTATGTCCGTGCCTATGCGCGGCAAGTAGGCCTGGATGCAGACTCGATTATCCGTGACCTGGACACAGAGCTTGAGCCTCGCCGCCAGGAGCGGGAGCAGGCGCTGCAGGCTAACCCGCTGGTAAATATCGAACGACGCCGGCGCCAGAAGCGTCGGGCCGCCAAGCTGATTCTCGTGCTGGTGGCCGCAGCTTTGATTGGCTTTCTGGCCTTTACTTATCTCAGCAACAAAGACTCCGCGCTTCCGGCGACACCGCAACCGGAAGCAGAGCAGCCCGAAGCCGCCGAAGACCCTGCCGGGTTTCAGCCGGACAGTACTGCAACCGCGCCTCTGATTGAATCTGGCGAGCCCGCTGTGGGGGTGCCAGAGCCCCAGGAGTCTGTTGATGAATCCGCGCCAGAGGCAGGGCCGGTTATGCCCGAAGACGGGGTGACCCTGGAGCCTGACAAGGCCCCTGCAACAGCCCCTGAGGCTGACGACCAAGCCCTTGAGACCGAGCCGGCGGACGTTGCGCCTGTCGCTGAACCGGTTCCGGAAGAAACAGTTGTGGCTAACGAGCCGCCGGTAGCGGCCCGTCTGCAGATGACGTTCAGTGATGATTGCTGGATTCAGGTTACTGATGGCGCTGGTAACCGCCTGGCTGCCGGTCTTCGTACCCGCGGCAACCAGCTGGACGTATCCGGTGAGGCGCCACTGAGAGTGGTAGTTGGCGCAATGAGTGCCGTTGAAACCATCCAGTTCCGGGGCGAGGCCCTGGACCCTGGCCGTTTCCGCGTAGTGAATAACCGAGCAGAGTTCACCCTAGAACCCTGAACGACCGCCTGAACAGATTGTTGGTTCCAGACCATGAAGCAAGATTCCCCGATCAAGAGACGTAAATCCCGCCAGATCATGGTGGGCAATGTGCCAGTGGGCGGAGATGCGCCCATTTCGGTACAGAGCATGACCAACACCAATACCTGTGATGTTGATGCCACCGTCGGCCAGATCAAGGCCCTTGAAGAGGCCGGTGCGGATATTGTCCGCGTGTCTGTGCCGTCTATGGAGGCGGCCGAGGCGTTCGGCAAGATTCGTGAGCGGGTCTCGGTGCCGTTGGTTTCGGATATCCATTTTGACTACAAGATTGCGTTGCGGGTTGCCGAGCTGGGTGTTGATTGTTTGCGGATCAACCCCGGTAACATTGGCCGGGACGACCGGGTGAGTGCGGTGATCAACGCTGCCAAGGATCGCAATATTCCGATCCGCATCGGGGTGAATGCCGGGTCACTGGAAAAGGCATTGCAACGCAAGTATGGCGAACCGACCCCCGAGGCGCTGGTGGAGTCTGCCATGCGCCACATCGATATTCTGGACAAGCACGACTTCCAGAACTTCAAGGTCAGCCTGAAGGCGTCCGACGTATTCATGACCGTCGCAGCCTATCGCCAGATTGCCTCCCAGATCGAGCAGCCCTTGCACCTGGGCATTACCGAGGCGGGCGGTTTCCGGTCCGGTACCGTGAAATCCGCCATCGGCCTCGGCATGTTGCTGATGGATGGCATTGGCGACACCATACGGGTCTCCCTGGCGGCAGACCCGGTACAGGAAATCAAGGTAGGCTTCGACATCCTCAAGAGCCTGCGTTTGCGTAGCCGCGGCATCAATTTCATTGCCTGCCCGAGTTGTTCACGCCAGAACTTCGACGTTATCCAGACCATGAACGACCTGGAAGCCCGTCTTGAAGATGTGAACACCTCACTGGATGTAGCCATCATTGGCTGTATCGTTAACGGGCCGGGTGAAGCCAAGGAAGCAGACCTGGGGTTGACCGGCGGAAGCCCGAAACACCTGCTGTATGTGGGTGGAAAGCCGAACCAGAAACTGGACAACACCGCACTGGCTGATGACCTCGAGCGGCTGATCCGCGAGCAGGTTGCCAAGCGCCAGGAGCAGGAAGAAGCCGTTATCGCCCGGTCTTCAGACTGAGCGTTACAAAGACACCATTCAAAGATTTTCAGGGTTTAAACTTGGCTAAAATTCAGGCAATTCGGGGGATGAATGACATCCTCCCGGACCAGACCCCGGTCTGGCAGTATGTAGAGTCCACGGTAAGACAAGTGCTCGGCCAGTACGGCTACCAGGAAATCCGTATGCCGGTGGTAGAGCACACCGAGCTGTTCAAGCGCTCGATCGGTGAAGTGACCGATATCGTCGAAAAGGAAATGTATACGTTCGACGACCGCAATGGCGACAGCCTGACTCTGCGCCCTGAAGGTACAGCCGGTTGCGTGCGGGCCGCAGAAGAGCATGGCCTGCTGTTCAACCAGACACGCCGTTTGTGGTACACCGGCCCGATGTTTCGCCATGAGCGGCCCCAGAAAGGACGGTATCGCCAGTTTCACCAGATCGGTGTCGAGTGCTTCGGCATGGCCGGCCCTGACATTGACGCGGAGCTGCTGGTTCTGACCGCCCGCCTGTGGAAGGCGTTCGGGCTGACCGAGCATGCCCGGCTGGAAATCAATTCCATCGGTACCAGCGAATCCCGCAAGGTGTACCGAGAGGCGCTGGTTCGTTATCTCGAGCAGTATAAAGACCAGCTCGATGACGACAGCAAGCGTCGTCTTGGCACCAATCCGCTTCGCATCCTGGACAGCAAGGACCCGGCCACCCGTGAAATCCTGAACGGGGCACCGTTGCTGGATGATTACCTCGACGACGAATCCCGCGCCCATTTCGAGCAACTGAAATCACTGCTGGATGCGGCCGGCGTAAGCTACACCGTCAATCCGGCACTTGTTCGGGGCCTGGATTACTACGGTAAAACCGTGTTCGAGTGGATCACTGACAGCCTTGGCGCCCAGGGCACCATCTGTGCCGGTGGCCGTTATGATGGACTGGTTCAGCAACTTGGTGGCAAGCCCACCGATGCGGTAGGTTTTGCCATGGGTCTGGAGCGGCTGATTCTGCTGCTTGAAACCCTCGACCTGGTGCCGGAGCAGGTCAACAACAACGCCGATGTATATGTAACCGCCATGGGCGAGCAGGCCGTTGCACCAGCCATGGCGGTGGCCGAAAGTCTGCGTAATGAGTTGCCCGGAGTGGTGGTGGTCAGCCATTGTGGTGGCGGAAGTTTCAAGAGCCAGATGAAAAAGGCTGACCGGAGCAATGCCCGCTACGCAGTCATTCTGGGAGAGAACGAAATTGCCAGCGGCACGGTGGCCCTGAAACCACTTCGAAATGACGATCCCCAGCAGGACGTTAGCCAGTCCGAACTGGCTTCAGTTCTCAAAAATATGCTTTAAGTTTTCTTGATAACGCGTTGTATTTTAATAATTAATCAGGAGTTTTCATGGCCGAGTTGCGCACAGAAGAAGAACAGGTCCAGGCGATCAAGGATTGGTGGAAAAAGAACGGCAGTTCGCTGCTGATCGGTATCGGCGCGGCACTCGCCATTGTCTTCGGCTGGCAAGCCTGGCAGAACCACCAGGCCCAGCAACGGGCGGAAGCAGCCAACCAGTTCGCCAATCTGCTGAATGCCTTTTCGGGTGAGCAGGGAGAGTCTGACACAGACACCATGGCCTTTGTCGCCGAAACCCTGCGTGAAGAGCATTCCGACAGCGCCTATGCCATCTACGGCAACCTGGTGATGGCGCGCCAGCAACTGGCCGAACAGAACGATCCCGCCGCTGCAGTAGAATCTCTGAGCTGGGCGCTGGACAAAGCTGCTGATGACAAGGCGCTTTCCCTGGTTGTGCGCAACCGCCTGGCCCGGGCCCAGTTTGCCGCCGGCAACCACGACGATGCCCTGGCCACGCTTGATGGTGCCGGCGAAGCGGATGCCTTCAATGCCATTTTCTCCGAACTTCGGGGTGATATCCTGTTGGCCAAAGGTGACCAGGATGGTGCCCGCGAAGCCTATCTGACCGCCCGGGAGCAGAACCAGCAGGGCCGAAGTGGTGTCCTGGAACTGAAACTGTCTGACCTGGGCGTCGGGGAGGACGCCTGATGCCGGTATCCAGAAGCATCCGCTCGGGTTTCCTGGCGGCGGCATCCATTGCGGCAATGGCCCTGGCCGGATGCAGCACCACCGATACCTTTGAACAGCCTGCCCCCTTGCCGGAAATCGACGAGCGTGTGGAGTTCGACCGGGTGTGGTCCATGTCGGTTGGCGATGGCCACGACGGTGAGTTCCTGCACATGGCGCCGCTGTATGCGGGTGACACCTTGTATGCTGCCTCTGCAGACGGCGAGGTTGTCGCGGTCCAAAGCGAAAACGGCGAGCTGATCTGGGAGCAGGACCTGGACGAGCGTTTGTTTGCGGGCCCGGGTGCTGATGCCCGGCAACTTTACCTGGCAAGCCGGAATGCCGAACTGATCGCCCTGTCCAGTGAGGATGGCAGTGAACAATGGCGCGCGAGCCTGCCCACGGAAGTGGTAGCTGCGCCGCAGTCTAACGGTTCCCTGGTGGTGGCGCAGACCACCGATGGCCGGGTGATCGGTTTTGATGCCGGGAACGGTGACCAGTTCTGGCAGTACGATGCCCAGGTTCCGGTTCTGACCATGCGCACTGGCGCGGCTCCGCTGGTGGGTGGAGACGTGGTGATCGCGTCCTTCGCCAACGGCCGGGTCATTGCGTTGACGGCAGCCGCCGGGCAGCCGGTCTGGCAGTACGAAGTAGGCCAGCCGCAGGGCCGTACAGAGCTTGAGCGCCTGGTGGATATTGGCGGCCAGCCGCTGGTGCTGGATTCCGCCATTATGGTGGCGGGTTATCAGGGCAAGCTGGCCCTGGTGGATATTCGTTCCGGCCAGGAAATCTGGAGCAAGCCGGCATCCAGCTTCTATTCACCGGCAATCGGTAACGGCAATATCTACCTGGCCTTGGCCAATGGTGACATCCAGGCGCTTCGTGGCAACGACCGCAGGGAGCTGTGGGTTCAGGATCAGTTGTCCTGGCGCCAGGTAACCCGTCCGGCCGTCTCCGGAGACTATCTGGTGGTAGGCGATTTCGAGGGTTATCTGCACGTGTTGTCCGCCGAGGACGGTAGCCTGCAGGGCCAGCTGAAGTTCGACAGTGAGGGTATCCGCGTACCGGTTCAGGTTACGAGAGATGGTAACCTGCTGGTTTACGGAAACGGCGGCAAACTGTCCGTGCTCAGGCTTGAGCAGGACGACTGACAGCCCCATGAATTTACCCGGCTACGGCCGGGTTTCTGTTTTATTTGCATAGCAGACCAATATGACCCCAGTAATAGCCCTGGTGGGCCGCCCAAACGTTGGCAAGTCCACCCTGTTCAACCAGATGACCCGTTCCCGGGATGCCCTTGTGGCAGATTTTCCGGGCCTCACCCGTGACAGAAAATACGGGGAAGGTCATTACGAAGGGCAGAAGTTCATTGTTATCGACACCGGCGGTCTGACTGGTGACGAAGTTGGCCTTGACGCTGAAATGGCCAGGCAGTCCCTGCAGGCTGTGGAAGAGGCCGATATCGTCCTGTTCCTGGTAGACGGCCGGGCAGGGCTGACGGCCGGTGACGAAATGATTGCTGACCATCTGCGCCGCTCCGGCAAGCAGGCGCACCTTGTGGTTAACAAAACGGACGGCCAGGATCCGGATGTTGCCGCAGCGGATTTCTACCGCCTGGGCTTTGAATCCAGCTTTACCATCGCCGCAGCCCATAACCGCGGTATCCGTACCTTGCTGGAAACCTTGCTGCCTGAACCGGTAGATCCGGAGGAGCAGGACCGGGCCGATCGTTATCCGGGTATCCGCATCGGTGTTGTGGGCCGTCCGAATGTAGGCAAGTCCACGCTGGTTAACCGGATGCTGGGTGAAGACCGGGTGGTGGTTTATGACATGCCGGGAACCACTCGGGACAGCGTATACATTCCCTACGAGCGCCATGGTGAGCAGTACACCCTGATTGATACCGCCGGGGTACGGCGCCGCAAAAACGTTCATGAAGTGGTGGAGAAGTTCTCCATCATCAAAACCCTGCAGGCCATCGACGACGCCCATGTGGTGATCCTGGTGATTGACGCCCGGGAAGGTCTGGTAGACCAGGACCTGCACCTGATCGGCTTTGTGCTGGATGCCGGCCGGTCACTGGTGATTGCCGTCAACAAATGGGACGGCATGGATCCGGAAGACCGAAGCAAGGTGAAGGAGCAGGTGGCCCGTCGCCTCGATTTCCTGGATTACGCAGACAAGTACTACATCTCGGCCCTGCATGGCACCGGCGTAGGCACGATGTACGAATCGGTGCAGGCCTGCTACGAATCTGCCATGGCGAAGTGGCCCACAAACCGCCTGACGGCAATCCTGCAGGATGCCGTAGCCCAGCATCAGCCGCCCATGGTTCATGGCCGGCGTATCAAGCTGCGTTATGCACACCAGGGCGGCTCGAACCCGCCGGTGATTGTGGTGCACGGTAACCAGGTGGATTCGCTGCCCGGGGCTTATAAACGGTATCTGGAGAACACCTTCCGCAAGGTGCTGAAAGTGGTGGGATCGCCCATCCGCTTCGAATTCAAGTCCGGTGAAAACCCGTTTGCCAACAAGGTTGACCGGCTGACACCACGGCAGAAGGTCAAGAAGGATAACGACCTGAAGAAAGGCCGCAAGATCAAGAAAACCCGGCAGAAAAGCGTTAAACGCTGATCAACCGGGCTCTCCGCACGACCGGGAGTGGGCTCACGCCACTCCCGCTTCCTCTACCTGGCGCGCCTGAACGGCTGTCAGGGCAATGGTGAACACGATATCTTCCACCAGCGCACCCCGTGACAGGTCGTTCACCGGCTTTCTCAAACCCTGAAGCATCGGGCCGACGCTGACCACATTTGCGCTGCGCTGTACGGCTTTATAGGTGGTGTTGCCGGTGTTGAGATCCGGGAACACGAACACCGTGGCCTTACCGGCTACCTTGCTGTCTGGTGCCTTGGATTTGCCGACACTTTCAATCGCAGCGGCATCGTATTGCAGCGGGCCGTCGATCAGCAGGTCCGGACGACGTTCCCGGGCAATGCGGGTGGCTTCACGTACCTTGTCGACATCCTGGCCACTTCCGGACTCGCCGGTACTGTAACTGATCATGGCAACCACTGGCTGGATACCGAAGGCCTCCGCCGATTCGGCGCTCTGGATGGCGATGTCGGCCAGCTCTTCCGCGTTCGGGTCCGGGTTGATGGCACAGTCTCCGTATACCAGCACCTGTTCCGGCAACAGCATGAAGAATACCGACGACACCACCTTGGCGTTGTCGTGGGTTTTGATCAGCTGCAGGGCAGGGCGCACGGTGTTTGCGGTAGTGTGGATGGCACCGGAAACCAGGCCATCGGCTTCATCCATGGCGACCATCATGGTGCCGAGCACCACGTTGTCTTCCAGCATGGCTTCTGCCATGTCTTCGGTAAGCCCCTTGTGCTTCCTGAACTCCACCATCGGTGCGATGTAGCGGTCGCGGACCGAGGCAGGATCCATCAGCTCCAGGTCTTCCGGTAACTCAAGCCCCTGTGCTGCCGCTACCGAGCGGATTTCCTGGGGATTTCCGATTAACACGCAGCGGGCCAGTTTGCGCTGATGGCAAATAATGGCTGCGTGCACGGTACGGGGCTCGCAGCCCTCCGGCAATACGATACGTTTATTGGCAGACCTCGCCCGCTCCGACAGCTGATAACGGAAAGCGGGTGGTGACAGCCGGCTCTGGCGCTGAACCTTAAGGTGTTCCTGGAGCCAGTCGGTATCCACGCGGCGGGCAACCGACTCCATGGATTCCTCGATCCGTTCCGGATCGTCAATCGGGATGGCCGACGACAGGCTGGCCAGCATATGGGCGGTTTCATAGGTGTTGGCATCGGAGCTGAGTACCGGAAGGCCGGTATCCAGTGCCCTGCGGCAGAGGTCGATGACCCGGCTGTCCGGCATCAGTCCGCCGGTCAGCATCAGGCCCGCCAGGGGCACACCATTAAGGGCCGCCAGGGCCGTGGTCACCACGATATCTTCGCGGTCACCGGGGGTGACCATCAGGGTACCAGGCTTCAGGGTGTCCGTCATATTCCTGATAGTGCGGGCACACACAGACACTTTCTGAACCCGACGGCTGTGCATGTGGCCTTCGTGCAATACCGGCACCCCGAGCTCCCTTGCAACATCGGACACACGTGGCGCCAGCAGGTGTGGCTGCCAGGGAATCTCGGCCAGCAAGTGGAAACGGCCAGACGTGAACACCTTGCAGGCCGAGCGGTAATCAATAACGTCTCCCTTCGCCGGACGGTGGTGGTCCAGGGTCATGCCGGACTTCTCCGGCGCGCCAATCTTGTTGAGGATGACGGCAATGACGTCCGGATCTGAGGGGGCGGCAAACAGGCGCGCGGAGAAATCCAGTTCCTCGTCAAGGTCAGAGGCGGAACAGCTTCTTGGTGCGCTCACCAGGATCACCTCGGAGCCCAGGTTCCTGGCTACCTCCACATTGAGTCGTGCGATGTAGGCTTCGCTCCGGTCCGGCACCAGGCCTTCGATGATAACGATATCGACCTGGTTGGCGACTTTCTGGTACTCGCCAACGATATTTTCTAGAAGCAGGTCTCCCTTGCCCCGGTTCAGCAGTTGCTGGGCTTCTTTCAGGGGAATCGGATCGGGTGGTTGCAGGTGGCTGCGGGCGGTGACAAACGCCGTGGAAGAATCGCGGCCGTCGTTATGGATCGCTTCGCCGCGGTGTACCGACTGGCTGAACGGTTTGTAGAAACCAACGCTCACGCCTTCACGCTCGAGGGCCCGGAGCAAGCCAAGACAAACGGAGGTCAGGCCGGATTCCATCGAGGTAGGTGCAATAAAAAGACTTTTTGCCATGGGTTGTCCTGTAAATCTGTCGGGTTCGGTCGTTCAGGCGGAGGCCAGGCGCTCGGCTTCCTGGGCAATAACTAGTTCTTCGTTGGTGGGAATCACCAGCACCGGGAACCGTGAGTCGGGGCTACTGACAAAGCCGTCGCTCATCCTGCCATGATCACGGTTCAGGCCGGTGTCCAGTTCAATTCCGAGCAGCCCCAGGTGTTTGACGGTTTCCTGTCGGATGCGGGGGCTGTTCTCGCCGATACCGCCGGTAAACACCAGGGCGTCGAGTTGTGCCAGCGAGGCCGTCATGGCACCGACATAGCGGGCAAGGCGGAAACAGAACACATCGATTGCCAGTTGTGAGGGTTCGTGGCCGTGATCAGCCAGCTCGCACAGGGATCGCATATCGTTGGTTTGCCCGGACAGGCCCAGCAATCCGCTGTCGTTGTTGAGCATACGGTGGGCTTCGGTGGCACTGACTCCCCGGGTAGCCAGGTAGTCGAACAGGCCGGGGTCGACGTCGCCGCTTCGGGTACCCATCACCAGGCCTTCAAGGGGCGTAAGGCCCATGCTGGTGTCAACGCTCAGGCCATCGCGGATGGCGGTGATGCTGCAGCCATTGCCCAGGTGTGCCGAGATAATCGATGTGGTCGCCGGTGTTTTACCCAGCAGCTTTGCGGCCTCCCGGGCCATAAAGTAATGACTGGTGCCGTGAAAGCCATAGCGCCGGATGCCCCATTGGGTATAGCAATGCTCGGGTAGCGCATAGCGATAAGCCCGCTCCGGCAGGGTGTGGTGGTAGGCGGTATCAAAGACGGCGGCGTGGGGGCGGTCCGGGAACAGGGCCCGCATGGCACGGATACCGGCGAGGTTGACCGGGTTGTGCAAGGGGGCCAGTTCAGCACAGGCTTCGATGGCCTGTTCGGTGGCATCATCCACCAGGACGGCTTCACGGAAGGTTTCGCCACCGTGTACAACCCGATGGCCGATAGCCTTGGGTGTGCCGGTCAGCAATTGCCGGTTCCGAAACTCGTTCACCAGCGCCTGCAGGGCCTGTTCGTGACTGGCTCCGGCCGGCAGTTTCACCGGATTGTCGTCACCGGAAATCCGTGCAAAGGCATCGCTGTTGTTCAGCTTTTCAGCCAGCGCCGAAGCGATTTTCCGGTTTTTCTGATCAAAAAGTGCAAGTTTCAGGGAGGAACTGCCGCAGTTCACAACCAGTATTGATTCTTCCATGTTCTCGCCGTGTTGGTTCTAGGTGCTGGCCCGTTCGTTGGTGTCGAGCCACTGGATGAAATCCTGTTCCGGGAGCGGAGTGCTGTAGAAGTAGCCCTGAGAGTAATCGCAATGTTCATCCTTCAGGAAGTGGGTCTGGGCTTCGGCTTCGACGCCCTCTGCCACCACTTTCAGGCCAAGGCTGTGGGCCATGGTGATAATGGCGCGAACAAGCGAGGCATCGTCGTTTTCGGTCAGCACGTCCTGGATGAAGGACTTGTCGATTTTCAGGGTATCAAAGGGGTAGCTCTTGAGGTAGCTCAGAGCTGAGTAGCCGGTACCGAAATCGTCCACCGCCAGTCGGATTCCGGAACGGTCAAGCTTGCGAAGGATATCAGCGGTTTCAATGGAGTTGTCCAGAATCAGTCGTTCGGTGATTTCCAGCTCCAGCAGCTCCGGGCTCAGCCCGCTGGCGTCGAGCGCCCGCATGACGGCATCGGTAAAGCCCGGATCCCTGAACTGGCGCGGTGACACATTCACCGCCACACCGATCGGGTTTCCGGTCAGGGTTTGCCAGTTTCGGGCGGCTTTGCAGGCTTCCTGGATGACCCACTCGCCAATCGGAATGATCAGCCCGGTTTCCTCGGCCAGCGGAATGAAACGATCCGGCATCACCATACCCAGGGCAGGGTTGTTCCAGCGCAGCAGGGCTTCGGCAGACACCAGCTTGCCGGAGTGGGTATCGATGATTGGCTGGAAATAGAGTTCGAACTCGCCGAGCTCCATGGCCTTGCGCATGTAGGATTCCATCTGCAAGCGCTCGTGGGAGACCTCGGTCATTTCCGGCGTGAAGCGGGAATAGGCGCTCTTGCCCTTGTGCTTCGCTTCGTACATGGCGGCATCGGCGTGCTGGAGCAGGGTGCCACTGTTATCGGAGTCCTGTGGGAAGGTGGCGATACCAATACTGGTGGTAACGAACACTTCCTGCCCGCCCAGCATGAACGGGGTCGAGAAGGTTTGAAGGATGCGATCAGCCACCTGGCATGCGGCATCGGGGCCACTGAGGCCGGGCAGGACCACCAGGAATTCATCGCCGCCCAGGCGGGCGACGGTACTGGTGCCGCGAAGGCAGCTGGAGACCCTTTTGGAGGCTTCAATCAGCAGGGTGTCCCCGGCATCGTGGCCAAGGGTGTCGTTAATGTGTTTGAAGTTGTCCAGGTCGAGGAACATAACGCCAACCTGGGTTTCATCCCGGCGGGCCTGGGCGATAGCCAGCTTCAGGCGATCCAGTGCCAGCATGCGATTCGGCAGGCCGGTAAGCACATCGTAGTTGGCCTGGCGCAACAGTTGTTGTTCGTAGCGTTTACGGATGCTGATATCTTCACCGAGAATCAGGTAGCCGGTGGTATCGCTATTGGAATCCTTGATGGGTGTTACCACCAGCTGTTCCCAGTAACGCTCACCATTGCGCCTTACGCTGTTCACTTCACCCTGCCAAACGCCAACCCGCTTCACCTGCAGCCGTATTGCCTGCCACAGCTGCCACGCTTCCCGGCTGTTCATGGATTGGTCCACCAGTGCGGACGGGTGTTTGCCGATGATGTCGTCCTGGGTGTAGCCGGTGAGCTGGCTGAATTTCTGGTTGGCGTATTCGATGTGCCACTGCCGGTCGCAGATCAGCACAGAAGAGGGGCTCTGTTCGATGGCCTGGGAGAACTTCAGGATATCGGCAGCGTCCCGCTCACGGCGTGCCACATCTTCGTTCAGCCGCTCACGCATCTCGTTGATGGCGTCTGTTACCAGGCCCAGCTCGTCCCGGCGATTGCCCGGGGTGTCCGGCCGTTCCAGTTTGAGCGGCCGCGACAAAGTTTTCAGGGAAAGATCGCGGGTGTAACCGGCCATGGCTGTCAGGTGCCGGGTAACCAGGTGGCGGAAAATCCAGAGAATCAGGATGGAAATAAAGAAAATGGTGAAGAACTGGGTGGCAATGATGACGCCCACCCGGTGCCTGAGATCCTGGTATACCCGCTCCAGTCCGGCGGAGATGGTAATTCGGCCAAGGTTGAAAGGTTCGTCATCCCGGTAAACCAGGTCAAAGCTGTGGCTGAGAAAGTCGCCCCGGGGGCTTTGCCCCATGACCAGCTCGGAATCCGGCTCTATGCGCAGGCGCAGGTGGTCGATATCGGGCAGGCTGAGAATGCCCTCCATCTGGGTTTGCAGGGATTTCTGGTCAAGGGCCCATAGGCTGCGGGCAAGGCTGGACGAGTAGCCTGCTTCGATCACATCGAGCCTTTGCTGGATTTTGTTCAGGTCCTGGCGGTAGTCCGAATAGATCTGTATGCCGGAGGCCAGCAAAGTAAAGGCCGAGCTGAAGAGAAGGATCCATGCCAGGAGCCTGATAGAGAGAGGAGAGGCCGTACGAATACGTTTCAGACGTGTCGTAATGTCTGGCATTTCAGTGACCAGGCCACCTTGTGAAGTATCTGACATAACCAGGCGCTGCAAACCGTGTTGTGATTTGGGCGTTAACCCAGCTTCCCTGCAAACGACTATAGCAACAGTTTATGACAACTGCCCTGCAAACTCAGGATAAATCGGAAGAATTGCCGGAAGAAGTCTCAGTTTGACACTTATTGCAACGGTGTCTCGGGCTTGATTCAGGTCAAGATGGTGTGGGCGGTACGGGCGTAACCTGAGTTTAGTCAAGTTCGGAATCAAACAGGAGAACGGCCATGTATATGGACGCTGTAGTAATCGCAGGTATTGTAACAGTGTTGCTGATGATCGGATTTTTCGTAGGCGTTGGTGTCTTCATCGTGAAAGATCAGAAGCACCACGGTGCGAAGGGTGGCGCCAAACATCATCGTGGAAGCCATGGCGGATAGCATCTTCGGGTGCTATCAAAGCTTGGGAAAAATTGGCGTCCCCTAGGGGGTTCGAACCCCTGTTGCCGCCGTGAAAGGGCGGAGTCCTAGGCCACTAGACGAAGGGGACGCAACGTTTTCAAAAGCTTGCCTCGTCGAGGTGGCGCGTATATTAAGTAAGGGCCTTGGGCCTGTCAACGCTTTTTTTCAAAAAAATTCACTTCACGCTGTCTTGCAGGGCATCCGCTAACTCCGGGTACTTGAACCGGAATCCTTCTTTTTCCAGCCTTGCCGGAACCGCTCGTTGGCCGGTGAGCAACAGCCGGGCCATTTCCCCCAGCATCAACTGTAATGCGAATGCAGGCGCAGGCAGTATCGCGGGCCGGCTCAGCACCCGTGCCAGCGCCCTGGTAAATTCAGCATTTGTTACCGGTGCAGGGCTGACTACATTATAGGGGCCGCGAGCCTGTTCGTTTTCCAGCATCCAGATCAGGGCGGCGACAACGTCGTCTCTGTGCACCCAGGGCATATACTGGCGACCGCTTCCAAGCTTTCCGCCCAGCCCCAATTTGAAGGGCAGCAGCATTCGCTGCAGGAAACCTCCACCGGAGCCCGCCACCACGCCTGTACGGGACAGGCATACCCGTACACCGAGTTTCTCCGCCTCCAGAGCTGCCTGCTCCCAATCGCGGCAAAGCTCGTGGGTAAACTCGATATTGGGTGAGGTCTCTTCGGTAACTAATTGATCACCCTGATTTCCGTAAACACCTACCGCAGAGCCGGATACGAGTACCCCGGGTCTGGTCGCCCAGTTTTCCATGGCGCTGACCAGGTCATGGGTCAGTGCAATTCGGCTGTCCCTGAGGGCTTGTTTTCGTTTGTCGGACCAGCGCTTGTCTGCAATGCCTTCGCCGGCCAGGTTGATGACCGCATCAAAGCCGGAGCGACCGGAGGTCTGCCCGAGGTCGCCAATTACCTGAGCGGGGCCACAAAGTTCCTTGACGATGTTGGGCGCCTGTCGGCTCAGCACTGTCAGTGACCAGCCCCGGCTGGCCAGTTCCCGGCAAAGTACCTGGCCAATGAAGCCGGTACCGCCGGTTATCAGAATTCGCTTTTCCATGTCTGCTTCCCTCGATGCAAACCGGGTGATCAGACTGCAGCGCGGCCCAGCTCGTCCTGGACAACGTCCCGGATGGCTTCACCCAGATGCGGGTTCTGTCCAATAGGGTCTGCCAGCCGGATTTGTACACCGTGTTGTTTCTCGAGCTCTTCAATCATGGCCGGGACGTCTTTGCGTAAATGCCGGCCCGCAGCCAGGAACAACGGAACGATGGTAAAGCTGGTGGCGCCGCTTTCCTTGCCCCGGGCAACAATCGTCTCCAGGGAAGGCTCGGCCAGCTCCATATAGGCAATGGACGAGTCTTCGACTGACTCGAGGGTAGGCTTGGCCAGTTGTTCAAAGGTATCGCACCAGCGCTGGTCGCTGCTGCCGTGAGCCAGCAGAATAATGCGGTGAGGATTTGCCATGAGGTCTCCGGAATGATCAGATGGATTGGCTGATACGTAATGACTGCAAAGCTATACGATGCTGTTGCCCTAAATGTATCAGGGAGTGGTTGAATGTTCGATTGGAAAGAGCTTTTGGATTACTGGTTTGGCCCCCTGGATGACCAGGGCCTGCCGGATGCATTTCATCGTAACCGCTGGTTTCGGTCTGACAGAAAGTTTGACCAGGAGATTCGCCGCCGCTTTTTGTCCCTGGTTTTGTTTGCCTCCGAGGAGGGGCTGGAGCACTGGCGTACAGCTGCCGGCGGTGCCCTGGCGGAAATCCTGTTGCTGGACCAGTTTACCCGGAATATCTTCCGGGGCGGTGCGCTGGCTTTCGAGCACGATCGCCTGGCCAGGCAATTGTGCCGGCAGGCGATGGACCAGGGCCAGGATGTTCAGTTACCGGCGGTTCAACGCGCCTTTCTGTATATGCCGTTCCAGCACTCTGAGAAGATCAAGGACCAGGAACTGTCGGTGGAGTGCTATCGGCAGTTGGCGGCAAGCCACAACGGCTTGCTGGGAGATTTTCTTGAGAGCTTCCTGCAGTCAGCCCGGGACCATCACGACATCATTGCCCGGTTTGGCCGCTTTCCCCACCGTAACCGTGCCCTCGGGCGCAAGTCTACCGAGCAGGAGCTGGAATACCTGGAGGGAGGGCGGAGGTTTGGCCAATAATCCGCTTTCATAATTTCTTAAAAAAACTGTTGACGCGCTGCGATCGATCAGTAGAATACGCAGCCGTTGAGAGGCAACGCCCTCACAAAGATCTGCGGGAATAGCTCAGTTGGTAGAGCACAACCTTGCCAAGGTTGGGGTCGCGAGTTCGAATCTCGTTTCCCGCTCCAGATTCCAAAAAACCCGACCCCAGTGTCGGGTTTTTTGCTTTCAGGCTCCGGATAACTCCCCTTTCTATTGTCTGTGTCAGCTATACTCGGCATCCTCATTTTTAAACTGATCTGTGCGAGCGCTCAAGATGAAGGTGCAGTCACTTTACCTGTATCCCGTAAAATCCCTGGCAGGCGTTGAAGTTCCAGGTTTTGAGCTGGACGATTTCGGCCCGAAAGGGGATCGCCGCTGGATGATCGTGGACGATCAGAATCGGTTTGTAACCCAGCGGCAGGTGCCAAGGCTTGCCCTGATCAGTGCGGTGATGAGCGATGACGGGGTAGAGGTGCAGATTCCGGATCAGGGGCGTTTTTCCCTGGTGCCGCAGGAGGAGCAGGTTCGGGTCGTGGTCTGGCGTGATACCGTCGATGCCCTGATGGGTGACCCTGCAGCAAGTGCGGCGTTAAGTGAGTTCTGTGGTGTCCCGCTTCGCTTTGTCTATATGCCCGATTCCAGTTTTCGCCGGGTCGATCCGGAGCGGGTCGCCGATAACCGGCGTGTGGGCTTTGCCGACGGCTTTCCGTTTCTGCTCGCCAACCAGGGGTCACTGGATGAGTTGAATACCCGCCTGACGCAGCCGGTATCCATGACACGGTTCCGGCCCAATATTGTCATACAGGGCGTGCCGGCATGGGCCGAGGATAACTGGCGATCGCTGGTGATCGGGACTGTAGGATTTCAGGTCGTCAAACCCTGTTCCCGATGCGTTCTGACAACCGTAGATCCCGAAACGGGCATCAAAGATGCCGGAACCGAGCCCCTGAGAACGCTTTCTACCTACCGTAAAACGCCTGATGGTGTAATCTTCGGCCAGAATGCCATTCATTTAAGCAGTGGCAGGGTCTCGGTCGGAGACCGTGTTGCCATTTCCCAACAGGAGTCGTGAACAAGGTGCCCTTACTGAACCTGGATAAAATTTCCCTTTCTTTCGGCATGCATCCCTTGCTGGATGAGGCCTCGCTGACCATCGAACCGGGTGAGCGGGTGTGTCTGTTAGGGAGAAACGGCGAAGGTAAATCGACGCTCCTGAAAATCGTCAGCGGTGATGTGACTCCTGATGGAGGCATTGTTCGCCTGGAAGAGGGCTCGGTGCTGGCGGTATTGCCCCAGAACCTGCCGTCTGGCGACACCCGCACCGCCTACGATGTGGTGGCTTCGGCGTTTCCGGAAACCGGCGAGTTGCTGGCGGAGTTTCACCGCTTGTCCCAGCAGGCAGATGAAGCCAGCCTGGACCGGATGATGAAGGTTCAGGAGCGCCTCGAAAGCCTGGATGGCTGGCGCCTGGACCATAAGGTCACCACGATCCTGGCCCAGTACGGCGTAGATCCGGACCGTACGCTCAATACCTTGTCTGGCGGCTGGCAGCGCCGGGTTTTGCTGGCAAGGGCGTTGGTGGCAGAGCCGGACATCCTGTTACTGGATGAGCCAACCAACCATCTTGATGTGCCCGCGATTGCCTGGCTGGAAGAGGCTCTGGGCCAGTTTCGGGGTGCCATGCTGTTTGTCAGCCATGACCGGGCCTTTATCCGGCGCATGGCGACCCGCGTAGTCGAGCTGGACCGGGGGCAGTTGATCAGTTTTGCGGCCAACTATGACAAGTACCTGGAGCTGAAAGAAAAGGCGCTGGAAGATGAAGAGCGCCAGAACGCCTTGTTTGACAAGCGCCTGAAACAGGAAGAGGCGTGGATACGACAGGGCATCAAGGCCCGCAGAACCCGCAATATGGGCCGTGTAAGGGCGCTCAGGGCCATGCGCGAAGAGCATCGCCAGCGCCGGGTTCGCGGTGGCACTGCCAATTTCTCCGTTGAAGAGGCAGCCCGTTCCGGCAAGCTGGTGGCTGAAGCCCGGCAGGCAGGCTTTGCCTACCCGGGCAGTGATCCGGTTATCCGGGATATGACGCTGACCATTCTGCGAGGCGACAAGATCGGCCTGGTAGGGGAGAACGGAACCGGCAAGACCACGCTGGTACGACTACTGTTGGGAGAGCTTGAACCTACTGAAGGAAGCATCCGGCTGGGTACCAATCTGCAGGTGGCGTACTTCGATCAGCTGCGGGGCGAGCTGGACCTGGAAAGCAACGCTCTGGACAACCTGGCCGAGGGTCGGGAATTTATCGATATCAACGGCCAAAGCAAACACGTTCTGGGATACCTGCAGGAATTCCTGTTCACCCCGGAACGTGCCCGTTCGCCGGTCAGTGTTTTCTCGGGTGGTGAGCGAGCCCGTCTGTTGCTGGCCAAGCTGTTCAGCAAGCCTGCCAACATCCTGGTTCTGGACGAACCGACCAACGACCTGGATGTGGAAACCCTGGAACTGCTCGAAGAACAGCTCTCCGAGTTCAAGGGTACGGTGATTGTGATCAGTCACGACCGGGAATTCCTGGATAACGTGGTCACCGACACCATCTTCCTGGATGGCACCGGTCGCGTGCGCGAGTTTGTTGGCGGTTACAGCGATTGGCGCCGGCAAGGCGGGGTGTTTCCGGCGGAGTCTTCTGGCAGCCGGCCGGACAAACAGGATAAGCGGGAAAAGACTGAGGCAACGACAAAGAAGCCTGAGGCTTCTGCAGCTCCCGCAGCAAAGTCCAAACCGGTGAAACTGAGTTACAAGCTCAAGCTCGAACTGGAGCAGTTACCGGGTAAAATCGAGGCTTTGGAGCAGGAAGTGGCGGAGTTTCAGCAAGCGATCTCCGCGCCGGATTTTTATTCCGGAGATCCGGAGAAGGTTTCGAAGACACTGGAGCAGTTGTCTGACGCAGAAGCCCGCCTTGAGCAGGTCATCGAGCGCTGGATGGAGCTGGAAGAGCAGGCGGGGCAGTAGCAGCCCCGCCATCGCCTTTATCAGTGAATGCGCACTGCCAGAACGTCACATTCTGTGCCGTGCAGCACGCCATTGGCGGTAGAGCCCAACAGCAGCTGGAAACCTTTGCGTCCGTGGCTACCGACAATCACCAGGTCCACTCCCTGTTCCTTCACCAGCCGGTGAATTTCAGATTCCGGACGGCCAACCGTCACAATCTGGCTGTCCTTGGCTACGCCGTATTGCTCGCCATATTGCCCAAGCTGGTCATGGGCGGCCTTGTCCAGCTGATCCTGCAATTCAGAAAGATCCATGGGGATGTCGCCGCCATAGGCATAGCCGACAGGCTCCACTACGTGAACCAGCAACAGCTCCGCCGCCTGTGACTCGGCAATGGACTTGGCTTTGTTAAGGACCTGCGGTGCTTCTTCGGTCAGGTCGATGGCAACCAGAACTTTTTTGTAGGTGGACATGGGGTCTTGCTCCTTCGCGCTGGGAAATAATCCTGAATGACTCTGGACTGTATACCAATCAAGTGTATAGCCATTCTGACCGGCATCAAGCGGAAAGGGAAGTTTTTGGCCGGTGGGCAATGAGTTAACCCGGCCGGCCAGGCAGGAATCAGGCGTTATTGCGGAGCATTACAATGGCGTCGTCCAGACCCTGGATAATGCCTTTGGAGTAACGGTCGATAATAAAGCTGACGTTGTTGTCGTTGTAGTTGATGTAGGAGCCGCGAATGAACTGCCACTTGGCGGCCACATCATCGAGGGCAGTTTTCAGTTCGCCGGTCGCTGAGCCGGAGCGCGCCTGCGCCAGAAGCTCGTCAAACATCAGCGCCTGCTGGTCGAGCGACACTTCGTTGGCGGCGCCCTGGAACGTCTGGGAGACGGAAGAGTGGGTACGGGCGGCGTAGCGGGCCATCATCTGAGCCATCAGCACTGCCGCTGAGCGCGCCGATTCCACTTGCGGGTTGGTTTCGGTTCCGCTGCTTTCCCTGGCGAGGTCGTAAAGCTCTGTGGCGGTATCGTTCATCGACTGCCCCTGATTGGCGAGCTCGGCCATCAGGCGCAGGTCAGGGTAACCGCGATCCCGTACTTCGTTGATGTTGCTGCGCATCAGGTCCTTGAAGCTGTCGAATGACCGGTTCAGTTCCTCGACCTGTTCGTCTGAAAGCACGCCACTGTTGCTGCCGACCACAGAGTTCATGGCGTCGTTGGCGCTATTGATTCCAACCACGACACGGTTGAGCAATTCGGTGTCGGAGGTTGCGCTGAAGGCGTAGAAGGCGTCCAGCGCCAGGTAGTTGTTGATGCGGAAATCATGAAGGTCTGCGAGGAACTCGTTACCGGATTCCTGTGCCTTGGCGCCGAACGCGGTAAAGGACAACAGGATCAGGGCTGCCAGAAGTGAGCGGATTCGCAGGTGGGCGTCTTTCATCGGATCAGTCTCCGTAATGCCGTTTTATTATTGTGGACTAAAGTCTCAACTCGAAGTTAAAGTAACTACGCAGCCTAATCAACTAATTTCCGGCTGTTACCGGTACCACTTCACTTTTTTATCAAGAGTTTCTCCGGGTTCCCTGCAGAAACAAATTGACAAACGCTCCGTTTTTTTCCATCGTGTGGCCTCACGATTCAAACGACTGTATGAATTTTGGATCGGAAGATCGGGCAGTGACCGAAATCTCGCTGCACAAACAGCCGGCCCGGCAGCTATTGTCAGCCGGTTGTCAGCAGTTCCAAACACAGACTGGAGATCAGTTGATGATTTACGAAGGTAAAGCCATCACGGTTAAAGAGATCGAAGGCGGGATCGCTCAGTTGAACTTTGACTTGCAGGGCGAGTCAGTCAACAAGTTCAACCGTCTCACCATCGAAGAGCTGGGCGCCGCAGCTGAAGCACTCAAATCCCAGAAGAACCTCAAGGGCCTGGTGGTTACCAGTTCCAAGGACAGCTTTATTGTCGGTGCCGATATCACCGAGTTTACCGAGCTGTTCGCAGGTTCCGAAGAAGCTCTCGTGGCCAACAGCATGAAGGCCAACGAAGTATTCAACGCCATTGAAGACCTGCCGTTCCCGACCGTTACCGCTATTAACGGTATCGCTCTGGGTGGTGGCTTCGAAATGTGCCTTTCCACCGACTACCGGGTTATGGCTCCCAAGGCCAAGGTAGGTCTGCCGGAAGTGAAGCTGGGTATCTTCCCGGGCTTCGGCGGTACTGTTCGCCTGTCCCGCCTGGTGGGTGTGGATAACGCGGTTGAGTGGATTGCCGGTGGTACTGAAAACCGCGCTGATGCCGCTCTGAAAGTGGGCGCTGTTGATGCCGTGGTTGAAGCCGACAAGCTGGTCGACGCAGCCGTTGCCATTATCAATCAGTGCAACGAAGGCAAGCTGGACAACCTGGCGCGCCGTGAAGAGAAGAAAGGCAAGATCAAGCTCAACGCCATGGAAAGCATGATGGCGTTCGAGATTTCCAAGGCGTTCGTGGCCGGCAAGGCTGGCAAGAACTATCCGGCGCCGGTGGAAGCCATCAAGACCATGCAGAAGCATGCCGGCATGACCCGCGACAAGGCGATCGAAGTAGAAGCCAAGGGCTTCGCCAAGATGGCCAAGACCAACGTTGCCGCGTGTCTGGTTGGTCTGTTCCTGAACGACCAGGCCCTGAAGAAGAAAGCCAGTGCCTGGGAAAAAGAAGCCTCTGATGTGAACCTGGCTGCCGTACTGGGCGCCGGTATCATGGGTGGCGGTGTAGCCTTCCAGTCGGCGCTGAAAGGCACCCCGATTGTTATGAAGGACATCAACCAGGACGGCATCAAGCTGGGCCTGAGTGAAGCCAAGAAGCTGCTGTCCAAGCGTGTCGCCAAGGGCAAGATGGACGCTGGTCAGATGGGCGACGTTCTGAACAACATCACGCCGACCCTGAACTACGGCGATTTCAAGAACGTAGACCTGGTTGTTGAAGCGGTTGTTGAAAACCCGAAGGTGAAAGATGCCGTTCTGCGCGAGACCGAAGACGCGGTTCGCGAAGACGCCATCCTGACGTCCAACACCTCTACCATCTCCATCAACCTTCTGGCCAAGAACCTGAAGCGTCCGGAGAACTTCTGCGGCATGCACTTCTTCAACCCGGTACACATGATGCCGCTGGTTGAGGTTATCCGTGGCGAGAAGACCAGTGACCGCGCTATCGCGACCACCGTTGCCTACGCCAAGGCCATGGGCAAGACCCCGATCGTGGTTAACGATTGCCCGGGCTTCCTGGTTAACCGTGTTCTGTTCCCGTACTTCGGCGGCTTTGCTGCGCTGGTACGTGACGGTGCCGATTTCCAGAAGATCGACAAGGTGATGGAAAAGTTCGGCTGGCCCATGGGCCCGGCCTACCTGCTCGACGTGGTGGGCATGGACACTGCCAAGCACGCCAACGAAGTGATGGCAGACGGCTTCCCGGATCGCATGAAGGCTGACTTCAAGTCTGCCATCGACGTGATGTTCGAGAACAACCGTTACGGCCAGAAGAACGACAAGGGCTTCTACAAGTACGAAGAAGACAAGAAGGGCAAGCCGAAGAAGGTTGTCGACGAAGAAACCTACAAGCTGATCGAGCCTGTGGTTAACGGCAGCAAGGACTTCGACGAAGAAGACATCATCGCCCGTATGATGATTCCTCTGTGCCTGGAAACCGTTCGCTGCCTGGAAGACAACATTGTTGAAGACCCGGCCGATGCAGACATGGGCCTGATCTACGGTATCGGTTTCCCTCCGTTCCGTGGTGGTGCCCTGCGCTACGTCGACGACATGGGCGTCGACAAGTTCGTCGAACTGGCAGACAAATATGCAGATCTCGGCCCGCTGTACGCGCCGACCGAGAAGCTGCGTGAAATGGCCAAGACTGGCAAGAAGTTCTTTGGCTAACCCTTACGAGATTTCCGAACGGAGAAAGATCTATGAGCCTTAATCCGAGAGACGTTGTCGTCGTCGATTGCGTGCGGACTCCGATGGGTCGTGCCAAAAACGGCTGTTTCCGCAACGTTCGCGCCGAGACTCTGTCTGCTGCGCTGATTGAAGCACTGTTTGAGCGCAACCCGAAGCTCGATCCGAAAGAAGTAGAAGACGTAATCTGGGGCTGTGTAAACCAGACTAAAGAGCAGGGCTTTAACGTGGCGCGGCAGATTTCCCTGCTGACCCGTATCCCGCACGAGTCTGCTGCCCAGACCGTTAACCGTCTGTGTGGTTCCGCCATGAGCGCCATCCACACTGCCGCCCAGGCGATTCAGACCGGTAACGGTGACGTGTTCATGGTAGGCGGTGTCGAGCACATGGGCCACGTACCCATGACTGCCGGCTTCGACCACAACCCGGCTGCGTCCAAGTACTCTGCAAAAGCGTCCAACATGATGGGCCTGACTGCAGAAATGCTGGCGAAAATGCACGGTATTACCCGCGAGCAGCAGGATGAGTTCGGTGCCCGTTCCCATCGCCTGGCCCACGAAGCCACTGTTGAAGGCCGTTTCAAGAACGAAATCGTTCCGATTGAAGGCCACGACGAAAACGGCTTTGTGAAGCTGATCGAAGAAGACGAGACCATTCGTCCGGAAACAACCGCTGAGTCCCTGGGCCAGCTGCGTCCGGCGTTTGATCCGAAGAACGGTACCGTAACTGCCGGTACGTCTTCCCAGCTGACCGATGGCGCGGCTGCCATGGTACTGATGTCCGCTGAGCGGGCAGAAGCACTGGGTCTGACCCCGATTGCCAAGATCCGCAGCATGGCTGTTGCTGGCTGTGATCCCGCAATCATGGGCTACGGCCCGGTTCCGGCCACCAAGAAGGCACTGAAGCGTGCAGGCCTGAAAGTTGAAGATATCGACTTCTGGGAACTGAACGAAGCCTTCGCAGGCCAGTCCCTGCCGGTCCTGAAAGACCTGAAACTGCTGGGTGTTATGGAAGAGAAGGTTAACCTGAACGGCGGCGCGATTGCCCTTGGCCATCCGCTGGGCTGCTCCGGTGCCCGTATCTCCACCACACTGCTGAATATCATGCAGGCCAAAGGCGGTAAGCTTGGTGTATCCACCATGTGTATCGGCCTGGGTCAGGGCATTGCCACTGTGTGGGAGCGCCTCTGATCGGTTAGTCCGGATCAGTAACGCTCAATCAGGAGGCCCGGCAATTCGCCGGGCCTTCCTGTTTCAGGGATTGTAAAACGGCCCGGAAATCCCAAAAAACGGTGACTGAAATCAAAGAATGGGTTGTTTTGCCATTCTTGACCCTGTAAAACAGTGAGCCTATACACAATGGCAGCCCCTGTGTTTTCCAGTTGCCTGATTTTTATGCGAGTTTACGGTTCTGTCCAGAACTTGACCGATTGATCGCCAAGGATACAGATCTCCGATATGGGTAAAAGTCTCGTTATTGTCGAGTCTCCAGCGAAAGCGAAGACCATCAACAAGTACCTGGGCTCGGATTTTATAGTTAAGTCCAGTGTTGGCCACATTCGTGACCTGCCAGTCAGTGGCAGTGGTAGCCAGTCAGACCCGAAAGAGCGCGCCAGGCAGGCCGCTACCACCCGCAAGATGAGCCCGGACGAAAAAGCCGAGCACAAGAAGCGTAAGGCCCGTGAACAGCTGGTTGCCCGCATGGGGGTAAATCCCGATAACGACTGGAGCGCCCGTTACGAGATCCTGCCCGGTAAGGAAAAGGTCGTCAGCGAGCTAAAGCGCCTGGCCAAGAATGCCGACCACATCTATCTGGCAACGGATTTGGACAGGGAAGGGGAAGCCATCGCCTGGCACCTTCAGGAGACCATTGGCGGCGAGCCGGAAAAGTATCGCCGCGTGGTGTTCAACGAAATTACCAAGCGGGCCATCCAGGAAGCGTTCAAGGACCCCGGTGAGCTGGATAACAACCGGGTAAATGCCCAGCAGGCGCGCCGGTTCCTGGATCGCGTTGTGGGTTACATGGTTTCGCCGCTGCTCTGGGCCAAGATTGCCCGAGGCCTGTCTGCTGGCCGGGTTCAGTCGGTTGCCGTGCGCCTGATCGTTGAGCGTGAGCGGGAAATCCGCAAGTTCGTGCCGGAGGAATTCTGGCAGCTGCACGCAGACCTGACCGCAGAAGGAACCAGGGACCCGGTTCGGTTCGAGGTTACCCGCTACAACGACAAGCCCTACCGTCCGGTTAATGATGTTCAGAGCAAGGAACATGTTGACCGTCTGAAAGCCGGTAGCTTCAAGGTGGCCAAGCGGGAAGACAAGCCAACCCGTTCACGGCCCTCTGCTCCCTTTATTACCTCGACACTGCAGCAGGCGGCGAGCAACCGCATGGGCTTCAGTGTCAAGAAAACCATGATGCTGGCCCAGCGCCTGTACGAGGCGGGCTACATCACCTACATGCGTACAGACTCGACCAACCTGAGCCAGGATGCTGTAACCGGCTGCCGCGAGTTTATTCAGAAACAGTTCGGTGATCGCTACCTGCCCGAGAAGCCCCGCGTGTACGGTAGCAAGGAAGGCGCCCAGGAGGCCCACGAGGCCATCCGGCCTACTGACGTATCCCGCAGGCCTACCGATATCAGTGGCCTGGAAAAGGATGCGGAGAAGCTTTACGACCTGATCTGGCGCCAGTTTATCGCCTGCCAGATGGCGGATGCCGAATTCCTCAGCACCTCCATCGTTGTGGCCAATGGTGACTACGAACTGCGTACCCGTGGTCGCATCGTCAAGTTCGAAGGTTTCCTGAAAGCTGCGCCCCAGTCAGCCAAGAAAGACGAAGACGTGGCGCTCCCAGACATCAAGGTAGATCAGCCCCTGGATCTCAAGAAGCTGGATCCGACCCAGCATTTCACCAAGCCTTCGCCGCGCTATACCGAAGCCAGCCTGGTCAAGGAACTGGAAAAGCAGGGCATTGGCCGTCCTTCTACCTACGCATCCATTATTTCCACCATCCAGGATCGTGGTTACGTGCGGCTTCAGAACCGCCGTTTTTACGCCGAGAAGATGGGCGAGATTGTTACCGAACGGCTGGCAGAATCTTTCCCGAACCTGATGGATTACGATTTTACCGCGCGCCTGGAAGGCGAGCTGGACGAGATTGCCGAAGGCGACGTTCAGTGGAAGAAGGTGCTGAACGACTTCTACGCCAAGTTCCGTAACCAGCTCGAAAGTGCGGAAAAGACCGACGGCGGTATGCGGGCCAACACACCCACAGAAACCGATATTCCTTGCCCCAGCTGTGGCCGTAACATGCAGATTCGCGTGGCCAGTACCGGGGTATTCCTGGGTTGTTCCGGCTATTCATTGCCGCCCAAGGAGCGTTGCAAGACCACCATTAACCTGGTGTCTGGCGACGAAGTGGTCAGTGCCGATGAAGATGTGGAAGGTGAAGGCGAAACCCGCCTGCTGCGTATGAAGCGCCGCTGTCCGAAATGCGGCACGGCCATGGACAGCTACCTGATTGATGAAAAGCGCAAGCTGCACGTGTGCGGTAACAACCCCGACTGCTCCGGCTACGAAGTGGAAGAGGGCAGTTTCCGCATCAAGGGCTACGACGGCCCTACGCTGGAATGCGACAAGTGTGGTTCCGAAATGCAGCTGAAAACCGGCCGCTTCGGCAAGTACTTCGGCTGCACCAACAGCGAGTGCAAGAACACCCGCAAACTGCTGAAGAACGGCGAGCCTGCGCCCCCCAAAATGGACCCGGTGCCCATGCCGGAGCTGCAGTGCCAGAAGGTAGACGACACCTACGTGCTGCGTGACGGTGCTTCCGGCCTGTTCCTGGCTGCCAGTAAGTTCCCGAAAAACCGGGAAACCCGCCCACCGCTGGTGATGGAAATCAAGCCACACCGCAAGGAAATCGACCCGAAATACGATTACCTGATGGACGCCCCGGAGAAGGATCCCGAGGGTAACCCGACGGTGATCCGCTACAGCCGGAAGTCGAAAGAGCAGTACGTTATGTCGGAACAGGATGGCAAAGCCACCGGCTGGTCCGCCTGGTACGAAAACGGCCGCTGGGTGCCTCGGGACAAGAAGAAGTGATTCTTTTTTGCCACGAAATCCACTAAAAAACACGAAAAAAGAAAACTGATTAGCCACGGACACTCACGGACCCACACGGACAAAAGAGAAAACTGTTTTTTTACTGTCCGTGAGAGTCCGTGAGTGTCCGTGGAAAAAAATCAGTTATCTTTTCTTCACTTTCGTGTTCTTTAGTGGATTTCGTGGCAAATGATTACTTCTTACGAAGCCTCTGAATCAGCGAAGACGTATCCCAGCGGTTTCCGCCCATCTCCTGCACATCTCCGTAGAACTGGTCCACCAGTGCCGTTACCGGCAGTCTGGAGCCGTTTCTGCGGGCTTCTTCGAGGCAGATGCCCAGGTCCTTGCGCATCCAGTCCACCGCAAAGCCGTGGTTGAATTCGCCGTCGATCATGGTTCCGGAGCGGTTTTCCATCTGCCAGGACTGGGCCGCGCCCTTGGAAATCACGTCCACCACCTTGCGCACGTCCAGCTCTGCCTGTTCGGCAAAGTGCAGGGCTTCTGACAGCCCCTGTACCAGCCCCGCAATGGCAATCTGGTTAACCATCTTGGTCTTCTGGCCGCTGCCCACAGGGCCCATCAGGTTCAGGGCCCGGGCGTAGCATTCGAGTACTGGCTTAACCTTGCTGAAATCCTCGGGGCTGCCGCCGCACATAATCGTCAGTTGGCCGTTTTCGGCACCTTGCTGGCCGCCGGAAACCGGGGCGTCGATAAAGCCCTGGCCCCGTGCACGGGCCGCCTGTGCCAGTGTCTCGGCAATGCCGGCAGATGCAGTGGTGTGGTCTACCAGGGTGGCTGTGGCCGGGGCGTTGCTGATGATGCCATCGGGGGCCGTGTAGACTTCTTCCAGGTCTTTATCGGCGCCCACGCAGGTCAGTACCACGTCTGCGTTGGCGACCGCATCTGCAATGCTGTCACAGGCTTTGCCCGGATACTGTTCGGCCCACTGACGGGCCTTTTCGCTGGTGCGGTTCCAAACGCTGACGTCATAGCCGGCCCGGGCAAGGTGGCCTGCCATCGGGTGGCCCATTACCCCGAGCCCGATAAACGCGATAGTTGCCATGATCTGCTCCTGGTTGTTGTCGGATTAGTCGAATTTGTCGTGCCATGATACGAAAAAAGCCGCTGGATTCAGCGGCTTTTTTCTGGGTGAACCAAGCTTGCAGCTTACTTCTTCGGGTAGTCGCGCTTCGGCGAGCCGGTGTACAGCTGGCGCGGACGGCCGATGCGGTTGGCACCGCTGACCATTTCGTTCCAGTGAGAGAACCAGCCGATGGTGCGGGACATGGCGAAGATCACGGTAAACATGGAAGTCGGAATACCGATGGCCTTCAGAATGATGCCGGAGTAGAAGTCGACGTTCGGGTACAGCTGGCGCTGAACGAAGTATTCGTCTTCCAGGGCAATTTTTTCCAGGCGCTGGGCAATCTTCAGCAGCGGATCGTTTTCCAGGCCCAGCTCGCTCAGCACTTCGTGGGCGGTCTGTGCCATTACCTTGGCGCGCGGGTCAAAGTTCTTGTAAACCCGGTGACCAAAGCCCATCAGGCGGAAAGGATCGTCTTTGTCCTTGGCCTTGGCGATGAATTTCTCGATGTTGGACTCGTCGCCGATTTCAGCCAGCATGTCCAGAACCGCTTCGTTCGCACCGCCGTGCGCCGGGCCCCAAAGGGCGGCGATGCCGGAGGCGATACACGCGTACGGGTTGGCGCCGGTGGAGCCCGCCAGGCGTACGGTGGAGGTAGAGGCGTTCTGCTCGTGGTCAGCGTGGAGGATAAAGATCTTGTCCATCGCGTTGGCCAGAACCGGGCTCGGCTTGTAGTCCTCGCAAGGGGTGCCGAACATCATGTACAGGAAGTTCTCGGCGTAGGACAGGTCGTTACGCGGATACATGAACGGCTGGCCCATGGAGTACTTGTAGCACCATGCGGCGATGGTCGGCATCTTGGCGATCAGGCGATGGCCGGTAATCTCGCGCTGCTTGGGATCAGCCACATCCATCTGGTCGTGGTAGAACGCAGACAGGGCGCCCACAACGCCGCACATAATGGCCATGGGGTGCGCATCACGGCGGAAGCCGTTGAAGAAGTTGCGCATCTGGTCGTGCAGCATGGTGTGGTTTTTGATGGTGTCGTGGAACTGCTTGTTCTCTTCAGCGCTCGGCAGTTCACCGTTCAGGAGCAGGTAGCATACCTCGAGGAAGTCGGAATGCTCGGCCAGCTGGTCGATCGGGTAACCCCGGTGCAGCAGGACGCCTTTGGCACCATCGATGTAGGTGATGGCAGATTCGCAGGCTGCGGTAGATACAAAACCCGGGTCGTAAGTGAATACGCCTTCCTGGACGAGGCCGCGTACGTCTATAACGTCAGGGCCGACGGTGCCGGAGTAAACCGGTAGCTCAATGGACTTGTCTCCCACCGAGAGCGTGGCTTTCCTGTCGGTCATGGTGCTCTCCCGTTTGATTAGCTGTGACAGCTGATTTGCATGTGTAGATGCGCCAGAAAGCGCGTATTATCGCAAAACTGGGCGCAAAATATAGGGCGTCAGCTTTTTTTGTCAATGAGCTGGGTGCGAAAAGCACCAAATTAACATCCGGTGTAAATGAGGGATATCCCGAATGACGGCGCTTTTGCCCTGAATTCCGGTTTGTCAATAATCCTTATAGATGGGGCAGGGCAGCGCCTCGCAAGGCTTTGGCGGTTGTTGCAAGTTTGTAATTACCGGGGTGTCTCCTTATAATCCGTAGCCCGGAATCGGGGATGCACCGTTTTCTTGCATGCTTCAGCGTAGCAAGCTACCGGGTTGTCATCCGCCCTCCTGAACCAATCGGTTACCGGTATCGTACTGATTCTCCGGACCTAACATACCAACCCACCGCCGCCGGTTTTTCCGGTTTCGCGGTACCAAGAGAGAGTGTGAGAGCGCTGTGAATAGCAAACGACCAGTAAATCTCGATCTCGGCAAGTTCCATTTCCCGCTGCCAGCCATTACTTCGATCCTGCATCGCATCAGCGGCATCATCATTTTTGTTGGTGTTGCATTCCTGATGTACGGCCTGGATCTTTCCCTGTCCGGGGAAGATGGCTTCAACCGGGTTAACGAACTGCTGGACAGCTTCCTGGCAAAGCTGATTATCTGGGGCATCCTGTCTGCTCTGCTTTACCACCTTGCTGCAGGTATCAAGCACCTGCTGATGGATGCGGGTATTGCTGAAGAGCTGGAAAGTGGCCGCCTTGCCGCCAAAATCACGCTTGTGGTTTCCATTGTTCTCATCATTCTGGCAGGAGTCTGGGTATGGGCATGAACAGTGTAACGAATATTGGTCGTAACGGGATTCAGGACTGGATCATCCAGCGGGTTACTGCCTACGTATTGGCTCTGTACACGCTGTTTCTCCTTGGTTTCTTCGTAACTACAGACGTGGACTACCAGGCGTGGTCTTCCCTGTACAGCCAGGGTTGGTTCAAGATTTTCAGCCTGCTGGCGCTGTTGTCCATTGCCGGACACGCCTGGGTAGGCTTGTGGACCGTATCCACCGACTACATCAAAGCAGCAATGCCGCGCTTCCTGCTGCAGGCAGCCTGCATTCTGGTGATGTTCGTATATGTCGTGTGGGGCATTCAGATTCTGTGGGGGCTTTAATCGATGGCTAACATCAAAACCATGTCTTACGACGCGATTGTTATCGGTGGCGGCGGTGCCGGTATGCGTGCCGCCCTGCAGTTGACAGAAGCCGGTATCAACACCGCGTGTATCACCAAGGTCTTTCCGACCCGTTCGCACACAGTGTCTGCCCAAGGCGGCATTACCTGTGCGATCGCAAGCGCTGATCCCAATGATGACTGGCGCTGGCACATGTACGATACCGTCAAGGGCTCCGACTATATCGGTGACCAGGACGCTATCGAGTACATGTGTTCCGTAGGCCCCCAGGCTGTGTTCGAGCTGGAACACATGGGCTTGCCGTTCTCCCGTACCGAGCAGGGCCGTATCTATCAGCGTCCGTTCGGTGGCCAGTCCAAGGGTCCGGATAACCCCACCCAGGCAGCCCGTACCTGTGCCGCCGCTGACCGTACCGGTCACGCCCTGCTGCACACCCTGTACCAGGCCAACCTGAAGGGCGGCACTACCTTCCTGAACGAGTGGTACGCCGTAGACCTGGTCAAGAACAGCAAAGACGAAGTGGTTGGTGTGGTTGCCATCGAGATCGAATCCGGTGAAGTGGCTTACATCAAGTCCAAGGCTACCGTTCTGGCTACCGGTGGTGCTGGCCGTATCTACGCCTCTACCACGAACGCCATGATCAACACCGGCGACGGTATCGGTATGGCGCTGCGTGCCGGTTTCCCGGTACAGGATATGGAAATGTGGCAGTTCCACCCGACCGGTATTCACGGTGCTGGCACCCTGGTTACAGAAGGTTGTCGGGGTGAGGGCGGTTACCTGATCAACGCCGAAGGTGAGCGTTTCATGGAGCGCTATGCTCCGAACGCGAAAGACCTGGCTGGCCGTGACGTTGTGGCCCGTTCCATGGTTCTGGAGATCCTGGAAGGTCGCGGTTGTGGTCCCGACAAGGATCACGTACTGCTGAAGCTGGATCACCTGGGTGAAGAAACCCTGAACCTGCGTCTGCCGGGCATCTGCGAGTTGTCCCGTACCTTTGCGCACGTTGACCCGGTTAAAGAGCCGATCCCGGTCGTTCCGACCTGTCACTACATGATGGGCGGTGTTCCCACCAACGTAGGTGGCCAGGCCCTGACCCAGGATGAAAACGGCAACGACAAGCCTATTCCCGGCCTGTTTGCCTGTGGTGAAGCAGCTTGTGTATCTGTACACGGCGCTAACCGTCTGGGTGGTAACTCCCTGCTGGACCTGGTGGTCTTCGGTCGTGCAGCTGGCCTGCACATTGAAGAGCAGCTGCGTGGCGGCTTCGAGGTTGATGGCGCCAGCGAAGAAGATATCAAGCGTGCCATGGCTCGCCTGGAGCGTCTGGACAGTGCCTCTGAAGGTGAGGATGTGCCCAAGGTTCGTAAGGATCTGCAGAACTGCATGCAGCTGTACTTCGGCGTATTCCGTGACGGCGAGAGCATGGAGAAGGGTATCAAGCTGCTGGAAGAGATTGGCGAGCGTGTTCGCAAGACCAAGCTGGCCGATACCAGCAAGGCGTTCAACACTGCCCGTATCGAAGCGCTGGAGCTGGATAACCTGTACGAAGTTGCCTACGCAACAGCCAAGTCTGCGATCGAGCGTAAAGAAAGCCGTGGTGCGCACGCCCGTAACGACTTTACCGAGCGTGACGACGAGAACTGGCTGAAGCACTCCATGTACTTCCCGCTGGACAAGCGTGTTGGCAAGCGTGACGTGAACTTTGCACCGAAAACGGTTCCGACTTTCCAGCCGAAAGTCCGGACCTACTAAGGGGGTATCCTGAATATGTTGGTAAGCCTGTATCGCTTTAATCCGGAAACCGATAATGCCCCTTACATGCAGGATGTCGAAATCGAGATTCCTGCGGGCAAAGATCTCATGGTTCTGGATGTTCTGAACCTGGTGAAGGAAAAAGATCCTTCCATGAGCTATCGTCGTTCCTGCCGTGAGGGTGTTTGCGGCTCTGATGGCATGAACATGAACGGCAAGAACGGCCTGGCTTGTATCACTCCGGTGTCGGATGTGGTCAAGAACAACAAGCTGGTTCTGCGCCCGCTGCCGGGCCTGCCGGTTATCCGTGACCTGGTCGTGGATATGAGTCTGTTCTACAAGCAGTACGAAAAAGTTATGCCGTACCTTGTAAACGACAACCCGGCCCCGGCCATCGAGCGTCTTCAGACGCCGGAAGATCGTGAAAAGCTGGACGGCCTGTACGAGTGTATTCTGTGTGCATGCTGCTCCACCGCTTGTCCGTCGTTCTGGTGGAACCCTGACAAGTTCATTGGTCCGTCTGGCCTGCTGCAGGCCTACCGCTTCCTGGCGGACAGCCGCGACACTGCCCAGGCAGAGCGACTGGCGAACCTGGATGACCCGTTCAGCGTCTTCCGCTGCCGCGGCATCATGAACTGCGTAAGTGTGTGTCCGAAAGGCCTGAACCCCACAAAGGCGATTGGCCATATCCGGAACCTGTTGCTGCAGCGAGCCACCTGACCGGCAAAATTTGCAGCATCAGCTATACTGGTGCTCTGACACCAGTTAGTACCCTCGAAGGCCTCGCTATATGCGGGGCCTTCAACCAAAGGCTTATAGTCAAAAGTCTTATCGGGGTGCAAACTTATGCGCGCTGTCTGCTTGGGCTTATCCAGTCTGGCTGATGGCGCAGCTGAGTATAAAAATCACTGGGGACGGAAAACATCCTTGCAGGGTGTGGTGGCCAAAAGTCATGCCGTAATAACCCGTATTGACTGAGATTTACCCCTGGCCGACCATACTCGCTCCCCCGCACCAGCCCAAGGTGAGCTATTCAAAATGCACGAAAGCATCATGGAGCAGTTATGGCAGACTTCCCACCTGCAAGGTGGAAATCTGGCCTACGTTGAACAGCTTTTTGAGACCTACCTGACAGACCCCAATTCAGTTCCCGAAGAGTGGAGAAGCTACTTCGACAAGCTTCCGAGTGTTGATGGCTATAAAGGCCGCGACATCGTTCACTCGACCATCCGCGAACAGTTCGAGCATATCTCCCGCAACCAGCGTTTTCTTGCCAGTAGTGGTGTGCCTGCAAGCGCCACGTCAGATGCTGACAAGAAGCAGATCCGTGTTCTGCAGCTGATTAATGCGTACCGTTTCCGTGGTCACCAGGAATCAAAGCTCGATCCGCTGGGCGTCTGGCAGCGTCAGCCTGTTGAAGATCTCGAGCCCTCGTTCCACGAACTGGGCGAGTCTGACCTGGATCTCGAATTCCAGACAGGTTCACTGAATTTCGGCTCCGAGACCATGAAGCTCGGAGACATCGTGCAAGGCTTGCGCCAGACCTATTGCGAAAGCATTGGCGCCGAATATATGCACGTGGTGGATACCCGCATCAAGCGTTGGTTCCAGCAGCGGATGGAGCCAGTGCGCTCCCGCCCTGAGTACGAAGCGGAAACCCGCAAGCACGTGCTCGAGCGTCTCACCGCTGCCGAAGGCCTGGAAAAATATCTGGGCTCCCGTTATCCGGGCGTCAAGCGTTTTGGCCTGGAAGGTGGCGAAAGCCTGATTCCGTGCCTGGACGAACTGATCCAGCGGGCCGGCTCCTACGGTGCCAAGGAAATCGTGCTGGGCATGGCACACCGTGGCCGTCTGAACGTGTTGATAAACACCCTGGGCAAGAATCCGAAGGAACTGTTTGACGAGTTCGAGGGCAAGAAGCTCGCGGATTCCGGCTCCGGTGATGTGAAATACCACCAGGGCTTCTCGTCCAACGTGATGACTCCGGGTGGCGAAGTGCACCTGGCAATGGCATTCAACCCGTCACACCTGGAAATCGTATCTCCGGTGGTTGAGGGTTCTGTCCGTGCCCGCCAGGATCGTCGTGGCGATACCGACGGCAGCACTGTGCTTCCGATCGTTATGCACGGCGACGCGGCCTTTGCCGGGCAGGGCGTTGTGATGGAAACCTTCCAGATGTCCCAGACCCGGGGCTTCGGTGTAGGTGGCACCATCCACATCGTCATCAACAACCAGGTTGGCTTTACCACCAGCAAGCAGGAAGACGCCCGTTCTACCGAGTACTGTACCGATGTGGCGAAAATGGTTCAGGCGCCGATTCTGCACGTGAATGCAGACGACCCAGAAGCCGTGCTGTTTGTAACCCAGATGGCCATGGACTACCGCAACGAGTTCAAGCGGGACGTGGTTATCGATCTGGTTTGCTACCGTCGCCGTGGCCACAACGAGGCCGACGAGCCGGCTGCTACCCAGCCGCTGATGTACGACAAGATCCGCAAGCTGAAAACCACTCGCGCTCTGTACGCAGATCAGCTGGTTGAAGCCGGTGTGATCAGCGAAGACGAAGCCAAGCAGATGGAGAACGACTACCGTGACGCACTCGACAAGGGTGAGCACGTGGTCAAGTCACTGGTCAAAGAGCCCAACAAAGAGCTCTACGTTGACTGGACTCCGTACCTGGGCCACGAGTGGACTGCCAAGTGCAAGACCAGCGTTGCCCTGAAAACGATCCAGAAGCTGGGCAAGAAACTGACTCAGGTTCCGGAAGGCTTCAGCATCCAGCGCCAGGTTTCCAAGATCGTTAACGATCGGGAAAAGATGACTGCCGGTGCCCTGTCTATGAACTGGGGCTATGGCGAGATGATGGCGTACGCCACCTTGCTGAACGAAGGTCACCCGATCCGTCTGACCGGCCAGGACGTTGGCCGTGGTACCTTCTCGCACCGCCACGCGGTACTGCACAACCAGAAGGATGGCTCTACCCACGTTGCGCTGAAAGAGCTGGCCGAAGACCAGCCGAAATTCGAAATCTATGACTCGCTGCTGTCTGAAGAAGCGGTTATGGCCTTCGAATACGGTTACAGCACCACCACGCCGAACGCACTGATTGTTTGGGAAGCCCAGTTCGGTGACTTCGCCAACGGTGCCCAGGTGGTGATCGACCAGTTCCTGACCAGTGGCGAGCACAAGTGGGGCCGTCTGTGTGGCCTGACCCTGCTGCTGCCTCATGGTTACGAAGGGCAGGGGCCAGAGCACAGCTCCGCGCGCCTGGAGCGTTTCCTGCAGCTGTGTGCCGAGCACAATATCCAGGTCTGCGTACCCACCACGCCGTCCCAGGTATTCCACATGCTGCGTCGCCAGGTGAAGCGCCCGCTGCGTAAGCCGCTGGTTGCGATCACACCGAAGAGCCTGCTGCGTCACAAAGAGGCGATCTCCGGCCTGGATGACCTGACCTCAGGTACCTTCCAGACAGTACTGCCCGAGAAAGAACCTTCTGATCCGAAGAAAGTCACCCGTGTGATCATGTGTAGCGGAAAAGTCTACTATGATCTTCTGGAGAAGAAGAAAGCCGACGAGCGTGACGATGTGGCCATCGTTCGCCTCGAGCAGTTGTATCCGTTCCCGGCAGACGATCTGGACGAAATTCTGGGCCAGTACACCAAGCTCAAGAGCGCGGTCTGGTGTCAGGAAGAGCCTATGAACCAGGGCGCCTGGTACTGCAGTCAGCACCACATGCGGCACGCACTGCAGCGCCTGAACCCGAAACTGCACCTTGAGTACGCCGGTCGTGATGCTTCTGCTGCTCCTGCCTGTGGACACATGTCTGTTCACATCGAAGAGCAGAAGAAACTGGTTAACGACGCGTTTGGAATCTGACGAGCTACCGAACTAAGGATTTGTAATGTCAACTGAGATTAAAGCCCCCGTTTTCCCTGAGTCGGTTGCCGAAGGCACCGTCGCGACCTGGCACAAGCAGCCTGGTGAAGCCTGCTCCCGTGACGAGCTGATTGTCGATATTGAAACCGACAAGGTTGTGCTCGAAGTGGTTGCACCGGCTGATGGTGTGATTGAAGAAATTGTTAAAGGCGAAGGCGACACCTGCGAAAGCGGTGAAGTGATCGGCCGATTCAAGGAAGGCGCCGCAGGCGAGTCCAAGCCTGTTGAAAGCAAGCCGGAAGCCAAGGCCGAAGCGCCCAAGGAAGAAGCTGCTGCTTCCTCCGGCGACGCTATCCTGAGCCCGGCTGCCCGCAAGCTGGCCGAAGAGAACAGCGTTGATCCGGCTGCTGTAAAGGGCACCGGTAAAGACGGTCGTGTCACCAAGGAAGACGTTCAGAACCACGTAGACAGCAACAAGTCTTCCGGTGCTGCCGCCGCCAAGCCGGCCGCTGCTCCGGCGCTGGAAGTTGCCCAGGGCGAGCGCGCCGAGAAGCGCGTTCCGATGACCCGCCTGCGTGCCAGCATCGCCAAGCGCCTGGTGGATGCCCAGCAGACCGCCGCTATGCTGACTACGTTCAACGAAGTGAACATGGCTCCGATCATGGAACTGCGCAAGCAGTACCAGGAAAGCTTTGTGAAGCGCCACGGTATCAAGCTGGGCTTCATGTCTTTCTTCACCAAGGCAGCGACCGAAGCCCTGAAGCGCTTCCCGGCCGTTAACGCGTCCATCGACGGTAACGACATGGTTTACCACGGTTACCAGGACGTAGGCGTAGCCGTATCTACCGACCGTGGCCTGGTTGTGCCGGTTCTGCGCGACACCGACGCCATGGGCCTGGCCGACATCGAGAAGAAGATTGTCGAGTACGGTACCAAGGCGAAGGAAGGCAAGCTGGGCATTGAAGAAATGACCGGCGGCACCTTCACCATCACCAACGGTGGTATTTTCGGTTCCCTGATCTCCACGCCGATCCTGAACCCACCGCAGACTGCGATTCTGGGTATGCACAAGATCCAGGAGCGCCCGATGGCGGTGAACGGCAAGGTTGAAATCCTGCCGATGATGTACCTCGCGCTGTCATACGATCACCGTATGATCGACGGTAAGGAAGCGGTGCAGTTCCTGGTTGCGATCAAGGAAATGCTGGAAGACCCGGCCCGTATCCTGCTGGACGTATAAGCTGACACTCAACGAATTCGATAACAGGAAAGATTATGTCCGATAAGTTCGACGTTATTGTCATTGGCGCAGGCCCCGGCGGTTACGTGGCTGCCATCAAGGCAGCCCAGCTGGGTCTGAAAACTGCCTGTGTGGAATCCTGGACCGGTAAAGACGGCAAAAGCCAGGTTCTGGGCGGCACCTGCCTGAACGTGGGCTGTATCCCGTCCAAGGCGCTGCTGGAAGTGACTCACAAGTTCGAGGAAGCGAGCCACGACTACGAGTCTATGGGTATCCTGGCCAAGGGCGTCGAGATCGACGTTGCCAAGATGATGGAGCGCAAAGAGGGCATCGTTAAGCAGCTGACTGGCGGCATCGCCGGCCTGTTCAAAGCGAATGGTGTGACCCCCATCCATGGCCACGGCAAGCTGCTGGCGGGTCGCAAGGTTGAGGTAACCGACAAAGACGGCAACACCAAGACCTACGAAGCTGACAACGTTATTCTGGCGACCGGCTCCAAGCCTATCGAAATCCCGCCGGCACCGTTCGACGGCGAGTACATTGTCGATTCCGAGGGCGCGCTGGAGTTTTCCGAAGTGCCCAAGCGCCTGGGCATCATCGGTGCCGGTGTTATCGGCCTGGAACTGGGCAGCGTCTGGGCCCGCCTGGGCGCGGAAGTGACCGTGATCGAAGCCCAGGACACCTTCCTGCCGGTAGTTGACCAGCAGGTTGCCAAGGATGCTCTGAAGCAGTTCAAGAAGCAGGGCCTGAACATCATTACCGGTGCCCGTATGACCGGTGCTGAAGTGAAGCGCAAGCTGGTTTATGTGAACTACGAAGACTCCAAGGGCAAGCAGGAAGCCAAGTTCGACAAACTGATTGTTGCTGTTGGCCGTCGTCCGTACACCGATGGTGCGCTGGCGGAAGATTCCGGCGTAACCATGGATGAGCGCGGCTTCATTTTTGTAGACGACAACTGCAAGACCGAAGCCCCTGGCGTATGGGCCGTAGGTGACATCGTTCGTGGTCCGATGCTGGCACATAAAGCGTCTGAAGAAGGCGTGATGGTTGCCGAGCGCATCGCCGGCCACAAGCCGCAGGTCAATTACGACTGCATTCCCAACGTAATCTACACCGCGCCGGAAGTTGCCTGGGTTGGCAAGACCGAAGAGCAGCTGAAAGCCGAAGGTGAAGAGTACAACGTGGGCACTTTCCCGTTTGCGGCCAACGGCCGTGCCATGGCGGCGAACGCCACCGGTGGTATGGTCAAGATCATCGCAGACGCGAAGACCGACCGCATTCTGGGCTTCCACGTAGTTGGTCCCCAGGCTTCTGAAATCGTTGCCCAGGGCGTGATCGCCATGGAATTCGGTTCCAGTGCCGAAGATCTGGCCCTGACCTGTTTCGCGCACCCGACTCTGTCCGAGTCTGTGCATGAGGCGGCCCTGGCCGTTGCCGGCGGGGCGATTCACGTCGCTAACCGTCGCAAGAAGAAATAATTCGTTATCGGATTGAGCGGGGCGCCTTCGGGCGCCCCGCTGCCGGTTACTCTCCGTACGTGGTTATCATCCATCTAAAGACGGGACATTAACTATGAATTTGCACGAATATCAGGGCAAACAGCTTTTCGCTGAATATGGCCTGCCAGTCTCCAAGGGCATCGCCTGCGATACGCCTCAAGAAGCTGTTGACGCTGCTACCGAAATCGGCGGCGACGCATGGGTTGTCAAAGCACAGGTTCACGCTGGTGGCCGTGGTAAGGCCGGCGGTGTAAAGCTGGTTAAAGACAAAGAAGAAATCCGTGCCTTCGCTCAGAAGTGGCTGGGCCAGAACCTGGTAACCTACCAGACTGACGAAAACGGCCAACCGGTCAGTAAAATCCTGGTTGAGTCCCTGACCGACATCGACCAGGAACTGTACCTGGGCGCGGTTGTAGACCGTGGCACCCGCCGTATCGTGTTCATGGCGTCTACTGAAGGCGGCGTTGAAATCGAGAAGGTAGCCGAAGAAACTCCGGAAAAAATCCTGAAAGCCGAGATCGATCCGCTGGTAGGCGCGCAGCCTTACCAGGGCCGCGAACTGGCTTTCAAGCTGGGCCTGGAAGGCAAGCAAATCGGACAGTTCACCAAGATCTTCCTGGGTCTGGCCAAGCTGTTCGAAGAGTGCGACCTGGCACTGGTCGAGATCAACCCGCTGGTTATCACTCCGGCCGGTGACCTGCACTGCCTGGACGCCAAGATCAGCGTAGACGGCAATGCCCTGTACCGTCAGAAGAAAATCCACGAGATGCGTGATCCTTCCCAGGAAGACCCCCGTGAAGCCGAAGCGGCCAAGTGGGAACTGAACTACGTAGCCCTGGAAGGCAACATCGGCTGTATGGTTAACGGCGCAGGCCTGGCCATGGGCACCATGGACATCATCAAGCTTGCCGGCGGCCAGCCTGCGAACTTCCTGGACGTAGGCGGCGGCGCTACCAAAGAGCGCGTTACCGAAGCGTTCAAGATCATCCTGTCTGACGACGCGGTACAGGCCGTTCTGGTTAACATCTTCGGTGGTATTGTTCGCTGCGACATGATCGCAGAGGGCATCATCGGTGCGGTTAAAGAAGTCGGCGTTAAAGTGCCTGTTGTGGTTCGTCTGGAAGGCAACAACGCGGAGCTGGGTACCAAGGTACTCGCCGAAAGTGGCCTGAACATCATCGCCGCCACCAGCCTGGCGGATGCCGCAGAGCAAGTCGTTAAAGCCGCAGGGGGTAAATAATGAGCATCCTGATCAATAAAGACACCAAGGTTATCTGCCAGGGCTTTACCGGCGCACAGGGTACTTTCCACTCTGAGCAAGCCATTGCCTACGGCACCAAGATGGTTGGCGGTGTAAGCCCGGGTAAGGGCGGTACCGAGCACCTGGGCCTGCCGGTGTTCAACACCGTTCGTGACGCCGTAGAGCAGACCGGTGCCGAGGCTACCGTGATCTATGTACCGGCGCCGTTTTGTAAAGACGCCATCATTGAAGCGGCTGATGCCGGCATCAAGCTGATCGTATGTATCACTGAAGGCATCCCGACCATCGACATGCTGTACGCCAAAGAATACGTTGACCGTAAAGGCGTTCGCATGATTGGCCCGAACTGCCCGGGTGTCATCACTCCGGACGAGTGCAAGATCGGCATCATGCCTGGCCATATCCACAAGAAGGGTAAGGTTGGCATCGTATCCCGCTCCGGCACCCTGACTTACGAAGCCGTCAAGCAGACTACGGACTACGGTTTCGGCCAGTCTACCTGTATCGGTATCGGTGGTGACCCGATTCCTGGCTCCAACTTCATCGACATTCTGAAGTTGCTGCAGGAAGATCCGGAAACCGAAGCCATCGTGATGATCGGTGAAATCGGTGGTACCGCTGAAGAAGAAGCCGCTGCGTTCATCAAAGAGAACGTCACCAAGCCTGTGGTTTCCTACATTGCCGGTGTTACTGCACCTCCAGGAAAGCGTATGGGCCACGCGGGCGCCATCATCTCTGGTGGTAAGGGTACTGCAGACGAGAAGTTTGCCGCCCTGGAAGACGCCGGCGTTAAAACCGTGCGCAGCCTGGCCGAAATCGGCAAGGCCCTGAAGGAAGTGACCGGCTGGTAATCAGTCCCGTTTCAAGCCTTTAACAAAACCCCCGGATTCGCGAGAATTCCGGGGGTTTTGCGTTATGTTGCCAGGCTTTTGATTCGCTCTGCTTAACGCAGGGCAGTGTTGCGTCTATAATGCCCGGTCAGCCCGTTTCCCGTGGCAGTATGTATTCTGGCGGAAAAGGGTACTTTATAAATAGAAAGAAGGAGTTCGTGCTTTGAGTTCTGTCGATTCCCAGCAAAGAGTGTTGTCCGGCATGCGTCCGACCGGCAAGCTGCACCTCGGGCACTACCACGGTGTGCTGAAAAACTGGGTCAAGCTCCAGCACGAGTATGAGTGCTTCTTCTTCGTCGCAGACTGGCATGCCTTGACCACCCAGTACGACAACACCTCCGGTATCGAGCAGAGTGTTTGGGACATGGTCATCGACTGGCTGGCCGCCGGCGTGAACCCGGGTTCCTCAACCATGTTCATTCAGTCCCAGGTGCCGGAACACGCTGAGTTGCACCTCCTGTTGTCCATGATCACGCCGCTGGGATGGCTCGAGCGGATTCCAACCTACAAAGACCAGCAGGAAAAGCTCAGGGAAAAGGATCTTGCCACCTATGGTTTCCTGGGTTACCCGCTGCTGCAGACAGCGGATATCCTGATGTATCGTGCCGGTAAAGTGCCAGTCGGCGCAGACCAGGTTTCCCATGTGGAGATTACCAGGGAAATCGCCCGTCGCTTTAACCATATCTACGGTCGGGAGCCCAACTTCGAAGAGCTTTCGGAAGCGGCCATCGTCAAGATGGGCAAGAAGAACGCCAAGCTCTACCGCAACCTGAAGAAACGTTATCAGGAAGAGGGCGATGTAGAAGCCCTGGAAACTGCCCGGGCACTGTTGAAAGAGCAGCAGAATATTTCCTTGGGCGACCGCGAGCGGTTGTATGGCTACATCGAAGGCGGCGGCAAGGTGATTCTGCCTGAGCCCCAGCCGCTGCTGACCCCGGAATCCAAGATGCCGGGCCTGGACGGACAGAAGATGTCCAAGTCCTACAATAACTACATTGGCCTGCGGGAAGAGCCGGACAGCGTGGCACAGAAAGTCCGTACCATGCAGACCGACCCGCAGCGGGTGCGCCGAACCGATCCGGGCGAACCGGAAAAATGCCCGGTATGGGGCATGCACAAAGTGTATTCCGACGAGAAAACCTGCACCTGGGTGCAGGAAGGTTGTCGCAGTGCCGGCATTGGCTGCCTGGATTGCAAAAAGCCGCTGATTGACGCCATTATCGAAGAACAGAAACCGCTGCACGAGCGGGCCAGGGAATATGAGGGCAACCCGGACCTGGTTCGCTCTATCCTTGAAGAGGGGCGTGAGCAGGCCCGTGATGCCGCCCGCGATACCCTTGAGGAAGTTCGTGCCGCCATGGGGCTCAGTTACCGCTGATCCGGGCCGGGCAACCCCGACCAGAGGTGAACAGGTATGACGGACGAAAGCACGGAAGTGGCTGACGCCCCGGCGGATACCCCGGTGCAGGAACCCCTTGCGCGGGTGTCGGGCAAGCCCCTGGTCGACCTGCCGAAAGACCTTTACATTCCACCCGATGCACTGGCAGTTTTCCTGGAGGCCTTTGAGGGGCCCCTGGACTTGTTGCTGTACCTGATTCGCCGCCAGAACATGAACATTCTGGATATCGACGTCAGCGAGATCACCCGCCAGTACATGGACTACATCGGTGCCGTGGAAGCTATGCGCTTCGAACTGGCGGCCGAGTACCTGGTGATGGCTGCCACCCTGGCGGAGATCAAGTCCCGGATGTTACTGCCCCGCCAGGAAAGTGACGACGACGATGATATCGATCCGAGGGCAGAGCTGATCCGTCGGCTGCAGCAATATGAGCGGTTCAAGCAGGCGGCCGAAGATATCGACGAAATGCCCCGCATGGAGCGGGACACCTTTGCCGCTTCTGCCGCATTACCGAAGTTGCCGTCGTCCCAGCCGCACCCGGATGTCGATATGAGGGAGCTACTGCTGGCACTGCGTAGAGTGCTTCAACGGGCCGATCTGTTCACCAGCCACCATGTGGAGAGGGAACGGCTGTCTACCCGGGAACGCATGTCCCATATCCTGGCCAGCCTTCAGGGAGACCGGTTCGTGACCTTCGAAAGCCTGTTCACCATTGAAGAAGGCCGGCTTGGTGTGGTGGTAACCTTTCTGGCAACACTGGAACTGGTGAAGGAACAGCTGATTGAAATTGTGCAGGCAGAGGTTCTCGGGTCCATTCACGTGCGCGCCCGTGCTGCCAGCTAAGGGATATCCGGAACCATGAACGAAGAACAGTTGGACCGCATTCGTTGTATTGCCGAGGCCGCCCTGCTGGCCGCCGGAAAGCCCCTGTCACTGGATCAGCTCCGGGAGTTGTTCGACGAGGGCGAACGTCCGGCCCGGCAGGTTATGGAGCACGTGCTGGTGCTGCTGGAGCAGTCCTGTGAAGGCCGCGGTTTCGAGTTGAAGAAAGTGGCCAGCGGTTACCGGCTGCAGGTCAGGGAAGAGTTCGCGCCCTGGGTTGGCCGGCTGTTCGAGGAAAAGCCCCAGCGGTATTCCCGGGCGTTGCTGGAAACCCTGGCACTGATCGCCTACCGGCAACCGATTACCCGGGGCGAGATTGAAGAAATCCGTGGCGTTACGGTAAGCAGCAATATCATTCGCACCCTGCTTGAGCGAGAGTGGGTGCGAGTAGTAGGCCATCGGGATGTGCCGGGCAGGCCGGCCATGTATGCCACTACCCGGCAATTTCTTGATTATTTCAACCTGACCGGGCTCGATGAGTTGCCTCCGTTATCGGAAGTGCGGGACCTCGAAGAGATCGGCCGGGAGATAGAACGCAATATGCAGGGCGGAATCGAACTCGACGCGCCCGACCAGACACTCCACTGATGCCACCGGCGTCAGCTATTCAGTAAAGGATGTAATACATGGCGGCACCTAGCCCCGGAAAACCAGGCGCAGCAAAGAAACCGGCTCGCGGCGACCAGGCCCTGAGTGAAGGCCCGGAGCGAATTCAGAAACTGCTGGCCCGTGCAGGTGCCGGGTCACGCCGGGAAATCGAAGGCTGGATGGAATCCGGCCGCCTGCTGGTCAACGGCCAGCCAGCACAGCCCGGCCAGAAAGCCACCATTGACGACACCTTTGAACTTGACGGCAAGGTGCTGGATGTAAGTTCCGCCGCCGAAGTCGTGCGCCGGGTGCTGATCTACAACAAACCCGAAGGGGAGGTCACCAGCCGGAAAGACCCGGAAGGCCGCCCGACGGTATTCGACCGGCTGCCTCGGCTGAAAGACCAGCGTTGGATTTCCATTGGCCGGCTGGATATCAACACCACCGGCCTGGTGCTGTTCACCACCGACGGCGAGCTGGCCAACCGGTTGATGCACCCGTCTCGCCAGATTGACCGGGAGTATGCGGTCCGGGTGTTTGGTGAAGTAGACGACGCCATGCTCGAGCGTTTGCGTGAAGGTGTCCTGCTGGATGACGGTATGGCCAAGTTTTCCGATATCTCACCGGCCGGCGGCAGCGGCATGAACCGCTGGTTTCACGTTACCCTGCTGGAAGGCCGCAACCGGGAAGTCCGCCGCCTGTGGGAATCCCAGGGGGTGCGGGTAAGCCGCCTGAAACGCGTTCGTTACGGGCCGATTTTCCTGCCCAGCCGCCTGACCCTGGGCAAGTGGGAAGAGCTGGACCAGAAAGCGGTCGATACCCTGAGCCGCACGGTCGACCTCGCGCCAGTCAGCATTCCCCAGAAAACACCGGGCCAGAAAGCCGCCGACGATCGCAAGCGCCGGAAGAGCCCCGGAAAATCCCTTCAGCGCGCCCGCAAAGGCAGCTGGCAGGTGTCTGACTCCGCCCCGGCGCGCCCTCAGCGTAAACCCCGCAGCTGATATCTCAACGGCTCCACCCCGACGGCCGGCAATCAAAATGTCAGACAAGGGGTGGGGCCGGCAAAAGCCTGTGATAAACTCCTGCGTTTGATTGTTACGCGTTGGCAGAAGTGAGCATCAGGTCTATGAGATTTCAGGCACCGGAAAGCCTTTCCGAACAGATCGCCCAGCATATTGGCCAGAGAATCGTCATTCGGGACCTCAAGCCCGGCGAGCGTATTCAGGAGCTCAAGGTTGCCGGAGAGCTGAACGTCAGCCGCGGCTCGGTGCGTGAGGCGCTGCTGATCCTTGAACGCCGGCACCTGGTCGAAATCTACCCGCGCCGCGGTGCCGTGGTGTCTGACCTGACCCCCGCCTCGGTCAACGCACTCTACGACATCTATATTGACCTGCTGTGCATGCTCGGGCGCAAGGTGCTTGAGCGCTGGTCCGGTGACGAGCTGGGCGGCGTGATGAGCCAGGTGCGGGAAATGCAGGCGGTGATTGATGCCCTCAATTCCCAGGCTCCGGATGCCGCCGAACGGGTGATCGAGGCTGGTTTTGGCGTTATGCGCTACGCCTACAGCCTGGTTGAAAATCCGTTCCTGGAAGAAACCCTGGAAAACTTCCGGCCCGCCATCAGCCGCACCTACTACGTGGCCCTGGACCACTTCCGCAGTGAAATCGCCGAAACCGGCACGTTCTTCCGGAACCTCGCCGATGCCGCCGTAACCGGCGATACCGACCGCCTGCAAAACGTCATCCGGGATTTCGGTGAACACCAGCGCCAACAGGTACTGAGCATTCTCACGGAGGAGAACGCCTGATATGCGGCTCAAGTCCATCAAACTGGCCGGCTTTAAATCCTTTGTTGATCCAACCACTGTGCCGTTTCCGTCTAACATGACGGCGGTGGTGGGGCCGAACGGTTGTGGCAAATCCAATATCATCGACGCCGTACGCTGGGTAATGGGCGAGAGCTCCGCAAAATACCTGCGGGGCGAATCCATGACCGACGTTATCTTTAACGGTTCCAGCGCCCGCAAGCCGGTGGGGCAGGCCTCCATCGAACTGGTGTTTGATAACACCGAAGGCAAGGCGCCCGGCGAATTCGTGAAATTCAACGAGATCTCGGTCAAGCGGAGGGTCTCCCGGGAAGGCCAGTCCGAATACTTCCTGAATGGCTCCAAGTGCCGCCGCCGTGATATCACAGATCTGTTTCTGGGTACCGGCCTGGGGCCACGCAGCTACGCCATTATCGAACAGGGCATGATTTCCCGGTTGATTGAAGCCAAGCCGGAGGAGTTGCGGGTCTATATCGAAGAAGCCGCCGGCATTTCCAAGTACAAGGAACGCCGCCGGGAAACCGAAAACCGCATCAAGCGCACCCAGGAAAACCTCGACCGCCTGACCGACCTTAGGGAAGAGCTGGGCCGCCAGTTGCAGCACCTGGAGCGCCAGGCCGCCGCTGCGGAAAAGTACAAAGCCTACAAGCAGGAAGAGCGTCAGAAAAAAGCGGAACTCACAGTGTTGCGCTGGAAGGCCCTGGATAACGACCTGCAAACCTGGCGTGGCAAGATCCGCGATGCCGAACTGGAGCTGGAAAAGCTCCTGACCGAGCGGGTGAACCTGGAAACCTCCCTGGAATCCCTGCGCGAAGCCCACCACGAACGCACCGAACAATTTAACCGAGCCCAGGCCCGGTACTATGAAGCTGGCGCAGACATTGCCCGTATCGAGCAAAGTATCGAACACCAGCGCGAGCGCAGCCGCCAGACCGCTGCCGAGCTGGACCAGGCCATGGCCAACCAGCGGGAGCTGGCCCGGGAACTGCAACAGGACGAAGACAAGCTGGCCGCTATCCAGGAAGAGCTGGATATGCTGGAGCCCGAGCAGGAAAGCCTGGCGATCCGGGCCGAGGAATCCGGCGAGAAGCTCCAGCAGGCCGAGGATGCCATGAGCGACTGGCAGCATCGCTGGGATGAATTCAGCACCCGATCCGCCGACGCTCGCCGCCAGGCAGAGCTTGCCCAGTCCCGCATCCGTTCGCTGGAAGACGCCATCGAGCAGCTGCGCAACCGCAAACAGAAACTGCACGACGAGAACGAACTGCTGGAAGGCCAGCTGGACCGGGCAGAGCTGGAAGACCTTCTGGAACAGCAGGAAACCCTGGAGCTCCAGCGGGAAGAAGCCCGGGAGCGAATTCAGTCTCTGCAGGATGACGTTTATAACGCCCGCCAGAAACTCCGCGATGCCGAACAGCAGGTGCAGGAGCATCGCCAGCGGGTGCAAAGCCTGCGGGCTTCCCTGGAGTCCCAGCAATCCCTGCTGGACGAACAGATGGGCAGCCAGGACGATGCGCTGCAACAATGGCTTTCAGATAACGGCCTTTCCGATGCGCCCCGGCTGGCGACCCGCCTGGCAATCGAAGACGGCTGGGAGTTTGCCGTTGAGCAGGTAATAGGCCGGTTCACCCAGGGCCTTTCGTTGCCCGGCTTTGATCAGCTGACGGGCGCGCTGGAACAGGCACCCAGAGGCCTGGCGGTCGTTTCGGAAAATGGCCATGGCAGCCCGGAAAGCTCCGGGCTTGCCGCCAAGGTATCCGGCGTTCCGGCGCTGGATGCCATGCTGGCAAACATTGATGTGGCGGAATCTGCCGCCGATGCACTCGCGCGCCGTGACCAACTGGCGCCGTCCGCGAGCCTGATTACCCGTGAAGGTATCTGGGTGGCCCGGGACTGGGTGCTGATGCCGGATTCCGACGCCGGGCAGATAGGCGTGATCGAGCGTCAGAAAAAGGTCACAGAGCTGGAGGCCCGGCTGGCGGAAGCCGAAGAGCGGCTTGGCATAGCTGAAGAAGAGCTGGAACGTCTGCAGGAGCAGGGGGAACGGGCTGAGGCCGCCAGGGAGCAAGCCCAGGCCAGAATCGGCGAAACCGAGCGCGAGCTGGGCGTGCTGGCGTCCCGTGCCAGCGGCCTGAAGGCCCGTGCAGAGCAAATAGAGGCACGGTTGTCCCGCATTCGAGACGATATCGAAGAAGTCACCGCGAGCCTGGAAGACCAGCAGGAAAGCCTGCTGGAGGCCCGGGAAGAGTGGGATATTGCGCTGGCCTCCAGTGAAGACAGCGATGAAGAAAAAGAACGCCTGCTGGAGCATCGGGACAGCCTTCGTGAAAACCTGGACCGCTTGCGCCAGGACGCCCGCCACGACCGCGACCATAGCCACCAGCTTCAACTGCAATTGCAGACGCTGCAAAGCCAGCGCGATAGCCTGAAACAGACCATCGACCGGATGCAGCTGCAAAAAGAAAGGCTGGAGGAGCGGCTTGAGGTGCTGCGGGAGGCCCGGGAAAGTGCCGAGGAGCCGGTGGAAGACCTGCAGATGCAGCTCGAAGGGCTTCTGGAGCGCCGGCTGGCGGAAGAGGAAAAACTCAGCACCGCCCGGGATGCCCTGGAAGATATCGATCGCGAAGTCCGGGACCGGGAGCAGGGCCGCAGCCGCACAGACCACGTGGTTCAGGATGTTCGCGCACAGCTTGAAAAACTCAAGATGGAATCCCAAGCGCTGGAGATCCGCTCGGGCAATCATATTGAACAACTCAAAGAGTTAGACGTAAAACTTCAGGTAATACTTGAACAATTGCCGGAGGATGCCGAAGAGAAAGCCTGGGCGGAAGAACTGGAAAAAATCGGTAACCGTATCCAACGGCTTGGCGCGATCAACCTGGCCGCCATCGAGGAATACCAGGTACAGGGCGAGCGCAAGAACTACCTGGACGAGCAGCACAACGATCTTATCGAGGCCCTGGAAACCCTGGATAGCGCCATCCGCAAGATCGACCGGGAAACCCGCCAGCGTTTCAAGGAAACCTTCGACCAGGTGAACGGTGGCCTGCAGGCACTGTTCCCGAAAGTGTTCGGGGGAGGCAGTGCCTACCTGGAACTGACCGGCGAAGACCTGCTGGAAACCGGTGTTGCGATCATGGCCCGGCCGCCGGGCAAGAAGAACAGCACCATCCACCTGTTGTCGGGTGGTGAAAAAGCCCTGACGGCCATTGCCCTGGTATTCTCCATTTTCCAGCTCAACCCGGCGCCCTTCTGTATGCTGGATGAGGTGGACGCTCCGCTGGACGATGCCAACGTTGGCCGCTATGCCAATATGGTCAAAGAGATGTCCAAACAGGTACAGTTTATCTACATTACCCATAACAAGATTGCCATGGAGCTGGCCGACCAGTTGATGGGTGTAACCATGCACGAACCGGGCTGTTCGCGACTGGTATCAGTAGACGTAGAAGAGGCAGCGGCCCTGGCCGAAGCCTGAAGGGTTGGCGAATAAGCCGTCAACCATGACAATAACGCCATCTGGGCCCGGTGTGCGTTGTATTCAGTACCGGCTTTTCTTAGAGTAACAACAGTTCCGAACTGCAAACAGGACAGCAGCTTATGTCACTTAGGGAATGGTTAATCGCCATAGGTACCCTGGTTATTATTGGAATCGTGGTTGACGGTATTCGCCGTATGCGTCGCGCCCGAAAGGAATCCATGGCGATTTCGTCAGGCATGGGAGCCGGTGACCTGAAAGAGTCGCCGCTGGATGACGACTACAATCCGGAACTGCCGAACGGCGGCGCCCGCATCGTCTCCCGGGGGAACCTGGAAGAGCGTGGCTATGTAACCCGTGACACGTCCGAATCGGACGGTTTTGACGACGAAGTGGAGCCCGAAACCGGTTGGGGGGCGATTGATGACGAGCCCCAGGAGTCTGTCCAGGTTCAGGTGCCGTCGCGGCCCGAACAGCCGGAGCCGCTAGCGGAACCGGAACCGGAGCCCGAGCCGGTGGTGGAGCCCGCGGCTGAACCTCCGGTTGTCACCTCCGAGGTGGAAGAAGATACCGCCCGCCGGGAACCTGCGGCGCCTCGTGGTAACCAGCCCCTGGCCGGCGCCAACCGGCCGGAAGCCAGGGAAGTACTGGTCATCAACGTGTTGTCCCGCAGTGGCGAGGAATTCTCTGGCCCGGTTTTGAAAAAGCTGTTCGAAGCCTGTGGCCTGGAACACGGTGACTTGGATATTTACCATCGCCATGAAGGCTCCGACACCACCACGCCCGTGCAGTTCAGTGTGGCGAATGCGGTAGAGCCGGGCACCTTCCGGCCACAGGATTTGGCCACCATGAAAACCCCGGGAATCAGTTTCTTTATGAGCCTGCCGGGGCCGTCAAACGCCATGCAGGCCTTCGATTTCATGCTGGAAACCGCCCAGACAGTGGTGCGCAACATGGGCGGTGAACTCAAAGACGAGCGCCGCAGCGTGATGACACCGCAGACCATCGAGCATTGCCGCCAGCGCATCCGCGAATTCGAACGCAAACAACGTTCCCATCGGGCCTAACACCCAGCCAGGACTCCCGACCTGATGACCAAAGCTTCTGCAGACATCCAGCAGCGCGTAGCCGAGCTACGCGCCGCGATTGAAGACCACAATTACTACTACTACGTTCTGGACGAGCCCAGAATTCCCGATGCCGAATATGACCGCCTGTTCCGGGAGCTCCAGAAACTGGAGCAGGAACACCCGGAGCTGGCCTCGGACGACTCGCCCACCCGCAGGGTAGGCAGCACCCGGGACACCAGCTTCGCCGAAGTCACCCACCGGCTGCCCATGCTCTCGCTGGACAATGCCTTCAGCGAAGACGAACTCCGGGACTTCGACCGCCGTATCCGCGATCGACTGAACACCGAAGACGCCATTGAGTATGTCTGTGAGCCCAAACTGGATGGCCTGGCGGTCAGCCTGCACTATGAAAACGGTTTGCTGACCCGCGCCGCCACCCGGGGCGATGGCTACACGGGTGAAGACATTACCGCCAACATTCGAACCATTCCTTCCGTGCCCCTGAAACTTCGGGGCAGTGGCTATCCGGAATTGCTCGAGGTTCGGGGTGAGGTGTATATGCCCAAGGCCGGGTTCGAGAAGCTGAACCAGCGGCTGGCGGAGCAGGGCGAGAAGACCTTCGTGAACCCGCGCAATGCCGCCGCCGGCAGCCTTCGCCAGAAGAAATCCACGGTCACCGCCAAACGGCCGCTGGAGTTCTGTGCCTACAGCATGGCCGTTACCGATGAAAGCGTGCTGCCCGGCACCCACTGGGACAGCCTGCAGCTGGTGAGTGGCTGGGGTTTCCGGATCAACCCGGAAATGCGCAAGGCCAGCGGGGCGGAAGCCTGCTTGCAGGCTTACAGAGAGTTGTTGGAAAAGCGCGACAGTCTGCCCTATGAAATCGACGGCATCGTATTCAAGGTCAACCGGCTGGACCTGCAGGAGCAGCTGGGCTTTGTGTCTCGGGCGCCGCGCTGGGCCATTGCCTACAAGTTTCCTGCCCAGGAAGAGCTGACGGTCATCGAAGACGTGGAATTTCAGGTGGGTCGCACCGGCGCGGTTACCCCGGTGGCACGCCTGAAACCGGTGTTTGTCGGCGGAGTAACGGTTTCTAACGCCACCCTGCACAACATGGATGAAATCCGCCGGCTGGATGTCCACATTGGCGATACGGTAATTATTCGCCGGGCAGGGGATGTGATTCCGCAGGTGGTGAAGGTGGTGCCGGAAAAACGCCCGGCTAACGCGCCCTCCGTTGAAATGCCCGCGCATTGTCCGGTCTGCGATTCCGACATCGTCCAGATTGAGGGCGAGGCCGTGGCTCGCTGTTCGGGCGGCCTGTATTGCCCGGCCCAGCGCAAGGAAGCCATCCGCCACTACGCCTCCCGCAAGGCGATGGATATCGAAGGTCTGGGCGATCGGCTGATTGAAGTGCTGGTGGATGAAGGCATGGTGAGCACCGTGGCGGACCTGTACCGGTTGACCAAATTCCAGCTGGCCAGCCTGGAGCGCATGGGTGACAAGTCTGCCGACAAGCTGGTGGCGGCCATCGACCGCTCCCGCAACCCGGTACTCTGGCGCTTCCTGTATGCGCTGGGTATCCGGGAAGTGGGTGAGGCCACGGCCAAGTCCCTGGCGTCCCATTTCGGAACCCTGGAGGCGATTGCAAAGGCAGATGAGGACGCCCTGCAGCTGGTTCAGGATGTCGGCCCCATCGTGGCCGGCCATATCCGAAGTTTCTTTGACCAGCCCCATAACCAGGAAACCCTGCAAGCGCTTAAAGACGCCGGTGTTACCTGGCAGGAAGAGCAGGTAGTGGCGGCCGATGAGCAGCCGTTAAAGGGTGAAACCTGGGTAATCACTGGCACTTTGTCCCGAATGACCCGAGACCAGGCCAAGGAAAAGCTGGAACGCCTGGGGGCGAAGGTAGCTGGCAGCGTCTCCAAAAAGACCGCTTGCGTGGTGGCTGGCGAGGCGGCCGGCTCCAAGCTCACCAAAGCTGAGCAGCTGGGCGTGCCGGTTCTGGACGAAGACGGCCTGCTGGCCCTGCTCAAGGAGCACGGCTTAGAGGCCTGAAGCCCGCTGGCCGGTGAATCTGAGAACTCGCGCAGATCCCCCGGAGAACAAATTGGCTACCATGGCGTTGACCTGTAACGGTGTGTAAACCGGTTTGCTGCACGCAACCGGACACCGCCATAACAACAACGTCTTGAAACGGATTTTTGCATGCGCGCCGATTTGTTTACCCGCACTTTTTCGACGGGCCGGCTTGCGGGCCTGGCTCTGGTTGCCCTGGCCGCGGCCGGCTGTAAAACCGAAAAGGATCCGGACGCCCCCACATTGCTGGGCGCACCGCCTGCCACCGCATACATCGGCGTTGAGTATTACTACAACTGGGGTGCCTACGGCGGCGAAGGCATCCTCGATTATTCCCTCACCAATGCACCGGCCTGGCTGGCCCTGGAAGATACCAGCAACAAGGCCCGGCAGGGCGTCATCATGCGCGGTGTGCCGGGGCTGACCGGCGGCGAGCGCGGCCTGGACGACCTTGGTAAAACCGAAGATATCGATATCGTTACCACTGATGGTCGTCTGGCCGGGTTCCAGCCGTTTGATATCGAAGTGAAGCACAACCTGGTTTCAGTGGAGGCACCGGAGTTTACCGAAGGTGAATCACCGGAGATCAGTGCTCCCAGGGGTGAACACTGTGCATTGCCGGAGCTTGAGCCGGAAGGCGCCCACAGTGTTTCCGAAACGGCTGCCCAGCCAACCCGCCGGGTGTATGCCAAAGTCCGGCTTGAACGGCCATCTGTTACCCGAGTTTCCATTGCATTCCAGCTGGAGTCGGATTTCACCTGTGAAGATCCCGTTGGAGCTATTTCCCAGGACTGCCATTCCGCCGACAGTAATATGGGCCGTGCGATTGTCGGGCAGGACATTGTCGCTCTTGGCAGCGGCTCGGACCACCCGGTTGATGAAGACGGCAATGAGCTGGCCTACGTGACGTACCAGGAAGGCCCCGAAGGCTTCTACGACCGGGGTGTCGTTACCCTGGAGCCCGGTATCAGTGAATGCTATATCCCGCTGGAAGTGATTGATGACAAGGTGGCAGAACCCACCGAGCAGGCTCGGCTGGCCCTTACGGAGGTTCGTGATGGCCTGGCGTCTCTTGGCAATAATAACGCCGGTATCAGCACCAACCTGGCCATTGCCGATAACGAACCGATGGTTGCCCTGCGAACCCTGAACGGCGGCACCAGGGACACGCTGAATGTTGACCCGGAGGTGACCGATGTAACCTCTGCGGGTTACAACGAGGAGCAGGTTTACGCTGCCATCCTGACTGGCGAGCGGGAAGGGCAGGTAAATGTAAAACTGACGGTTAGCGAACAGGGTTCTACCGTTGGAACCGGAGATTTTGTGATTGTCCAGGCCCCCGAGACTCTTCAGGGCCTTACGCTGGATCCTGAGCCCGGGACTAATGAACTGGTGTTCCCGGCAGGCGTGAACGAAGTGCAGTTCAGTATTACCGCGAAGGACTACGCAGACACCGCCGAAAGCCTGCATGACCGCCTCGCGATCCTGGTTGTTGATGTTAAGGGTCAGGCCGGCCTCGAGAACTTTGCCCGGGGCGAAAGCGACGAGCTGATGACCCTGAGCTTTAACCGACAGATAACGCCGCTGACCTGGACGGATGGATTTGTGCCCACAGACATGGCTACGGGAGCGCAGGGTGAACTGTATGTGGCGGGTCGTGGCGCGGATGATGTGCTGCAGGTGCGGATCTACGACCAGAAAGGCGTGCAGTCGGGCTCCACGCTTGAATTGAATGCCGGCGCAACGGCAGCGGCCACGGAGGTTTACCTGGCACTGGGTAAGCGAACCGAGCGGGTTGACGGTCGCAGTATAACCTACGAAGAGTTGGTGGTGGCTTATTCTGACGCTGGTGAGGCTGTTGTGGAGTTATACCGCAAAGACGGGGACACCGGTGTCTACGGACCGGTATTCGACAACTACAGGCTTGCGTTTGGCTCCTCCGGCAATGATTCCGTCAAACGAGTGGGCTATCAGGGTACCAATGGCAACCTAGTGGTTGCCGGTGAATCCGACGGCGCCTGGGGTGGACAGAGCAATTCCGGAGGCATCGACACCTTCCTGGCGGTGGTTGAAACCATCGGTGAGGAACTCAAGCTGAAAGAGGTCCGCCAGGAAGGCTCAACCGGCAACGACCGGGTAGCTGGTGCCAGCACAGAGTTCTCAACACCGATGGTATTTGGCTATGCGCCCGGCGTGGTTGATGGCAACGGTACTGTGGGACCGTTCTTCTATTCGGGCACGGCAGACGGCGCGGTATACGGTATTGGTGGTGATGCCTCGGAACAGCTCCGCCACGGCTTGTATGCAAACAGTACCGCATGGCTGATCGGTGACGGCCCCTGGAGCTACAGTCTTACCGAAGTGGAAGAGGGCGATAACGAGCTGGAGCGCACAACAGGTGCAATGGCCGGGTTTGTACTGGGCTTCACCAGTACCGGCGTGCCCAAGGCTGCGTTCACCATTGCCTCCGTTGCAGACGCCGCTGTGAACTCCCTGGACAAGGGCGTAGCACTGGCAAGTGATGTGATTGCTGCCGGAACGCTGGATGGTGGCCAGGGCCTGTTGGCACGGGTGACCACCCAGAAGGATCCGGAGCTTTATCAGAGCTGGCAAAAAGCACTGGCGGAGCCGGGTGTGCAGTTCCTGGGCCTCGGCAACTACCGGGATGATGAGATCGTAGCGCTGGTGGATTCCGATACCGGACACCAGGTTCTTCTGTTCAGTCCGGAAGGGCGGTTGCTGACAGCTCCGGCTGATAATCCATGAGAAGTGGTCGGGTTATCCTCGGCCGCCAGTCAGTCCGGCTTGGGGTATAACCTCGAGCTTTCCACCCGGTGGATCAGCGGCTCCGGCAAGCTCAATGGCTGGCCGGTTATCCGGTCCGCCAGGTACTCTGCCATGAGTGGTGCCCAAGTCAGACCCTTGCTGCCATATCCGGTCAGCAGGTAGGCGCCCGGCACTTCCTGCCCGTTGTCATCCTTGAGTTCGCCAGCCACCGGCTGATAATCATGGCTGGCGCAACGGAAAGAAACCCGACCTGCAAGCTCGCTGGCATCAGGCCCATGGTCGCCCATGACGGCAGGCAGCAGCTCTGCCAGTTGCTCGATATTTTCCTGGTGGCTTTCCGGCGTCACGTCCGGGTTGTTGTCTCTCAGGTCAAAGGTCGCACCGGTTACTGCGATTCCACTCATGGCCGGGTTCAGGTACTTGGTTCCACAGATGACCGCCCCTGGCAGGTTATAGTTTTCTGCGGGCAAGCAGGTGACCTGTCCCCGAATCGGCTTCAGCCTCAGTTTGCCGTTGGCCGGGTTCAGGCTGGCGGACTCGTGACCGCCTGCAATCACCAGCCTCGCTGCGCTCAGCCGCTGGCCTTCCTGACTTTCAATCGTCCAGCCTTTGCCGTCAGACCTCACCGTGCGTACATTGAAACCAAATACCTGTTGGATTCCCGGGTGGTCGGCAAGGGCAGCGCAGGCCTTTGCCGGCTCAAGCCAGCCAGAACCGGGAAACCACAGGCCGCTGGCTGTTACCTTCAGGCCGGCGCGCTTCGAACCTAGCTCTTCATCCACCGGTTCCAGCAGTTCGGCCGGGTACTGGCAGCGTTCAAGGAACTTCTGCTGACGATGCTGCTCCTGCTCGTTGGAAGCAAGCTGCAGCAGGCCAGTGGGGTGCCAGAACTGTCCGGCCCAGCGCCGGTAATAGCGCTGGCTGAAACTCAACGCGGTTGCGGCCAGTTCGGTCTGGGCATTGTATTCCACGCCCAGCTTCACATAGAGCGCGCCCTGAGCATTACCGGAGGCACCGGCGCCGGGCTGATCGGCCCGGTCAACCAGCACAACGGGAACCCCCCGTTCCGCAAGGTTGCGGGCGAGGGTGGTACCGGCAATTCCGGCACCGATGATCGCCACCGGTGACCGGTCTGATGCACCGGAGTCGGCCCCGGAAACCTCAAGCTGGCCGGTGAGCATTTCCCGCTTGCGACCGAAACCCGGTACCTTTTGCATGGAAAACCCGGCATCGATCAGTGCCCGGCGCACCCGACCCACAGAGGTGAAGGTGGCCAGCGTGGTGCCGGGCTTGCTGTGGTTTCGAATCTGGCCAATGGCGTCTTCCAGCCACATCTCCGGATTCAGCGACGGGGCAAAGCCGTCCAGGAACCAGGCATCCGCCTTGAAGGAGAGGTCTCGGCAGGCGTCCAGAACATCACCGAAATATAACGTCAGCCGGATTCGCCCGCCCGCCAGTACCAGCCGGTGAGTACCCTGAATCAGTGGTGGGTAATGGGCGATGAGTTCGGCAGCCTGGGGGGCAAGCTCCGGCCAGAAAGACAGGGCTTTTTCCAGGTCACTCCGGGTCAGGGGAAACCGTTCCACAGACACAAAGTGCAGAATGGCAGAATCATCTTTCGGCCGGCAGTTGAACCACTCGGCCCAGGCGGCCAGGAAGTTCAGACCGGTACCAAAGCCGGTTTCCGCAACCACAAAATGACGGTTATCGGCCAGCTCAGCAAAGCGCTCCCGGAGCCGGTTGCGGCCGATGAATACATAGCGGGTTTCTTCCAGCCCGTTGTCGCGACTGAAGTACACATCACCAAAGCGGGCAGATTCCGGCACACCATCGCGCCAGACAAGATCCGCCGGCTCCATGGCCGGCGGCAGAACAGGGTTGGTCATAGAGTCAGTCTTCGGCAGCAGCCCGGGTTACCTGCTCGATGATCACAGAGCGAACGGGCACATCGGCCATGCCACGAATGCGGGCCGTTTTAACACCGGCAATGGCGTCCACCACATCCATGCCTTCTGTTACTTTACCAAATACCGCATAGCCGGCACCGTTGGCGCCCGGGTTCAGGTAGGGATTGTCGACCACGTTAATGAAGAACTGGGAGGTAGCGGAATCCGGTGCGCTGGTGCGGGCCATGGCAATGGTGCCCCGCTCGTTAGGCAGCTCGGCCGAGGCCTCGTTAACAATGGCCTCTTCGGTAGACTTGCGGGACATGTCTTCAGTAAATCCGCCGCCCTGAATCATGAAGTCGGCGATTACGCGGTGGAAAATCGTGCCGTTGTAGAAGCCTTTATCGACATAGCCCAGAAAGTTTTCGACCGTTTTGGGGGCGACATCCGGGCGCAGCTCCAGGGAAAAATCACCGTGAGAGGTTTCAAACCGCACTTCCGGACGCTCGTTTACAGGCCCTTCTGCCTGCACCGGAGCGGCACTCATGAGGGGCAGTGCGAGGGCAAACAGGACGGGCTTCACATTAAACAGGCTTTTTACGGTATTTGTCATTTCAACAGGACTCGCGGTTTCAGGAATGGATCGCTTGGCTGACATAATGTCTGAAATCGTAACCTGTGCACAATTCTAACAGATACTTAACCATTGAATGCCCACGATGGTAGACAGTTGAATAGGCTGGGTTATCCTTTAAATGTGTAGATTTGTAAGTCATGTTGCCGATTCGGGTTGTACGGTAATCACTTTGAATACAGGAGAAGTCTGGTGAGATTCCGTTTATTAACGCAGGCTGGTGCGGTGGCGTCTGCCTTCGCCGTCTTTACCGGTTCCGCGCCAATGGCCTTGGCTTCCGAGCAGCAAAACTGGAGCTACACACCGGCGTTTCTGCCGGTATCAGAAGCCGGTATGTCTGCGGTGTCCGCTCACGGCAGTGTGCGTTTGCAGGAGTTGCTGCGAGCGGGTGGTGGCACCCAGCCGGCCCACCTTGAGAGCCCGGATTATGTCACCCGTGTGAATGCGCCATCCGGTGAGGTTAGCGGAGACAGCCTTGCGGACTTGGGCACTGCCGGTGCAGATGTGGCCAATGTCCTTGAAGACCTGCTGGCGTCGCTGCCCGATTTGCTGGACATGGACTTCAAGATTGTCGGCATTAAATACCGGCCGGGCGAAGAGGTCGTCACGCTGGGCAGCGATGGCGCAATCCATGTTGCCTTCCCGGAAACCGTGGACCTGGTCGCCATCGAAAATCTTAACGTAGGCGGCGGAGACGGCCCGCCACTAGGCGATATCAACCTCTATGATCTAAGCTTTCACCGGGATTCCAGAATCCGCATCCAGGGAGAGTAATGCTCTGCCGGGTGCGGTTCGTTCGTGCCGGGCCGGGTTGTACGGTTGCAACTGTACCAGCGGGAGCGTTTGCCAGTGAAAGTACACAAAGGGTTTGAGGAAAAGTCCCGGCTTGGCCGGTTGCTGATCAACCGGGGTTATATCTCGGAAGGCCAGCTGGAAGCCGGCCTGAAAATTCAGCATGACACCGGCCAACGCCTGGGTGAGGTGCTCGTAGAAGCCGGTTGGCTTACCGAGCGGGAACTGCACCGGGTTCTCAAACACCAGGCCCGTTACCGCAACGCCGCCGCACTGGTGGCCATGGTCACCGTCCCTTTCCAGCCCCTGGTTACCTTTGCCTCAGGCAACTCCAATGCCGCCCTGGCTCCGGTGGTGGCGGGCGAGATGTATGGCGGCTTTGCGCCCATGACCGAAGAGGAAATGGCTAGCATAACAGCGGGGAGCGAGATTGGGCTTCTGGAGCGTATTGAGACCGTCGCTGATCCGGAAACCGCCCGGGACCCGGTTAACACCCTGAAACTGGCCTCCCACATATTCTCTCCGGTGTTGAGCTTCGTCGATTCGGACCTCAGTATTTCCGGCGTCCATTACCGGGAAGGCGAACCCCAATACCGTATCCGCGATGACGGTGCACTTCAGTTGCTGCTGCCGGAGCGCATCGAGGAAGTTCGTCTCGACAATATTCGTGTCACCAACAGCCAGACACCGCCTATTGGCAATATCAGTATTCAGGATATCCGTTTCCATCCGGATTCCCGGATGACGATTCACCTGCATTAGCCGTCATTGCGGCTTTGAGCAGCACTTGCCAGCCTGTCATTTAGTGATAGGCTGCCGTTTTCGCATTTCTGACGGGACAGTTTCATGCCTTTGAATGTATGGGTGCTGGTAGCGGCTCAGGCGCTGGCCATGTGCACGGCTCCTTTTATTGTATTTATCGGAAGTATTCAGGGGCGGCTGCTGGCGCCTGCACCGGAACTGGCCACCTTGCCGGTAGGACTGGTGGTGGTCGGCACAGTTCTGGCCATCAAGCCGGCTACCTGGCTGATGGAGCGGGTAGGGCGCAAGCAGGTGATGTTGCTGGGCACGCTGGCTGGCATGATCGCTGGCGGGCTGGGTATGTTTGCCTCCTGGCAATCGGACTTTGTCACCATGTGCCTTGCCGCCGTTATCGGTGGCTCCGGGTTGGCGGTGGTGCATCAATACCGGTTTGCGGCCATGGAATCGGTAGCTTCGGACATGGCGGGTACAGCGGCCGCCAGGGTATTGCTTGGTGGCCTGGTAGCTGCCTGGCTCGGGCCGGAAGTTGCCGGACTGGGCAGCGGCACCGGCGAACGTTTTCCATTTCTTCTGAGCTGGGCCGGACTGGCGGTGGTGCAAGCCATGGCTCTGGTTGTGGTGGCGGTCGGTTATCGGCCTTCCGGGGAGCGCGTGGCCGAGACTGTCGTGGGTGGTGGTCGCCCCATGCGTGAGATTCTCGCCAATCCCTTGGTCTGGACCGCCATCAGTGGTGCAGCCATTGGTTATGCGGTGATGAGCTTTATCATGACTGCAACGCCCCTGAGTATGACGGAAATGGCCGGGCACGATTTTGACGACGCCAAGCGGGTAATCCAGCTGCACATCATGGCCATGTACCTGCCGTCTCTTATCTCCGGACGGCTGATCCGGGTGGTGGGCATCCCCTTGATGATGACTGTCGGCTTGCTGGCCTATCTGGGGTGTATTCTGTTGGCCGCGGCAGGCATCAGCTTCCACCATTATTTATGGGCCCTGATCCTGCTCGGGGTGGGCTGGAACTTCCTGTTTGTTGGCGGCACCACCCTGTTGCCTCAGGGCTACCGGGATTCAGAGCGATTCCGGGTACAGGGCCTCAATGACATCATGGTATTCAGCGCCCAGGCCACGGCGGCGCTGAGTGCCGGAGCCGTGCTGACAGCCTTGGGCTGGGCTTCGCTGTTAATGGTTGCCGTGCCGCTGCTGGTGCTGCACGCTTTGTTGATGGCAGCCTGGCTGCTCAGGCGCCAGCCGGCAGGGGCAGGTGGCCGGTCTTCACCCAGATAACGGTTTCCTGGTCTACGAACGGGTGATGCTGGCTCAGGTGCGGGCTGCGCATCCAGGTGCCTTCCGGGTAACGGCCGTGTTCATCGCAGAACTCGCCGGACAGCACCAGGATTTCCTCGCCACCGAAGTGCCGGTGGGGCTGGAAGGCCTCATTGGCCGGCCATTTCACCAGGGCCACATGCTCATGCTCGAAATCGTGCAGGGGCATTACCTGCAGCCCGCCAATGCCCGGCAACCATTCAGCCTGATTGGTATCGACACGAACGGTTGCGGTGTCCTTCGGATCAAACTGGTGCAGCTTCACCAACAGGGTGCAACCTTCTTCGCTGAAGGGCGCGTGGCCAGTGCCGGGCGGGTTCCGGAGGTAGGTGCCGGCCGGGTAATGGCCGGTCTCGTCGGAGAATACGCCCTCCAATACCAGGATTTCCTCGCCCAGTGGGTGCTCATGCCGCTTGAAGGAAGAACCGGGTTTGTAGTGAACTATGCTGGTGGCATGGCCCCGTTCGGCCTCTTCCCGTGCCAGCGGCTTGCGCTCCACGCCCGCCGCCGTGCTGGGTTGCCATTCCTGTTCGCGGGTATGAACAACCACTCGCTGGGAGAAATCCATATTCAGCATGAAAAACCTCGAATAAGTGCTATTTGATCAGTGCCTGAACGTCCCGGAACCTCGGATGGCGGCAGTCTACCATCCACTCGAACGCTACCATCTCTGTGGTAACAATCCGGGCGCCACTCTGGTGCAGGCGGTCCAGCGCTACGTCCCGGTCGAAATCATTTCGGGAACCGGTTGCATCCGCAACCACCCAGACCTTGTAACCGGCATCCAGAAGGCTCAGGGCCGTTTGCAGCATACATACGTGGGTTTCGCAGCCTCCGATGACAATATGCTGGCGGCCCTCCGGCAGGGCATCAATCAGCCCGTCCGGACAGGCATCGAAATGGTATTTGCTGACGGTGTGGTGGCAAAGCTCCCGAACACTTTCCACATTCGGCCCCAGCTTGTCCGGAACCTGCTCCGTGGCGATGACCGGCACCTCCAGCAAGCCCGCAATTGTCGCCAGCAGGGTGCAGCGGTCGACCACCTCCATTCCCTGACTGATTGCAGGCATCAGCCTGGCCTGTACATCGACAAGAAGCAGGGTGGACTGTTCGGCTTTCATTAACATAAAGAGGCTCCGGATATTGTGGGTGTTTGATGACAAGGATAGCCAATTTAGTCGCCGGAAATCCGCCAACACGGATTTTCAGGATTTTTTTAAAGGAATCGCTTCATTGCGGTTGCCAAACGCCAGCAAAACTATTAAAGTTTGCGCCCTCAAATGAGCGACAACGTAGCTGATTTGAAACAGTTTATTGGAGAGGTGGCCGAGTGGCTGAAGGCGCACGCCTGGAAAGTGTGTATACGTTAATAGCGTATCGAGGGTTCGAATCCCTCCCTCTCCGCCAATAAAAGAACCCCGGCAGAAATGCCGGGGTTTTTTATTGGGCGGAATAATCCCTACAGCCGTAAGCATTAACCGCTACGCCACACCAAACACCCCCACAAAACTGACATCAGTCAAATCGCCACCTCTCTGAACTTCCTAACTTGTTCTCCATGCCACGGAAATGAAATATCTTCCAAAACCGGAGAATCAGAATGAAAAAACACCAACTTGCATTGTTCATCGCTGCGGCCGGCCTGGCCTCTACACCGGCCTTTGCCCAGAAGGCTGAAGTCCCTGATCTGGACGTGGATTTCTACGGCCACATCAACATGGCGGTTATGCACGCCGATACTGGCGAAGGCTCCGAGCAGTACATCGTGGACAACGACTATGCCTCCAGCCGTGTAGGTGCTCGCATTAGCACTGACCTGAAAGACATCGATCTGAAGGTGGGTGCGCACGTTGAATTTGAATATCAGCACAATCCTTCAAATCTGGTCACGCCCGATGACCGTTCCATCAAGGGTAACTGGGACGAGCGGCACATTAACCTGTTCGCTGCAGGGCGTTACGGCAAGATCTCTGTAGGGCAGGGTTCAGGTGCGGCCGACGGGGCAACTGAGTCTGATCTGTCTGGCACCAAGGTAGCCTCCTTCCCGGATCTGGCGTTGGTAGGTGGTGCGCTAAGATTTGTAGATGATTCAAATAATGGTCCGACTCTGTTTACTTCTGTTCGAAACCAGGATTTCGAAGCACGTTACGATCGGGTCCGCTACGATGCGCCCGCCTTTGGCCCGGTTAATCTGGCGGTGAGCCAAGGCTATAAAGACGATCAAGACATTTCTGAGGTTGCAGCATTCTACAATGCTTCATTTGACGGTCTAGGCAAGCTTTCTGCGTCTGTTGGCTATTCTACCAAGGATGAAAATGACGCCGGCGCCAAAGATCTGGATACGGTAGGTGGCTCTGTATCCTGGTTGCACGATACCGGTATCAACCTGACTGCGGTCTACTCGAATGCTGAGAACGATGCCGGTCGCGATTCCGACTTCAACATGTTCAAAGTGGGCTACAGGACTGGAAAGCACTCGTTCACAGTGCACCGGGCTGCAGGTGAAGACTTCAACCCGGCCGCAGTGGATGCTAATGGCGACAATGTAGGTGCGGTCCAAGGCTCCGACGTAGAAATCTACGGCGCCGCCTACGTCTACCAGCCCATCAAGCGCCTGGACGTATACTTCGCCTACAACAACTTCGCGCTGGATGCTGACAACGGCGACTATGACGATGTAAACGTCGCCATGATCGGCAGCCGCCTGAAGTTCTGATCGCCTGAAACCTCAGCCCGCCGGGCAGGGCATTACGCCAGCCCGGTGGACTGCAGTATGAAGACCCCCGCCGTTACCGTTACGCTGGCCAGTAAGGTGGTCAGTGCAATGATATTGGCCGCCATGCGGTCGTTCCCGCCCAAAGCCTTCACCATGACAAAACTCGCCGCTGCCGTCGGGCTGGCGAAGAACAGGAACATCAGGCCCAGCTCCCGGCCTTCGAATCCCGCCAGCCAGGCCGCCAGTGTGCACAGGGCCGGCAAACTCACCATTTTCCATACCGACGCTCCCAGCGCCGGGCCGCTGTCTGTTCTGATGGCTTTCAGGGAAACGGTGGCGCCAATGCAGAGCAGGGCCAGTGGCAGGGTGAGAGAGGCAAAGTAATTGCCGCTGGTCATCACCCATTGTGGAAGCGTGACCTCCCAGGCGGCGAAGGGAATGGCGATAACCACGGCAATAATCAGCGGATTGCGAACCACGTCTTTAACGGTGTTCGAGAAGCTCATGCTTTTACCCGGCTGATACGCCAGCAATACCACGACAGACAGCACGTTGTAGGAAATAATCACCAGCCCCAGCAATATGCCGCCGGCAGACAAGCCGTAATCGCCATAAAGGTTGGCCGCCAAGGCCAGGCCGACAATCCCGCAATTACCCCGGAACGCACCTTGCACATAGACGCCCCGGTCATCTTTGGTCACCCGCCGGATTGCCCAGAACCAGACAGCGCCGAAGCTGGCCAGTGTGGCCGCCAGGTAGAACAGCAGCAGTTTGATGTTGAATGCCGTCGTCAGATCTGCCCGGATGATGCTGAGGAACACCAGGGTTGGCAGCGTGGCCTTGAACACCAAGGCGGAAGCGGTGCTGACAAAGTTCTGGTCTATCCAGCCAATCCGGCGCAGGCCGATGCCGATAAAGACCATGGCAAAAACCGGCAGGGTGGTTTCAAGGGTGTGGGCGAAGGTTGCTAACAGGCCGCTCAAGGGACAACTTACTCCTCTGGAACAAACAACGAAAAAGGCCTCCGCTGGGGAGGCCTGGTGTCGGCATTATAACCGTTCTTTCAGTCGAAGTTCCTTGAGCGGATGGTATCAGTGCGTATTCCGGCCCATCGTG
>NZ_AXBV01000044.1:0-467 GCF_000475255.1 Marinobacter sp. ES-1
TTAACGCGAAGCTTAGCGGCGCCCTTGCAATGGAGGCGAAGCCGCAATGAAAAGGGCGTCCGGCGGCCATCGGCCGCGTACTACAGCGACTGGTTAGTGGCAGGTAATGACACTGCCTACTACATGGCACTGACCGTGACGGCCTACTCCGTAACCCTGCACCGGCATAAGCCGATGCCCTGTAATTGAAAACACCGCCATCGATGCGGTGAACGAACCTGAACTCAAAGGTAGCAGATCCAGACCGAGTTTTCGGCGGACAGCCCCACACGGTGAACACCAAAACCGCTACCAACGCCACCGCCTGCTAAAGCAACCAAACCGAACGCGGATTTTGACGGCCTTGGTGCTCACCAGATGATGCGGGTCTGGCAACCAGGCCCGGCACCAAGGCTACTGGCACGCCGCAGCCAAAAAGAACCGAGGCCACAGCCATTAACAGATAATTATACGAACCCGTTCGTATA
>NZ_AXBV01000045.1:0-340 GCF_000475255.1 Marinobacter sp. ES-1
CTAAAAGAAGTGAAGACCCATGGATATACAGTAGTCTGGGAGGGGAATTTGTCAACCCGATGATCCGGGGCGGAGTTATACGAACGCGTTCGCAAAAGTCCGGAAAAATGCATGGGAAATATGTGTAACCTTCTGATAAGGTTGGAAAGAAGGAAAGGGAGGGGCGGAGTTATACGCTCCTCGGCATGAGCAGGGGTGGCTCGAAACAGGGCGTATAACTCCGGCGGTAGCCGTGGTGAATTACTGTCATGTTGTTGTTTTTGAATAGAAAAATTACAAATTTTGGGCGCGTTTGGGTTGGAATTATACGAACGCGGGATATACGAACGGGTTCGTATAA
>NZ_AXBV01000046.1:0-12930 GCF_000475255.1 Marinobacter sp. ES-1
TCCCATCATCCCTGTGCGCTTCACTTTGGCCATCCATGGCCAAAGAGATTCCTGGGAGGGGCTCGTCACCCGCAGCGCCGGACATCAGTGATTGCTTTTCAGAACACATCTGTTCTTTATTTTTGTGTATTCGTCACTTGTTAAGCCTTCCGCCGTTGTTTCATTTTGTTTGTTGTTGTATTTTTCAGCTAACGAGTGTGCGCTGAAAATTTGGCGCATGGTCACTTCAATCAACAGTAAACGTGGACAGGTAACCGATGAACGCAGCAGTGAAACAGGGAGCAGCGGCGACGGCCGTGTTTGGGAAACCGGATGAACGGGAACTCCGGGACAGGATGAAGAAGGAACTGCCCGCTGATACGTTTCAATCGCAGAGCTGGCGGGTGATCTGGTTTCTGCCGTTGCAGGCGGTGATCTGGGCCGGGTTGGTGGTTATTTTGCTGGCGGGTTTGCCGTGGTATGCCAACCTCGGGCTGGGGCTGCTGGTGGGGCATACCATTGGTTGCCAGGCATTGCTGGCCCATGAGGTGCTGCACGGTGCGCTGGGCATGAGCCGGCGGTGGCAGAATTTCTTTGGCTGGCTGGGGTTCGGGCCCTTGCTGGTGCCGCCGGAGTTCTGGCGGAAGTGGCACAACGTAGTGCACCACGCCAACACCAACACCGGTGACACCGACCCGGACAGCTTCGGCACCCTACGCCGCTACAAGACCAACCCCGGCCAGAAGAAGTTCCACAAGCTGGCCCCGGGGTCCGGCACCTGGTACAGCTACTTGTTCCTGACCTACTCCTTCACCTTCCATGCCCAATTGGTGCTGTGGATTCAGGCGAAGCACCGCAAGCAGTTCAAGGGCTTTAACCGCAAGCTGGCGATTGCCCAGGTGTTTGTTTGCCTGGCGTTGTGGACGGCCCTGGCGGTCGTGTCCGGCCCGCTCGCTGTGTTCACCGTACTGATTCCGTTCATGACCGCCAACGCCCTGGGGCAGGGATACATCCTGACCAACCACTTCCTGCGCCCCCAGACCGCCACCAACAACCCGCTCGACAACTCCATGAGCCTGCGCTGCAACCCGATCCTGGACCGGCTGCACTTTCGCTTCAGCCACCACATCGAACACCACTTCTTCCCGAAAATGGGCCATAACATGGCTCCAAGGGTTCGCAAATGGCTGGAGCAGAATGAGCCGGAGCGTTACATGGCGATGCCTCATGGCAAGGCTTTGAAAATGCTCTACGCCACGCCTCGGGTTTACAAGTTCGCCACGGAGCTTGTGGACCCCAATAATGAGAGCAGAGTGTTTGATTTGCTGCCTTTGCAATCAGAATACTCGGCAGTGAACAGATCCCGTTAGCCAGTAAAGCAACTAATCTAGGTGTATCTCCGACAGATTCCGTAAGATGGCCGGGTCAAGGTATTGATCGCATAGTAATAATCCTTGAGAGTCCGCATGCTGGGAACTATATTGGCGGTCTGTTCTAAAGGAAAGTCGGAGATGTTCACCCCTCACCAGAGCACCTACTTTGCCCACTGGTTAACCCAATCCGGCAAAATCGAAAACCAGGTCTCCCGGGCCATGGCCTCTGCCCGTGTGGACATGAACCCACACCAGATAGATGCTGCCTGTTTCGCGTTGAAATCTCCCTTGGAACAGGGTGTGCTGCTGGCGGACGAGGTGGGCCTGGGTAAAACTATTGAAGCTAGCCTGGTGATGGCACAGAAATGGGCTGAGAACAAACGCAACATCCTCTTGATTGTGCCGGCCTCATTGCGAAAACAGTGGAGCCAGGAGCTCGGCGACAAGTTTGAGCTGCCGTCGGTGATCATTGATGGCAAAGTTGCTGCAAGCCTGAAAAAAGAAGGAAAAAACAATCCGTTCGATCAAAACGAGCAGATCGTTATTTGCTCGTATGAGTACGCGGCTCGACAGCGTGACTATGTGCGATTGGTTAGCTGGAACCTAGTTGTCTTCGATGAGGCCCACAAACTACGGAACCTCTATCAGGCCAATGGCAGCAAGCGGGCCAAAGCGCTGGTGGAGGCCACCGAATTCGCTGATAGCCGTGTCCTGCTATCAGCCACACCGATCCAGAATAACCTGATGGAACTCTATGGCCTGAGTCAGGTTATCGATCCTTATTTTTTCGGCGATGAAAAGTCGTTTCGAGCGCTCTACGTAAACCGGCAGCGGGATCAGAAATCACTGGACGATCTCAAACGCCGTATTCGTCCGCTTTGCCACAGGACCCTTCGGCGCCAGGTTCAGGAAGAGGGCGGTATCAACTTCACCAACCGCTATTCCATTACTCAAGACTTCACGCCGTTGCCGGAAGAATGGGCGTTGTATCAAAAACTTTCCCATTATTTGCAGCGACCGGATAACGAGGCGATTAACCCCCGTGCCCGCCATCTGGTGAGCATGGGCTTGCGTAAGATTCTGGCATCGTCATCTTTCGCTGTTGCCGACACGCTCAAAGGCATGATTGAGCGTCTCGAACAGCAGCAGCGGCTTGATGAGGAGGCTCTTTCTGATATCGAGGAAATAGACGATTGGGCAGAGTCCGAAAACGGCGAGGACGAGGAGGGCATCAGCGAAACCAGCAATGACGAGACCTCCGGGTCTTCGGGCAGATTGAGCCAGGAAATTGCCCAACTCACCGAATTTCGGAATCTGGCCCAGAGCATCACCAGCAACGCCAAGGGCCAAGCCCTGCTCACGGTGCTGGAAAAAGCCCTCACCATGACAGAACGCCTCGGCGGGCAACGTAAAGCAGTGGTGTTCACTGAGTCGTGCCGGACCCAACGATACCTTCATGATCTTCTGGAAAGCAGTGGCTACGCGGAGCGAACCGTCATACTCAACGGCTCCAACAACGACGCTCGCTCCAAAGCCATTTACCAGGCGTGGCTGGAAGAACACAAAGGTTCTGCACGTATCAGCGGTTCGAAACCCGCTGATATGAAAGCTGCACTGGTAGATCGGTTCCGCAGTGACAAGGCTGATATTTTGATTTCTACCGAGGCCGGCGGTGAGGGTATTAACCTGCAATTCTGCTCCGTGCTGATCAACTACGACTTGCCCTGGAATCCCCAGAAGGTTGAACAGCGCATTGGCCGGGTCCACCGTTACGGGCAAAAGAATGATGTGGTGGTGGTTAACTTCGTAAACCGCAAGAACCCGGCGGATCGCCGGGTGTTTCAGCTTCTGGATGAAAAACTCAAACTGTTTGAAGGTGTATTTGGTGCTTCAGATGAGGTGCTGGGAGCGATCGAGGGTAGCATCGATATCGAACGCCGCATCTACGAAATTTATCAGAATTGCCGTACCGATCAGGAAATCGAGTACCAGTTTGACCAACTTCAGAAATCCCTGGAAGACACCCTGGCCGCTCGGGAGACAGCAGCACGGGAAGCTCTGCTGAACAATTTCGACCGGGATGTCGTGTCAGCGCTTAAAACCCATCGGGATCAGAGCAACGACTTCCTGCAGGAATATGAACAGGTCCTCATGGATCTGGCCCGAGCGGAATTGCCGGAGGCCAGATTCAACACCAACCATTTCTACCTCAACAATCAGCGCTATGACCTGAGCTGGCCACTGGCTGAGCAGAACGACTCCGAATTTTTCCGTTTACAGGCCACTGAGCATTATCTGGCCTGGGATCTGGTGCACAGGGCCAAAAGCCGAGATCCGGAGCCTGCGCATTTGGTGTTCCACTACGGTCAGCTCCACGGCCAGTATGCCGCGCTGAAAGAGTACATCGGTCAGTCTGGCGTACTCACCGCGTTTGAAATACGGTTTACCTACAATAAAGGAAAAACAAAGAGCACTCGTTTGGTGGTTCTGGCTCAAACGGATGACGGCCAGAAGCTGACATTAGAAAACGCCGACCATCTGATGTCTGTGCCCGCTCGCGCAGAGACCCTTTCAGATTCGATTCCGGAGGAACTCTTTGCAGACTGGAAATCGCAGATTGTAAAAGCAGCCGAGGCCGAAACAGAAGCTGAGCTCGATAATTACCTGGAACAGGAGTCCGAAAAGCTTGAACGCTGGGCTCAGGACCGCCGTAAAGCGCTCATGGCCACGGTTGATGAGCTGGATGAGCAGATCCGCGCCTACAAAAAAGAGGCGAGACAACTGGCCTCCACGGCTGAAAAAATCCAGGCTAAAAAAGAGCTTCGCAAACTGGAACGCAAGCGGGACGACGCTCTGGCAGAATACCACCACTCCAAAAAAGCCATTGAGCACGAGGAAGACCGCCTGTTGGACGAAGTGAGCGAAAAGCTGGAACTGACGTGCGAGATCAAAGAGCTGTTTACCGCCCGCTGGACACTCACCCACTGATACAGGCCAGAGAAGATCATGGATAGAGAAAAACTGGTTAAAGACCTGTTGTACCAGATTCGTCTGGGCGAAGATTCCGGCTATGAGTTCAAGCGGGTTGAAATCCGCGGCAGCAAAATCAAAGGTCCGGACCAGAAAGATTTGGCCGACGAAATGGCCGCTTTTGCGAACCAGAAAGGCGGCTACCTGGTTCTGGGTGTGGACGACAAAACCCGTGAAATCACCGGCATTCCCACCGATATGCTCGAGGCGGTGCAGAAACGGGTAAAAGATGCCGCCACCGACAACGTAGAACCGCCACTACCCATTGCTACCCGGTTGCTCGAACTGCCTGACGAACACGGTGACATGAAAAACGTGCTTCACGTGGATATCGAGAAGAGCCTGTTCGTCCACAGTAGTAACGGACGCTATTTTCATCGTGTGGCCGAATCCAAACAGCCGATGAAGCAGGAATATCTAGCACGGCTGATGATGCAGCGCAGCCAGTCCCGGTTGATCTGGCTGGACGAACGCCCGGTGCCCGGCACCCGTTACGAAGATCTGGACCCGAGCCTCTACCGCAAGTTCCTGCGCGAAGAAGGCCAGCCGGAAAGAACCCAGCTTCGCAAGCTCCGTATGCTGGTGGACGATGATGATGGGAATGAAAAACTGAGTGTATCCGGTGTTCTTTTGGGCACCCCGAGCCCGGTCAACTGGCTTCCCAACGCCTACATTCAGTCCGTCTGTTACGCGGGCGACGACCGCGATGCGGACCAACAAATTGACGCTATGGACTTTACTGGCCCTCTGGACCAACAAATCAGCGGAGCCCTGGCCTTTGTCGAGAAAAACCAGCGCGTGGCTGCCCGCAAACTGCTGGGCCGGGAAGACATCCCCCAATACAGCCTGACCGCCATCTTCGAAGCGTTGGTTAACGCTGTCGCCCACCGAGATTACGACATTTACGGCGCTCACATTCGCCTGCACATGTTTGCCGATCGGCTGGTATTCTGCTCACCGGGAGCTCTGGTCAACACCATGGAAGTGGACGAACTCATGGCCCGGCAGGCTTCCCGCAATCAGCTCATTACCAGCCTGCTGGCCCGCTGCCCCTACGAGCACCCCACCATTAACCGCTCCCGCATGATGGACAAGCGGGGGGAGGGCGTGCCGGTGATTCTCAACGAATCCGAAAAGCTATCCGGCAAGCGGCCTGAATACAAGATGGTCGGGGAGGAGTTGCAGCTTACCGTCTATGCGGCGAAAAAAGAGTCTTACCGAGACTAACGCCAATCGAATCAGATTTGAAAGATCTGGCAGTCTCCCGAGTTAAAGGAATGATCAGCAGTATGACGAATCCAAACACCCAGATGAACGGCCAGTCTCTGGACATTGCCGAGCAACGCCGCAAGGAGCTTGCACAACTGTTCCCGGGCATCTTCACCGAAACCCGCAACGACCAGGGGGAGCTGAAGGTGACCATTGATCTGGAGCGCCTGAAAGCGGAACTGGGTGAGTTCACCGACCTCTTCGACAGTCGCCGGGAACGTTACGGCATGGACTGGCCCGGCAAGCGGGACTGCCTGCGGCTGATCCAGCAGCCCACCACCGCCACCCTCAAACCCTGCCGGGAGGAGTCGGTGGAGTTCGACACCACCGAGAACCTGTTTATCGAAGGCGATAACCTGGAAGTGCTCAAACTGCTGCAGAAGAGCTATTATGGCAAGGTTAAGATGATCTACATTGACCCGCCCTACAACACCGGCAAGGAATTCATCTACCCGGACAACTTCAGCGAGAGCCTGGACACCTACCTGCAATACGCCGGCCTGAAAGACAGCGAAGGTCGCACCTTCTCCACCAACACCGCCAACGAAGGCCGCTTCCACACCAAGTGGCTGAATATGATGTACCCCCGCCTGTACCTGGCCCGCAACCTGCTGCGGGAGGATGGGGTGATCTTTATTTCCATCGACGACAACGAGGTGGAAAACCTGCGGCGGATGTGTGATGAGATTTTTGGAGAGGAGAATTTTATTGCTTCTGTCGTTTGGCAGAAGCGTACGTCTCCAGATTCAAGATTTAATCTCGGAGCGGCCCATGATTACGTGCTTGTCTATGTGAGAAGTGAGTTAGGCCAGCAGTTGCTTAAGAAGCTTCCTCTTTCGCACACCCGCAGTTCTGAATACAAGAACCGTGATAATGATCCGCGAGGGCCTTGGGCATCGGTCGACCTGACAGGCCAAACTGGCCACGCTACTAAAGATCAATTTTTTGAAGTCATTACCCCATCAGGAAAGTCTTATCCGCCACCGGACGGCAGGTGTTGGGCTTTGGCGAAGAAAACATATGATGAGCTGTATGCAGACAATCGCTTATGGTTCGGCAAGGATGGCAACGCCCGACCTCGACTTAAGAAGTTTTTGTCCGAGTCTGAGGGTGTTAACGCGTGGACGTGGTGGAGCAATTCAGAAGTCGGGGATAATCAGAGTTCGGCTAAAGAAATCAAAAAAATACTCGGATCAAGTGACATTTTTGACAACCCGAAGCCTACAAGGCTAATTCGAAGGATGCTGCAATTGACCGTCGACGACGGTGACATTGTTCTTGATTTTTTTGCTGGCTCTGCCACAACTGGACATGCGGTAGTTGCGCACTCTCTCGAGCGGAATGTCAGCATTAATTATGTCTTGGTCCAGCTTCCCGAAAAGATAGATCTGGATTCGCCCGCAGGGCTATTCTGTCAAAGCAACCATTTGCCGATGAATATTGCGTCTGTGAGTAAGGAGCGCCTGCGCAGGGTCTTGAATGGCGGCGCACCTGCGGGACAGTTGGAGCTTGGCGACGGTGTCTGTCGTGTTGGGGGCTTCAAAGTCCTCAAACTCAACCAAAGCAACTTCAAACTCTGGCAGGCCCCTGCCAAAGACGTTTCTGATGAAGAACTCCTCCAACAAATGGAGCTCAACGTCGATCACATCGACCCCAACGCCAGCCAGGAAGATCTGCTATACGAACTGCTGATCAAGGCCGGTGTGATGCCCACGGAAAAAGTTGAACAGATTGCGCTGGCGGGCCACAAATTGTTCTCCGTGGCCGAAGGCACCCTGCTGATGCATCTGGAAGACGAGATCGATCAGCCCCTGATCGACGCTGTGCTGGCCAAGGCCCCCGGCCAGTTTATCTGCCTGGACAAAGCCTTCCACGGCAACGACCAGCTCAAAACCAACGCCGTGAAAACTTTTGAGGCCTTTAATCAGGGCAAGGAAAAAATCGATCAGATCGATTTCAAAACGGTTTGAACCGCATCGTCAGGCTCAGGAGCGCCCATGGACATTAACGCAAGCATCATCGATCAGAGACTGGACGGCATTGTCAGCGCCAATAGCGACCTGCTGCCAGCAGGTAACGATCCACAGAAGAAAAAGTCTGCCGCATTCGTGTTGCTCAGTGCAGCCACCGCTTTGGGCATTCCACTGGAAGAGGCCGCAGAGTACCTCACCGAGGGTGGCGGCGATGCCGGCGTGGATGTGCTTTACGTGGGCGATGTGGAAGATGGCGAATTTCAGGTCACTTTGTTTCAAGGCAAATACAAACACAAAGATCTGAGTGGCGTGGCTCATTTTCCAGAAAATGGCGTGAAGGCAGCCATTCAGACCATTGGCACACTGTTTGACCCAGCCAAAGTGCTCGATATGAATGACCGGCTGAAACCTCGTATAGAAGAGGTGCGGTCTCTGATTCGGGACGGGTATATCCCTGTGGTAAAGATGGTGCTTTGCAACAACGGGGATCGCTGGAACGATAGCGCCCAGAAACTGATCGAAGCTGCGGGATTCTCTCCCTCTCAGGTTAACTGGGTGCACCTGAACCACAACGACATTGTGCGGGTACTACAGAACCAGAAATCGGTGGACGATTCCTTGCCACTGCGAGGCGAAGCCGTGATTGAGGACTTCAACTACCGTCGGGTGCTGATCGGCAAAGTGGCGATTCAGGATATCGCCGACCTATTCAATCGGCATGGTGATCAGTTGCTGGAGCGGAACATCCGCCGTTATCTGGGTATGAACCGTAACCGGGTGAACACGGCCATTCACGATACTCTGGTGGACGATAGCCGGCGCAAGAATTTCTACTTCTTCAACAATGGCATCACCATGATCTGCCGGAAGTTCCGACACAACGCCCTGCAGGGCCGGGATTACCAGCTCAAGCTGGAAGGCATTCAGATCATCAATGGTGGCCAAACCTGCAAAACCATCCAGCAGACCCTCAACGACCCTGACCTGTTGCGGGATTTCTCGGAGACCTACGTTCTGCTGCGGTTATATGAACTTGCGGAAGACGATAAAGAATTCGTGCAGGACATTACCTACGCCACTAACAGTCAGAACCCGGTGGATCTGAGAGATTTGCGCGCTAATGACGAGCAGCAGCGTCGGTTGGAGTTGGGTATGAAGGACCTGGGGTTTAGTTATCGTCGGAAGCGGGACGATACTTCGGTGAAGAGTGACGAGCTGACCAGTTCCGTGGTAGCTGAAGCTGTGTTGGCGGTGTGGCGTCGTAAGCCGTTCCAGGCCAAATTCCGCCGCAAGGAGCTGTTCGGAAAACTCTACGAGGAAGTGTTTGATCATCTGAACTCCGCGCAGGCCATATTGGCTGCGCTTATCTTTCGAATGGTAGAGAACGAACGTAAGCGCCCGGAGCAGGCCAATCCCCCGGTATTTCTGCCTTATGCCTCGCACTACAAGGCCATGCTGGTGGGAGATTATCTGCTGGAAACCGAAGGTGTTGCCCTGGCCGAGGTCAACCATCGGAGCTATCAGGCGTTGCTGGACCGCTTGCATCGCCAGTTTGATGAGTTCCAGCATCGCGCGCAGGATCAGATTTCCGAGGCGCTGACGGCTTTGTATGGTGAAAGGGACATATCCTTGCAACAGCTTTCGGCCACATTCCGCCGCGGTGATCTGATGCAGTACCTGAACCCAGCCGAGGAAGCCGGAGCTGCCCATTGAAACTGAAGTTCAACCCCAATCTCGATTATCAGCTAGACGCGATCGAATCCACGCTGTCGGTGTTCGAGGGCTTGTCTACTGCGGGCGAGCCCTACCGCAAACTAGGCATCGCCAACACTCTGGAGCTGGACCCGGACAAGCTGCTGGATAACCTGCAGCGGGTGCAGGAACAGAATTTCATCGAGAAATCGCCGCACCTGTTCGAGGCGGGGGACGACTACCCGTTCCCCAATTTCTCGGTGGAAATGGAAACCGGTACCGGCAAAACCTACGTCTACCTGCGCAGTATTTTCGAGCTGCACAAGCGCCTGGGCCTGCGCAAGTTCATTATTGTGGTGCCGTCGGTGGCTATCCGGGAAGGCGTGCTGTCGTCCCTGGCCATGATGAAGGAGCATTTCCGCAGCCTGTATAACAACGCGCCTTTTGATCACTACGTCTACAGTGCCAAGGATCTGTCCAAGGTGCGCCAGTTTGCTACCGCTAACACCCTGCAGATTATGGTGATCAACATCCAGGCGTTTCAGCGGGATGCCGGGGATATGGACAATTATGACAACCTGACGCCTGAGCAGATCAAGAAGCTTTCGGTGATTCACCGGGAGCAGGACCGGATGTCCGGCGTCAAGCCCATTGAATTCATCCAGGATGTGCGGCCGGTGCTGATCATCGATGAGCCGCAATCCGTGGACAATACTGCCAAGGCCCGCCGGGCGGTGAATCACCTGAAGCCGCTGTTTGCCCTGCGCTATTCCGCTACTCACCGTAACCCCTACAACGTGGTGTATCAGTTAGGGCCGGTGAAAGCCTATGACATGAAGCTGGTAAAGCAGATCTCGGTGGCGTCTATCCAGTCTCAAAGCAATGTTAACCAGACCTATCTGAAACTGAGCCAGATCGGGTTTAGCGGCAAAGCCAAGACGCCGTCTGCCTCGGTGGTGATTTTCGAAGATACGCCTAACGGCACCAAGGAAAAGACCGTCAAGCTTAAGCAGGGCACGGACCTGTCCGACCACACCAACCATCCCGGTTATCAGGGCTATGTGGTGGATGAGATATACGCGGAGCCCGGCGCGGAATATGTGCGCTTTGCCAATAACGCGACTCTGGAGCCGGAGCAGGAGAAAGACGGCATCCATGACGATGTACTCAAAGAGCAGATCCGCCAGACGGTGGAAGAGCACTTCAAGAAGGAGCGTAACCTGCAAAAGCAGGGCCTGGATGTGAAGGTGCTGTCGCTGTTCTTTATCGACAAGGTGGCTAATTACCGTTACTACGATGAACACGGTAACCGGCAGAACGGCAAATTGGCCCGCTGGTTTGAAGAAGTCTACCGGGATTTGGCTGCGAGCCCGCTGTTCAGCGACCTGCCCAGGCGGGACGTGGAGGAGGTGCACAACGGCTATTTTGCCGAGGTGAAGAAGCGCGGCAAGGTGGTGGAACTGAAAGACACCAGCGGCACCACCGTCAGTGATGGTGAAGTGTACGAGCTGATCATGAAAGACAAGGAGCGGCTGTTGGACGATGCCGAGCCCTTGCGTTTTATCTTCAGTCATTCGGCGCTAAAAGAGGGCTGGGATAACCCCAACGTGTTCCAGATCTGCACGCTACGTGAGTTTGGCAGTGAAAAGGAGCGGCGCCAGACTCTTGGTCGTGGTCTGCGCTTATCTGTGGATGCCAATGGCGACCGCGTATATGACCCGCAGGTCAATCGCCTTACCGTCGTGGCCAGTGAATCCTTTGAGGAATACGCGAAGAATCTGCAAACGGAAATGGAGAAGGACATCGGCGGTGGCTTTAAGTTTGGCCGGGTACCCGCCATCGCCTTTGCACCGCTGGCGATTAATGACACTGAAACCCTGGGCCAGGAAAAGTCCCGGCATCTTTGGCAGGCCTTGAAGGCGGAGGGCTACCTGGATGCTAAAGGTGACCTCACAGCCCGTTTCCAGCCGGACGACATGTACTTCCAGCTACAAGTACCTCAGGAATACCAGCCGCTGGAAAACGAAATCATCGACCGCCTGCGCAGCTTTATGTTTGCAGGCCGGGTGCAGGATGCCCGCAAGCGCACAGCCGTTACCTACAACAAGCGGGTGGAGCTGAACCCGGACTTCAAGGCACTTTGGGACAAGATCAGCCAGAAAACCCGGTATTCCATCCGGTTTGATACCCAACAACTCATCGACCTGGCCAGCCACAAGCTCCAGAACATGCCGGTGGTCAAGCCGGTGACGCTCACCATTGATCACACCCAGGCCAAACTGACCGATGCCGGTTTTGGCAGTGACCGCCAGATTTCCACCACCAAGGAGCGCTACGTCAGCTCCCATGAAGTATTGCCTGACTTGATTGGCGCCTTGCAGGAGCGCACACATCTGACCCGGGGCACGCTTTTGACGATTATCCGGAACTGTATGCGGTTGGGTGAGTTCAAAACAAATCCGCAAGGGTTTATCACCGAGGCCGCGCGGCAAATCCAAAAAGCGCTGGATGAACTGCTGGTGGATGGCATCCGCTACGAGAAACTGGCCGGCGACCACTACGAGATGGAGCTGTTCAATGAGCCGGAGCTGGAAGCTTATCTGGACCGATCCTATAAGGTTCAACATGGCAGCCAGGGCGATCAGGTTCAAACGCCTTATGATTACATCGAATGCGATTCCCACATCGAGCGAATGGCAGCACAAGCTCTGGATGGTGCGGAGAACGTTAAGTTTTTCTGCAAGTTACCTCGTTGGTTCACTATTCCCACGCCGGTAGGCGACTACAATCCGGATTGGGCCGTGGTGCTGGAGGAAGATCGCAAGGTGTATCTGATTCGTGAGACCAAAACCACCCACGACAGCGACAAGCGCCGGCTGGAGGAGAATCTTAAGATTCTTTGTGGCGAAGCGCATTTCGAGGCATTGGGGGATGTGGACTACAAAGTGGCGGCTTCGGTGGCTGAGGTGACAGCCATTTAGTTAAAAGGAATACGCAATGAGCTTTCAGGGATTGCAGGCAAAATACAACCGACTCCATGGCGAAAGTGCGGCATGGAAGCTGCTGCGCGCGGATAATTCGCCCCACATTCTCGCCTTCATCTCTGATTTGTTTGCGGAAGAAAGTGAAGTCCCCTTCGGGCGAGCACGCATCCGCCTCGATGCTGAAATAAATCGTTTGCGGGAGCTAGGTCTCTGGCAGACTGAGACTGCAGCGAATACCTATCTGAATCAGTGGATTGCCTCGGGTTGGCTACGTGAGTTGGACGACAGTCTTACCAAGACAGATGCCAGTGAAACCGCGCTGCGCTTTTGCCGAAATCTTGATGAACGAACCTCAGGCACCACGGCCTCCCACTTGAGAATTGTGCAGGAAGCCGTCCGGGAGCTTGCCGTCGCGATCAGCCCGAATGTTGACGAGCGGGTCACTTTGCTGGAACACAAGAAAGCAGAACTTGAACGGGAAATCGCTGACCTCAGAGCAGGGGTCGTTAAGGAGCTCAGTGAACAGCAGCAACGTGAGCGCATCCGCGAGGTGTACCAGCTTGCCTCGGTACTGACCGGTGATTTCCGTCGCGTAGAAGATGAAATCCGGCTGCGTATTCCAGACCAAGG
>NZ_AXBV01000047.1:0-1945 GCF_000475255.1 Marinobacter sp. ES-1
AAGCCCTTTATCCAGGCCGCGTGAGTTCCGGTAATCAATGTCTTCGAGGATGGCGGCGTGTCGCAGTTTGGCCCGGCGTAGCCGGCTGCTCATGCGCCGGTTGTCCCGTTCCGTCATTTCCCGGTCGACCAGCAGCCCGAGGCGCTCCTCGAAGCTCAGATCGGTGATGTCGGGGGTGGCCGACTGATCCTCCAGGGCGGCGGCCATGCCGGTCAGTTTGAGGGCGTGGAGCTTATCCAGTGTGGGATGTTTCAACATGTCAGATTCCTTCAGTGGTAGTAGGCAGGGCCGCGGATGTTGTCGTGTGTGTCAGGTAAGGCCAGTTCTTGTTGCTCTTCCAGGGGCTGCTCATCCAGGCGGTGCTTGAGGATGGATTCGATGCTCTTGTATCGGCAACTGCCCAGCATCAGGGCGCGTTGGCAGGCACGTTCTAATCGTGCCTCGCCGTAGCTCTGGCCCAGCCGGAGAATGCCCAGACAGGACCGATAGGCCTGTTGCGGATGCTTTCTTGCCCCCAGCGCGGTACGGATAAGCTTTTCAGTTGCCGGTCCAGTCTTGGCTGCCCAGGCGGTCAGTCGCTCTGGGGTCCACTCGCCGGCTTGGCGATGGGACTCCGGCATGTGAGCGGCGATGGTGCTATGCCGACCCTTCTGATCCGAACGCCGGTGGCTGGCGATCCGGTTGCCTCGGTGGAAGCATTCGATGGTGTTGTGGGTGATCCGGACCTCCACCTCTTTCTTGATCAGGGTGTAGGGCACCGAGTAGTAATGCCCATCGATGGCCACGTGGTAGTCGATGTGTACCCGGGCTTTTTTCCACTCGGCGTAGACATACGGCTCGGCGGGTAGCGGTTGTAGAACCGGCTGGTCCAGCTGTTTGAAGTGATCAAGCCGGCACCCGGGCAACTTGCGGAAGGGGCGGCTATTGAGCTTCTCCAACAGCTCACGGATGGTGGCGTTGAGCTGCCCCAGGGAGAAGTGCTGACGGTGGCGCAGGGCCGCCAGGATCCAGCGCTCAACGATCAATACGCCACCTTCCACCTTGGCCTTGTCACGGGGCTTGCGAACCCGTGTGGGGACAACGGCCACGCCATAATGGCTAGCCATATCCTGATAGGTCGGATTGAGATCCGGCTCGTAGCGATGGGCCTTGCTGACGCCGGAACGGAGGTTATCCGGAACCACCAGTTCCGGCACGCCGCCCAAGAACTCGAAAGTCCGGATGTGAGAGCCGATCCAGTCCGGCAGGGTCTGGCTCCAGGTGGCCTCGGCGTAGGTGTAATTGGACGCACCCATCACCGCCACAAAGACTTGCGCCTCATGGATCTCACCGGTGGTGCGATCAATGACGGGCACCGTGTGCCCAGCATAGTCCACGAACAGCTTTTCACCGGCTCGGTGGTCCTGACGCATCACCAGATCCAGCTTGCCCTGCCAGGCCCGGTAGTGCTCGCAGAACCAGCTGTACTGGTAGCCATCCGGATTGGCTTCCCGGTACTCCTGCCAGAGCAGGAACAGGGTGACGTTCTTGCCCCGGAGCTCATCGTGGATCCGCTGCCAGTCTGGAATGCCTCGGACCTGTGCCGGTAGATCCGGTGGTGGCGGGAACAGCCGTTGCTCCAGCTGGGCTTCACTCAGATCCTCTGGCAGCGGCCAGCCAAGCTCCGCCTCAGCAGCACGCCGCAGATACTCGCTCACAGTGGGGCGACTGATGCCGCAGGCTGCGGCAACCTGTCGGTTGCTAAGCCCTCGCTCCCACTTGAGGCGAAGGACTTCTTTGATTTTACGCATGGATAACCTCTTCGCTGGCATCTGGCCCTCTCCGGATGAAAAGGAGCAGAGTACCGTTAGTTATCCCGCGCCGGACGTTTTGATGGGGGAATCAGGCAGCCTGCCAGGGTGGCAGCTTTGCCGTGGAATCAGTGGCAGCTTTCGCGTGGAATGGG
>NZ_AXBV01000048.1:0-1647 GCF_000475255.1 Marinobacter sp. ES-1
TAGCCAACCAAGTAATTCGTGTGGACTCTGACCGAAGCATTCGGCTTCGTTTAAGGAGGTGATCCAGCCGCAGGTTCCCCTACGGCTACCTTGTTACGACTTCACCCCAGTCATGAACCACACCGTGGTAATCGTCCTCCCGAAGGTTAGACTAACTACTTCTGGTGCAATCCACTCCCATGGTGTGACGGGCGGTGTGTACAAGGCCCGGGAACGTATTCACCGCGACATTCTGATTCGCGATTACTAGCGATTCCGACTTCACGGAGTCGAGTTGCAGACTCCGATCCGGACTACGACGCGTTTTAAGGGATTGGCTCACTCTCGCGAGTTGGCAGCCCTCTGTACGCGCCATTGTAGCACGTGTGTAGCCCTGGCCGTAAGGGCCATGATGACCTGACGTCATCCCCACCTTCCTCCGGTTTGTCACCGGCAGTCTCCCTGGAGTTCTCAGCATTACCTGCTAGCAACCAAGGATAGGGGTTGCGCTCGTTACGGGACTTAACCCAACATCTCACGACACGAGCTGACGACGGCCATGCAGCACCTGTCTCAGAGTTCCCGAAGGCACCAATCCATCTCTGGAAAGTTCTCTGGATGTCAAGGCCAGGTAAGGTTCTTCGCGTTGCGTCGAATTAAACCACATGCTCCACCGCTTGTGCGGGCCCCCGTCAATTCATTTGAGTTTTAACCTTGCGGCCGTACTCCCCAGGCGGTCAACTTAGTGCGTTAGCTGCGCCACTAAGACTTCAAGAGTCCCAACGGCTAGTTGACATCGTTTACGGCGTGGACTACCAGGGTATCTAATCCTGTTTGCTCCCCACGCTTTCGCACCTCAGTGTCAGTGTTGGTCCAGGTAGCCGCCTTCGCCACTGGTGTTCCTTCCTATATCTACGCATTTCACCGCTACACAGGAAATTCCACTACCCTCTACCACACTCTAGTCTGACAGTTCGAAATGCCGTTCCCAGGTTAAGCCCGGGGCTTTCACATCTCGCTTACCAAACCACCTACGCGCGCTTTACGCCCAGTAATTCCGATTAACGCTTGCACCCTCCGTATTACCGCGGCTGCTGGCACGGAGTTAGCCGGTGCTTCTTCTGCGAGTAACGTCAATCCTTAAAGGTATTAACTTTAAGGCCTTCCTCCTCGCTGAAAGTGCTTTACAACCCGAAAGCCTTCTTCACACACGCGGCATGGCTGGATCAGGGTTGCCCCCATTGTCCAATATTCCCCACTGCTGCCTCCCGTAGGAGTTCGGGCCGTGTCTCAGTCCCGATGTGGCTGATCATCCTCTCAGACCAGCTACGGATCGTCGCCTTGGTAGGCCTTTACCCTACCAACTAGCTAATCCGACTTAGGCTCATCCAATAGCGCAAGGTCCGAAGATCCCCTGCTTTCCCCCGTAGGGCGTATGCGGTATTAGCAGCCGTTTCCGACTGTTGTCCCCCACTACTGGGCAGATTCCTAAGCATTACTCACCCGTCCGCCGCTCGTCAGCGGGGTGCAAGCACCCCCTGTTACCGCTCGACTTGCATGTGTTAAGCCTGCCGCCAGCGTTCAATCTGAGCCATGATCAAACTCTTCAGTTTAAATCATACAAGAATCCGAAGATTCTCTATTCTTGCTCAAGACAAAACTCAATTT
>NZ_AXBV01000049.1:0-37056 GCF_000475255.1 Marinobacter sp. ES-1
CACGTTCGCCGGAATACGCAAGTCAGGGGTGGGGAAATCATTCATGGCTGCGGATATAGCATGCCGGGTTGCCACCGGTACCCCTTGGCGTGGTCTACCGGTGAAACAGGGTACGGTGTTTTATATCAACGGGGAGGGGCAGGCAGGTTTCAGGCGAAGGCTTAGAGGATGGTGGCTGCACTATGGTGTGATGCCTGAAAACTTGTGGGTTGGTGAGAGGGCTATACCAATAACTGACAATGCCGCAGTTTTGGAACTGGTGGCCTATATAAAAGGGATGGCGGAAGAACACGGAAGGCCTGCACTGTTGGTGATAGACACTCTGAATCGAAATTTCGGTGGTAAAGATGAAAATAGCACTACCGACATGGGGCAGTTTGTTGACGCTATACAGGACCACATTATGGACGCCTTTGGCTGCGTTGCCCTGGTCGTTCACCATTGTGGTCTTTCGGATAAAACGAGAGTCAGGGGCGCTTCTAATTTAAAAACCAACATAGACGTTGAATATCGGTTAACTAAAGACCCTGGAGAGTTGACTAGGGTACACAATCAGAAAACGAAAGATGCCCCTGAACCACCAGACGTTCGATTTCAGTTGCGGGCAATTAACTTGGAATGGGGTAACGAGGATACAACGGCGGTGCCAATATGGGACAACGAGTTTGACGACTTACCCGCTGATGATCCTGAACCACCGATGAGCAAACAGCAAAAGCAAATCTGGGAAATCCTGGTTCAGGCAATGGATGATGCTGGTGGTGAAGTCCTGGATAACAAAGCATTGGTTGAACGGTGTGGTAGTCAGGGAATAAACCCCGCACGGGTATCGGAAGCCAGAAAGCATTTTGAGGTTCAGGATTTAATCACCGTGGTCAAGGAAGGCAAAGAGATAAAGATTCACCGGAAAGATCCAATTTTAGGTTAAAACACCCCTCTGATAGTTCGGAAACCCTACCGAACTATCATTTTTCCTCGCCTGAAAGTTCGGAATAGTTCGGTTCGATAGTTCGGAAAAGCGAACAACCGGAATCCCTTGTGCCCCAAGGGTTTTGGCACCGGTGGTGTTTTTTGTTCGCTTCGGTGGTTCGGTGTCTCGCAATGTTCGTTCGGTGTACCCCCCCTTAAGGGGGTACCGACATGCGAACCGAACTGAATTATCCCGGTGATGAATCCCTGAAATTGTGGTGCCTGGAAAATTTTGAAAATAAGCCCGAACCGCGCTCAGCGTCCCCCGCGGTGATGAATTCCCGGTGGGAAGGACCCGCGCGAGTTTAATATCCCCGTTGGATGTGGAATACAGTTTTGCTGTCGTCAAAGTAAACAAGTGTTCGCGTATCACGGTACACCCATTGCTCAACTTTTCTATTCCGGAACTGGGAGTAGTTAATATCCTTGGGAAATCCGAGGCTATGATAGACAGCGTTCTGGCTCATACCGATTTCAACAATACCTTCTTTTATCAAAGGTATTTCAACTCCTGGCACCTTCAATTGATCACTTGTCGGCTCACTCTCAAAAAAGCTACCTCTCGGTATGCCGAATTCTTCAGACTGGTCGTCCCAAAAAAGCGGAACCTTCATCTCAGCCCCTTCCACTTGAACGATCATTAGAAGATCACTTCCAGACATAATGGTTGGTTGAGTGATCCTTTTAACTGTGTACCTTTCCAGATTCTTTGCCTCGCTGACACCGTGCCTCACGCTGCCGGTAAACCATATTGAGTTGCCTTCTAATGATTTTGCGCGATTAAAGGTCTCATAGGCTAATACACCGTTGGGAGTGCCATCGGTGCTAGTGGTCCCGAAAATTAGATTCTGAGTGCCCTCAATTTCATAAACAGCGCGCCTTTGTTCAGGTTGTGAGGTTGGTCTAGAAGGGATGACGCACTGAAGGGAGAGAATTGTATTTTCTGGAAGATCCAGCCCGCCCCAAGGCCAATTGTCTTTTGAGCGGCTGAGGTACCCATCTCCTGCGTCGGTGATCACGTATTGTTTCCCTTTGCCTGAGGGTGCGCCGGAGCAGACTTCCGACTTGTCGTAGTTGGTAGTTGCGCATGCTGAAAGGAAACTGGTCAGTGCGATAGTGGTCAGGGTGCGGAAAAACGAGGGCATCATTACCTCTGCTGCTGGAAATATTGGCAGTGTAAGTATGGAAGGAATTAGGGAGTTTTCCAGCCGGCACAAGGTATTCCTGGAATCTGCTTACATATTGCTTACAAATCGGAATCCCGGAAACAACAAAGCCCGCACAAGGCGGGCTAAGTCATTGAATTCTAATGGTGCCCGGAGGCGGAATCGAACCACCGACACGGGGATTTTCAATCCCCTGCTCTACCAACTGAGCTATCCGGGCGTGTTGAGCTATGTGCTGCAACGGGGCGCTATTAAACCGGTTTAGGGTTGGGGAGTCAAGGCCACTCCGCAAAAATTTTCTGAAACTTTTCCGGGTTGGTCAGGCCTTGATCAGTTAGCCTATTTTTCCGGCGGAACGAAGCCTTCAGCCTGGTCGAACGGCTCGTTGTTGAAGAAGCGTTCCATCTGGGCCTGCAGGTATTTCCGGTTGTTCGGGTCCATCATGCTCAGGTGTTTTTCGTTGATCAGCATGGTTTGCTGGTTCTGCCATTCTTCCCAGGCGACTTTCGACACATTGTCGAAGATCTCCTGGCCTTTGGGCCCGGGCATGGGAGGCATGGCCAGGCCTTCCATCTCTTTCTGGTACTTGCGGCAGAATACGGTGCGGCTCATGTCGGCTCCTGTGTTGTTGGACTGGGCGAATGATAACAGATCGCCGGGTGCTCAGAGCAGGGTGGCTTGTTCCGGTTCGGTCAGCAGGGTTCGGATGGGGGCGGGCAGGCCGAGGGTTAAGGCCTGGTCCCGGTGCACCCAGCGCTGGCTATCAGCATCGGCGACTTTGGTGCTGCCAGTTACCGGCAGTCGTGCTGGCTGGATGTGCAGGTGATAGTGGCTGAAGGTGTGGCGAAAGCCGCTGATCAGCTCCGGGTCGCTGCAGGCCAGTCCCAGCTTCGTTTCGCAGGCTTCCTGCAGTTCCTCTGCGCCGTAGGCCGGGTCCAGTTCCGGCAGGCTCCACAGGCCGCCCCAGATGCCGCTGGGCGGGCGTCGTTCCAGCAGGATGCGGCCTTCGTTATCTTCCAGGATCAGCATCCAGGTGGTCTTTTCCGGTTTCTCTTTTTTCGGCTTGGAGCCCGGGTAGAGTTTGGTTTCGTTTCGGGCATAGGCCTGGCAGTCGTTGTTCACCGGGCAACTTTCACAGGCGGGTTTGCTGCGGGTGCACACCATGGCGCCCAGGTCCATGATGCCCTGGGTGTAGTCACGCACGCGCTCATCCGGCGTGTGTTGCTCGGCATGCTGCCAGAGTTGTTTCAATACCGGGGCTTGTCCCGGCCAGCCGGGTACAGCGTGGTAACGGGCCAGAACGCGTTTTACGTTGCCGTCCAGAATGGCGGCCCGCTTGCCGAAAGCCTGGGCAATAATGGCCGCAGCGGTGGAGCGGCCGATGCCGGTCAGGGTTTCCAGTGTTTCCTGGTCCTGCGGGAACTCGCCGCCATGCTCGTCCACCACCTGCCTGGCAGCCTTGTGCAGGTTACGGGCGCGGGCGTAGTAACCCAGGCCAGACCAGTGGCTGAGCACGTCGTCTACCGGTGCCGCAGCCAGTGCCTGCACATCCGGAAAGCTGGCCATGAAGGCCTCGAAGTAGGGGATAACAGTAGCTACCTGGGTCTGCTGGAGCATGATCTCCGACACCCAGACCCGGTAAGCATTGCGGTCGTGGTGCCACGGCAGGTTGTGCCTGCCGTGGTTGTCGTACCAGTTCAGTAGCCGTTCGGCGAAGCTGTCGGTCATTGGCCAAACAGGCCTTTGAGGGCGTCTTTCACTTTCCCGCCTTCTTCACCGAGTTTCTCCTGAAGCTTTTCGTTTACCTTGTCTTCGGCCTTCTGCCTGGCTTCGTCTACTTTCTCTTCCGCCTTGGCCTTGGCCCGGTCGATTTCTTCCTGGGCCTTGGCGCGGGCTGCGTTGGCTGCGATGTCTTTGATGGTGTCGCGGAAGCGGGAACCGTCGAAGGAACACAGGCCGGCCGGGTCTTCGCTGAAGTTGCCGCGGCACTCCACGGGGATAACCACCTTCTCAACGTACTCGGTTACCCGGCAGGCTTCGTCGCGGTGGATTTCGCCGACGATGCGCAGGCCCAGTTCGTAGTCCAGGTTGGTCTGCTCAAGGTCAACCGTGCCGTTGCCTTCAAGGCGCATGCCGGCCAGGGCCGCAACCAGGTCGGTGTTGTTCAGGGTGTTGCCGTCAATCTTCAGGGTGCCACGCATGTCGTTGAACGGAGTGGTGGTGCCCCAGTCTGTGGTGGTCAGGGAGTCCTGGTTCACCAGGGCAATGCCCTGACAGGCCATGCGGGTCAGGTTCATTTTGCGGAACTGCCCTTCGGCCAGGTTGAAGCTGATGTCGCCACTGGCATTGTTGCGCAGGGCAGAGATGCGGTTGCCGCTGGTGTTTACCGCCAGAGTCAGGTTGGCGCCGCCAGAGAGCATATCCACCTCCGCCAGGTCGGTCAGCAGGGGCAGGGTCTGTACGTTGTTTACGTCGGAACGCACGGTGTATTTCGGGTTGTCGCTGCGGGCGTCGATGGTCACGTTGGCGCCGAAGCTGCCCTCGTAAAGCTTGCCGCTGAACTCATCCACTTTCAGCAGGCCGTCTTTGGCGGTGGTGCTGGCTTTGATTTCGTTGATGGTCAGGTTGCTGACAATCAGTTCGCCAAGGCCGAAGTCGATGTCCAGAAGCAGAGTGCGGAGGGTTTCCAGTGGCAGCAGGTCAGTTTCCGGTTGGCTGGCTGCGGCGGTTTGCTGTGCAGGGCTATCAGATTCAGCGGCTGTCTCACTGGCGGTGGCTTCACCCTCTTCTGGCGTGGGTGGCAGGTAGCGGTCGGCGTTGAGTTTGTCGCCGTTCAGGTCAAACACCAGCCCACCGGTGCCTAGGTTGTAGCTGCCGCCACCGTTGAAGGTGGTGTCGTCCAGGGTGATTTTCAGGTTGCTCAGGGCAACGGTGCCCGGCTCGCCGCCCAGATTGGTGGACAGCGCGATGGCTTTCAATACGTCCGGATCTTCCGTCTCAATTGCGGGCTGGCCGAGGTTGCTCAGTAGTTGTTTCAGGGAAAACTCGGAAATGGCCAGCTTGCCATCAAGGGCAGGCTTGTCGCCAAAACCTTTCACGTTCAGGTCCGTGCTCAGGCTCAGGTTAGCCAGGCTGGCGGTAAAGCCGCTCAGGGTGGCGGTTTCGTTCTCCAGGTTGGCGGCCAGTGAGCCACCAAGCTCGGCAGTGACCGATTTGCCCCCGAACGGCTCGCCGTTCATGTCAAAAACGGCTTTCAGGCCGGACATGGCAAATTCGTTGAGGGCCTGGTTGGCTTTCAGTTGTGCGTTGATGCTGCCGTCTACTGCGAACTTCGGCTGGCTGGTTTCCACCTTGAAGCGGATATCCAGCGGGAACTCGGAGCCCAGGGTAATGTTGCTGGCGGTTACCGTGAAGTCTTCCAGGGTAACGGACTGGCCGGTGCTCTTGTCGTTGTAGTGAACGCTGGCGTTGCTGATTTCCACGTTCTCTACGTTGAAGTTCAGGGCTTCGCCGCCGGTTTCTTGTGCGGTGTCAGCGGTTTCTGTCGGCGCCGGTTCGGCGCTGGCGCTGTCAGTTGCAGGCGCTTCCGAGTCACCTTCGCTCTTCTCCGGCATAATCCGCGCCCAGTTGCCTTCGCCTTGCTCGTTCACTTCCAGCCGCGCGTCCAGGCCGTTCAGCAGGAAGGTGTTCACCTGCGGCGACATGGCAATCAACGACCAGAAATCGATCCTGGCAATCAGCTGTCCCAATGCCACGAAGCGTTCGCCTTCCAGTGTTGCCTCAACCTGGTTCAGCTCCAGCCCCAGCGGAATGAAAGACCAGCCGATGTCACCCTCAAGCTGTAACTGAAGGTTGGTGTTCTTTTCCACTGCGGCTTCAATCTGGGGCTTGTAATCGTTCGGGTTGATCACGGCGACGGCAATGGCGACCGCTGCAACCGCCAGTACAATAAGGGCGATAACAGCATAGAGCACATAGCGAACAGCTTTCATGGCGAGTTCCTTTTCTTTCCGGCAGGGTGGATTGCTGCCGTATTACGAATGAATTACCCAAAGGATAACGCAGGGTTAGCAAATTAACAGTGCAGGAATATGACAATGCGTTAGTCTTGGGTCAAAATACACCCCGTTAAAAACCGGGGTTGTCCCGGTATGCGCAAACAAGCATACGCAAATAAGCATAAAAAGGAGTCGGCTGTGGCCATTACTGTATCGATTGAGCTGAACCGGGAACTCGAGATTCCGGCAGGCTATGATGACGTCTTCGATCTTCTGGCAGACGTTCCCCGTTCTGTCAGCCACTTCCCGAAAGTCGACAAGCTGGTTGATCTTGGTGGCAATGCCTACCGCTGGGAAATGGAAAAGGTGGGTGTTGATAAGCACGCCATCCAGACCGTATACGCCTGCACCTACCACCCGGATAAAGAGGCCGGCAAAATCACCTGGGATCCGGTAAAAGGCGAGGGCAATGCTGAAGTCAGCGGCGCCTGGACCATCACAGCCAATGGCGACAACGCCACCAAGGTGCGCTTCCAGACCAGTGCCCAGCTGACCGTTCCCCTGCCCAGCCTGCTCAAGCTGGCGATCAGCCCGGTGATCAAGCACGAGTTCAACAGCCTGGTAGACACCTACATGGCTAACCTGAAGAAAGCGTTCTGAGCTATCAGGGCGATTGATCCGGTTGCGGGACTCCGGCTGTGTTAACGGGTATAATCTGCGAATCTGATTTTTACAGTAGCAAGCCTGTTTTCTAGACGGAGTCTCCATGGCTGAACGCAAGGCTCGGGTAGAGCGAAATACCCTTGAAACCCAGATTACCGTTGAGATCAATCTCGATGGCACCGGCAAAGCCTGCTTTGACACCGGTGTGCCCTTCCTTGACCACATGATGGACCAGATTGCCCGCCACGGCCTGGTAGACCTGGACATCACCTGCAAGGGTGACCTCCACATCGACGACCACCACACCGTGGAAGACATCGGCATCACCCTCGGTCAGGCCTTCAAACAGGCCGTGGGCGACAAAAAAGGTATCCGCCGCTACGGCCACGCCTACGTGCCCCTGGACGAAGCCCTGTCCCGCGTGGTGATCGACCTCTCCGGCCGCCCAGGTTTGATCATGGACGTACCCTACACCCGCGCCAGCGTGGGCGGGTTTGACGTAGACCTGTTCGCAGAGTTCTTCCAGGGCTTCGTGAACCACTCCATGGTGACCCTGCACATCGACAACCTGAAGGGCAAGAACACCCACCACCAGATTGAAACCGTGTTCAAAGCCTTCGGCCGCGCACTGCGCATGGCGATTGAAATGGACGAGCGCATGGCGGGCATCACCCCGTCCACCAAAGGCGCCCTGTAACCGGTCACCGAAAGGAACAGACACACCATGAAGACCGTCGCCATCATCGACTACGGCATGGGTAACCTGCACTCCGCCCGCAAAGCCGTAGAGCACGTGGCCCCGGACTGCACCGTACTGGTCACAGACGATGCCGCCAAAATCCGCGAAGCCGACCGGGTAATCCTGCCCGGCGTCGGCGCCATCCGCGACTGCATGGCCGAAATGCACCGGTTGGGCGTGGTTGAACTCGTCAAAGAAGTCTCCCGGGACCGCCCGTTCCTCGGCATCTGCGTCGGCATGCAGGCCTTGATGGCCCGCAGCGAAGAAAACGGCGGCGTGGAAGGCATCGGCCTGTTCCCGTCCGAAGTCCGCTACTTCGGCGACAACCTCACCGAAAACGGCGAACGCCTGAAAGTGCCCCACATGGGCTGGAACCAGGTGTACCAAACCGCAGACCACCCGCTCTGGCACAACATCCCGGACGGCGACCGTTTCTACTTCGTGCACAGCTACTACGCCGAAGCCGAAGGCAACGCCGACATGGCCGGCCGCACCCGATACGGTGTCGACCTGGCGGCCGCGGTGGCGAGAGACAACATCTTTGCAGTGCAGTTCCACCCGGAGAAAAGCGCCCGGGCGGGCCTGCAGTTGCTGGAAAACTTTACGAACTGGACTGGAAAAAGCTGAGGGAGAATCTCGTTCGTTGTTGCCCGGATGATTTTGCGGGCAAGAAACGAGTAGCCCGCTGATGCGGGAAGAGCCCTCCGGGACTGTCTGCAGCAGGGATGCTGCAGTCAAGCGTACACGGACGTATTCACAGCGTGTCCCGGAGGGCTCTTCCCGTAGCAGTGGGCGGGCGGCCATCTCCCAGACGGCAAACTCCGAGGAAGAACAAAATGCTGATTATCCCCGCTATCGATCTGAAAGACGGCAAATGCGTAAGACTGCGCCAGGGCCGCATGGAAGACTCCACCGTATTCGGTGACGACCCCGTCGACATGGCCACCAAATGGGTCGACGCCGGCGCGCGCCGCCTGCATCTGGTCGACCTTAACGGCGCCTTCGCCGGCGAACCGGTAAACGGTGAAATCGTAAAGGCGATTGCAGTCAAATACCCGAACCTGCCCATCCAGATCGGCGGCGGCATCCGCTCCGCGGAAACCATCGAAGCCTACCTCAAGGCCGGCGTGCAGTGGGTCATCATCGGCACCAAGGCCGTCAAAGAGCCTGAATTCGTCACGCAAATGTGCCAAGAATTCCCCGGCCACATCATCGTCGGCCTGGACGCCAAAGACGGCCGCGTAGCCACCGACGGCTGGGCCGAAGTCTCTGAAGTCATGGCCGTAGACCTGGCCAAGCGCTTCGCCAACGACGGCGTATCCTCCATCGTTTACACCGACATCGCCCGCGACGGCATGATGCAGGGCGTGAACGTGGAAGCCACCGCCAAACTGGCAGAAGAGGGCGGTATCCCCGTAATTGCCTCCGGCGGCGTCACCAACATGGACGACCTCAAGCGCCTGGCCACCGTCGCCGACAAAGGCGTCATCGGTGCCATCACCGGCCGTGCCATCTACGAAGGCACCCTGGATGTAGCCGAAGCGCAAGCCTACTGCGACAGCCTGCAAAACTGAGGACAGATCATGGCACTGGCAAAACGCATCATCCCCTGCCTGGACGTCGACAAAGGCCGTGTGGTCAAAGGCGTCAACTTCGTGGACATCCGCGATGCCGGCGATCCTGTTGAAGTGGCCCGTCGCTACAACGAGCAGGGCGCAGACGAAATCACCTTCCTGGACATCACTGCCAGCAGTGAAAGCCGCGACACCACCTACGAAACCGTCGAGCGTATGGCCGCGGAAGTGTTTATCCCGCTGACCGTGGGCGGTGGTGTGCGCACCGTAGATGACATCCGCAAGCTGCTGAATGCCGGCGCCGATAAGGTGTCGATCAACACCGCGGCGGTCTTCAACCCGGAATTCGTGAAAGAAGCAGCGGAACGATTCGGTCGCCAGTGCATTGTGGTTGCTATCGATGCCAAGCAGGTAAGCGCAGAAGGTGAAGAGCCCCGCTGGGAAATCTTCACCCACGGCGGCCGCAAGCCTACCGGTCTGGATGCCGTGGAATGGGCCAAGAAGATGGTGGACATGGGCGCCGGCGAACTGCTGCTAACCAGCATGGACCGCGACGGCACCAAGATCGGCTTCGACCTGGGCCTGACTCGAGCCATCAGCGATGCGGTGGCTGTTCCGGTAATTGCTTCAGGCGGGGTGGGCGAGCTGCAGCACCTGGCGGATGGCGTAACCAAAGGCGGCGCCGATGCGGTACTTGCCGCGTCGATCTTCCACTTTGGCCAACATACCATTCCCGAGGCCAAGGCCTTTATGAAGGCCCAGGGTATAGAAGTTCGGGACTGAAAAGGCTGTTTTGCCACGGAATCCACGGAAGGACACGGAAAAAAGAAAAGATTTAACGATTTTTTTTGCCACGAAATCCACGAAAAAACACGAACAAAGATTAACGACTGAATAACTAGAATTTCTTTGTCTTTAATTTCGTGTTCTTTCGTGGATTTCGTGGCAAAAACTAGTCCTTATCACTCCGGGCTACAGAAAGTACCACAGGCTGCTTCTCCCCTTCCGCAAACATCTCCCGGTTACCGTTACGCACGGCCCAGACGCCGCTGATGGTGGCGATGGCGATGCCTTGTTCATCCAGTTCCGGTAAGTGCTTTTCCAGGTAGTCCACGGTCACCTTGTGGGGATGGCCGATGCCGATAGCGGTGCCCTTTTCCTTAGCGGTTTTGATCAGTTCCTTGAATTGCTGATCCACAAACTCCTCAGTCTGTTCGTGGTCCAGGAACACATCCCGGGTCAGGCTCGGGATTTTGTAGGCATCGGCCACGCCGCCGGCGATGGAGTTGGCGATGGTGCGGCTGTCTACGAAGTACACCGGGTATTTGTTGAGTTCTTTCATCACCCAATCCATGGGTTGAAGCTGCTGGGTCAGCAGGCTGCCCATGTGGTTATTCACGCCCACTACGTGGGGGATGGACTGCAGGGAGCGCCGGAGGGTGGTGGCCATGGTGCCTTCGTCCATGTCCGGGGTCAGGCCGCCGGGGCCGAGGCCGAAGTTGCGGGTGTTGGCCATGGGCGCGTGCAGCATGATTTCTTTCTGTTTCTTGTGGGCCAGCTTGGCCAGCGGCACGGTGTGGCGCCGGAAAGGCAGGAACGCCAGCGTCAGCGGTTGTTCCATCCGGGCCAGGCGTTCACCTTCGTGAAGGTTGTGGCCCATGTCATCAATGATGATGGCGATGGTGGGCGGCTGGTGCTCTGCCGGCTGGGCGGCCACAAACGGGCTCAGCGCCAGTAGCATTACCCGGAGCAGGGTCGTTCTGAGTTTCACTGATCTTTGCCCTGCTGGCCGCTGTCGTCCTTGCGGTTAAGAATGCGCATGCCTTTGAGCAGGTTCAGTGCTGAACGCAGCTGGTAGTCCCGATTGGCGGCAGACTGTTCGGTTTCCGCCTGTTGTTCACGCTGTTCCTTGGCTTTCTCTTCGTTCTCGCCGGTCAGGTGGCCGGTCAGGTCGGCTTCTGTGAAGAACTGGCGGCTGTCCAGCTCGGTCAGCTCAGCCGGGCGCACCTCGATATCGGGCTTGATGCCAGTGGCCTGAATGGAGCGGCCGTCCGGGGTGAAATAGCGAGCTGTGGTCATCTTGATGGCATGGGTTTCATCCAGCGGGATGACTGTTTGCACGCTGCCCTTGCCGAAGGACTGGGTGCCCATGATCACCGCACGTTCGTGATCCTGCAGGGCGCCGGCCAGGATTTCGGAAGCCGAGGCGGAGCCGCCGTTGATCAGCACCACAATCGGGGTGTCGGCCATCACATCGCCCGGCTTGGCGCTGAAGCGCAGTCTTGAACTCCGGATACGCCCCTCGGTGTAGACAATCAGGCCTTCATCAATCAGCGCATCGGCGGTTTCTACGGCAGCCTGAAGCACGCCGCCGGGGTTGTTGCGAAGGTCGATCACCAGGCCGTCCAGGTCGCTGCCATGCTCATCTTTCAGATCGTTCAGGGCTTTGAGGAACTGTTTACCGGTTTCCGCCTGGAACTGGGTAATGCGCACATAGCCGTAACCGTTTTCAATCATCCGGGATTTAATGCTGGTTACCTTGATGATATCGCGGGTTACATCAATCTCGATCGGCGCGGTTTCGCCTTCGCGCATGATGGTCAGCGTGAGTACCGAGCCGGGCTTGCCGCGCATCAGGTTGACGGCTTCTTCCAGCGACATGCCCTTCACCGGTTTTTCATCCAGCTTGATAATCAGGTCGCCGGCCTGCACGCCCGCTTTCTGGGCCGGGGTGTCGTCGATGGGGGAAATGACTTTCACAAAGCCGTTTTCCATGCCCACTTCAATGCCCAGGCCACCAAACTCGCCGGAGGTGCTTTCTTCCAGCTCTTCGTAGTCTTTCGGGGCCAGGTAGGTGGAGTGCGGGTCCAGGTCTGACAGCATGCCCTTGATGGCGCTTTCCAGCAGCTCGCTGTCGGAAACTTCTTCTACGTAGGCGTCTTTGATGCGGGCGAACACTTCAGTGAACTTGCGCAGGTCTTCCAGCGGCAGTTGTTCTTCCGGGTCCGGCAGTTTCAGTTCTACCCGCTCGCCGTCCTGGATACCTTCGATGATGTCCCGGCTTTGGGCATCCTGGGCCACGACGAGCCCGGGCAGGGTAAAAAAACAGGTCGCAAGGGTAAGGCTGCGAAGTTGTGAGATCTGGAGTTTGCCGGTGACTCGTTTCATCCACATATCCTGTTTTGTTTCCAATAGTTGGACTAATTTCCTGATTTCGACAGTATGGCGTTCGCGGCGCCGTTTGTCAGCCCTTTGCGTCGGGGGACAAAACTCAGGGCTTGCCCAGCCAGCGGCGGGGGTTGACCGGCTTTCCGTTCTGGCGAACTTCGAAGTAGACCGCTGGGTCTTCGGTGCCTCCGGTGCGGCCGGAAAGGGCAATGGTTTCACCGGCCCGAACCCAGTCGCCGGGTGCGGTGAACAGGCTGCTGCTGTGGCCGTACAGGGTCATGTAGCCATCGCCGTGATCGATAATGGTCATTAGCCCGAAACCCCGCAACCAGTTGGCGAAGACCACGCGGCCATAGTGTACGGCGGTGACTTCCGCGTTTTCTGCCGTGTTCATGATCAGGCCGCTGCGGCGCAATTTGCCGTCAGCATAGGCGGCGCCGTAGTTGGTGACCACGCGGCCCTTGGCGGGCCAGGGCAGTTTGTCCCGCAGTGACTTGAACGGGCGGGATTCGTTGGGAGAGGGGATGTTGGCGATGGCCTGCTGTACTTCTTCCAGCAGCTGCTCAAGGCGTTTGCGGTCCGTTTCCAGGTCGTCCCGCTCGCTGCGCCGGCTGCGGATGTCCTGCTTCAGGGCTGCCAGGGTTTGTTCCCGCTCGGCTTTGCTTTGCGTCAGTTGCTGCTGGCGTTGTTCCAGGTCTGCTTCGGTCTTTGCCAGCTCCACCCGCGATGCCTGCACCGCGGCCCGGGCCTGTTGCAGCTCCTGGAGGCTCTTCTGGAAGGCTTGAAGGCGCTCGACGGTGTCGTTGCTGAGGTATTCGTAGTAGGTGAGGGTTCGGGCAATCTGGCCCGGTTCTATTTCGTTCAGCAGGATTTTCAGGGCCGGGGCGTCGCCTTCCATCCAGGCGGCGCGAATCTGCTTTTTCAGGCTTTCCCGTTGTGATTCCAGGGTGTCCGCCAACTGGCTTTCCTGCGTTCGCAGTTCATCCAGCCGCTGTTGTTGCTGGTCGGCTTTCTCGCGCAGTTCCCGGCGCTCACGGGTCAGCTGGCTGATTCTTTGCTCGGTACGGGCCAGTTGCTGCTCCAGGCTGGAGCGGTCTTTCTCGGCATCTTTCAGCCAGTCGTCAATGCTGGCAATGCGCTTTTTCAGCGCCTCCACCTGTTCGGGGGTTACGTCATCCCGGGCATGCAGTGGCGTGGCTCCCAGAACGAGAGCCAGCGCGAGTGCGAGGACATACTTCAAGGTATCTGCCTTAAGCCGGATCAGTTGATCTCGGCCAGGCTGTGCCCGGACATTTCCTGAGGTTGCTGCAGCCCCATCAGTGTCAGCAGGGTGGGTGCGATATCGCACAGGCTGCCGTCGTCTTTGAGGTTGACGTTGCGATGGCCGGTATAAACCAGCGGCACCGGGCCAATGGTGTGGGAGGTGTGAACCTGGCCGGATTTCGGGTCCGTCATCTGCTCGCAGTTGCCGTGGTCGGCGGTGATCAGGGCTTCGCCGCCCACTTCGTCCAGCGCTTCCACAACCCGCTGTACGCACTGGTCCAGACACTCGGCGGCCTTGACGGCGGCGTCCATCTTGCCGGTATGGCCGACCATGTCGCCGTTGGCGTAGTTGCACACGATCAGGTCGTACTTGCCGCTCTTGATGGCTTCTACCAGCTTGTCGGTTACTTCCGGCGCGCTCATTTCCGGCTGTAGGTCGTAGGTGGCTACTTTGGGGGAGGGCACCAGAATACGGTCTTCGCCTTCAAACGGGGTTTCCAGGCCGCCATTGAAGAAGAAGGTCACGTGGGCGTACTTCTCGGTTTCGGCAATGCGCAGCTGGGTCTTGCCTTGGCTGGCCATGTATTCGCCAAGGCCGTTGGCCAGTTGCTCGGGCGGATAGGCGCAGGAGGTTTTGATGTCTGCGGCGTATTCGGTGAGCATCACGAAATCGGCCAGTTCCGGGTGCTTGCGGCGATCGAAGCCGTCGAACTCCGGCTCCACGAAGGTGCGGGTCATTTCCCGGGCGCGGTCGGCACGGAAGTTCATGAACAGCACGGAATCGCCATCGTTGATGGTGCCTTCTGGCTGGCCTTCGGCGCGGATGTGGGTGGCTTTTACAAACTCGTCGTTCTCGCCACGCTCGTAGGCCTGGTCCAGTGCGGTTACCGGGTCGTCACAGGTGAACTCGGCTTCGCCCAGGGTCATGGCGTTATAAGCAGCTTCTACGCGGTCCCAGCGGTTGTCCCGGTCCATGGCGAAGTAACGGCCAACAATGGTGGCTACCCGGCCGACACCCAGGCTCTTCATTTTTGCGGCGGCTTTTTCCAGGGACGGGCGGGCGCTGCGCGGGGGCATGTCGCGGCCGTCCAGGAAGGCGTGGATATAGACTTCCTTGGCGCCACGGGCTGCGGCCAGTTCCGCTGCTGCCAGCATATGGTCTTCGTGGCTGTGAACGCCGCCCGGAGACAGCAGGCCCATGATGTGCACGGCCTTGTTGTTCGCCACGGCTTTGTCGATGGCGTTGCACAGGGCTTCGTTCTTCTGGAACAGGCCGTCTTCCAGGTCTTTGTCGATACGGGTCAGGCTCTGGTACACCACCCGGCCGGCGCCGAGGTTCATGTGGCCGACTTCCGAGTTACCCATCTGGCCCTGCGGCAGGCCTACAAACATGCCTGAAGTGTTGATGAGGGTCTTCGGCTGATTCTGCCAGAGCTTGTCCCAGAATGGTGTGCGGGCGTTGGAGATGGCGTTGTCTGCAGCCGGGTCACGGTGGCCCCAGCCGTCGAGAATAATCAGTGCAGTGGGCTTGCGCGTGTCGGTCATCATGTCGTCCGGTTGGTTGCGAAAACAGATTGCAAGGGAATCGTGGTTAAAGTGGGGCAGATTGTAACCGTTTTCATTTGTGCAGGCCACGCGCGCAGCGCCAAGGCTTAGCATGGCCCTGATGCACTGTTGCTATAAAGGAGGCCCCTGGCGCGTGCCACTTGCCTTCTTTGAGCCGTCAGGGGTGTGTATAATCCCGCCAAATCAAATTTTCAGGGTAGTTTCATGGATCGCTTGTTCGAATTCGTTGTTAACCACTACATTCTGGTTTCTGTTTTTGTGGCGCTGCTGCTGGCGCTTCTGGTGCTGGAGTCCCGCCGTGGTGGTGCCAAGATTTCCGCCCAGGGTGCGGTGTCTCTGATCAACAAAGACGAAGCCGTAGTGGTGGACATCCGTGACCGCAAAGACTTCGGCGAAGGTCGTATTACCGGTTCCCTGAACATTCCCCTCAGTGGCATCAAGGGCCGTGCCAACGAGCTGAGCAAGCACAAAGACAAGCAGATCATCGTGGTCGACAAGATGGGCCAGCACTCTGCAATGGCGGTCAAATACCTGAAGGAAGAAGGCTTTACCAACGTGGTGCGCCTGAACGGTGGTATCGCCGACTGGAAAGCCAGCAACCTGCCGCTGGTGAAAAAGTAACAGGGCTTGATCTGATTGCCGATCTGAAGCACTGTTTCACATTACCTGCCGGGGCCTGTGTTTAGACTGTTCCGGCACACGTGACTATAACAACGGGCTGCGCCCGACCTACGAAAACGAAAGGACTGATCATGGCTGAGAACCAGCAAGCCGCAGGCAACGAAAACCAGAACCAACCACAGTTCGCCCTTCAGCGTATCTATGTGAAGGACCTGTCTTTTGAATCACCCAACTCGCCGCTGGTATTCCAGGAGCAGTGGAAGCCGCAGGTGAACCTGGACCTGAACACCGCCCACAACAAGCTCAGCGACAACCAGTACGAAGTGGTTCTGTCCCTGACCGTTACCGCCAAGGTGGGTGAGAAGGTCGCCTATATTGTTGAAATCCAGCAGGCGGGTGTGTTCCTGGTAGCCGGTATTGAAGGTGCCCAGCTGGGCCAGATGCTCGGCGCCTACTGCCCGAACATCCTGTTCCCGTACGCCCGCGAGGCCATCGATGCCACCGTTAACCGTGGCAGTTTCCCGGCACTGATGCTGGCGCCGGTGAACTTCGATGCGATCTACGCCCAGGCGCTCAAGCGCAAGCAGGAAGAAGCCGCAGGCGAAGCGAAGGAAGAGCAGACGCACTGATTGCTGCAGTCGTTCTTCGAAGCATAAAAAAACCGGCCAACGCCGGTTTTTTTATGCCTGTAAACTTTTGACTGCACTACACCGCCCCGGGAAAACCCAGCTGGCGCCAGGCTTCATACACCACCAGGGCGGCAGTGTTGGACAGGTTCAGGCTGCGGCTTTGTGGTTGCATGGGCACCCGCAGCCGGTGCTCCGGTGGCAGGGCTTCCCGCACATCAACAGGCAGGCCCCGGGTTTCCTGGCCGAACATCAGGTAGTCACCATCCTCGAAGGCCACTTCGTGGTACTGCCGTGAACCCTTGGTGGTGAGTCCGAACAACCGAGCTGGCTGTTCGGTTTCCAGGAAGCTGGCGTAATCCGGATGGACCTTTACCGTGGCGTACTCGCTGTAATCCAGCCCGGCCCGGCGCATCTGCTTGTCCTCCAGGGAGAAGCCCAAAGGTTCAATCAGGTGCAGCTGGCAGCCGGTGTTGGCGCAGAGCCGGATGATGTTGCCAGTATTTGGCGGTATCTCCGGCTCATAGAGTACAACGTGCAGCACGTGGCTTAGCGTTCCACGGCCAGGGCTACACCCATGCCACCACCAATGCACAGGGTGGCCAGGCCTTTCTTGGCGTCGCGGCGTGCCATTTCGTGCAGCAGGCTGACCAGGATACGACAGCCGGAAGCGCCAATCGGGTGGCCGATGGCAATGGCGCCGCCATTCACGTTCACCTTGTCGGTATCCCAGCCCATATCCCGGTTTACAGAGATCGCCTGGGCTGCGAAGGCTTCGTTGGCTTCAACCAGGTCCAGGTCTGCGGCGCTCCAGCCGGCCCGCTCCAGGCAACGCTGGCTGGCGGGAATGGGGCCGGTGCCCATGATGGTGGGGTCTACACCTGCATTGGCGTGGGCCTTGATGGTGGCGAGCGGAGTCAGGCCCAGCTCCCGGGCTTTATCGGCACTGCACACCAGAACAGCAGCAGCGCCATCGTTCAGGGATGATGCGTTGCCCGCGGTTACCGAGCCGTCTTTCTTGAAGGCCGGGCGCAGCTTGGCCAGGCTGTCACTGGTAACGCCATCGCGGGGGCATTCGTCTTTAGCGACCACAATCGGGTCGCCCTTACGCTGGGGAATGCTGACCGGAACGATCTGGTCGTCAAAGTAGCCGGCGTTCTGGGCCGCGACCGCCTTTTGCTGGGAGGCGGCGGCAAAGGCGTCCTGCTCTTCACGGCTGATACCGTACTTTTCGACAATGTTTTCGGCAGTGATACCCATGTGGTAATCGTTGAAGGCATCCCACAGGCCGTCGTTCACCATGGTGTCGATCATGCTCCAGTTACCCATGCGCTGGCCGTTGCGGCTGTTGGGGAGCACGTGCGGGGCCTGGCTCATGCTTTCCTGGCCGCCGGCAATCACCACTTCGGCGTCGCCACACTGGATGCTCTGCACGGCCATATGAACGGCCTTCAGGCCGGAGCCACACACCTTGTTGATGGTGATGGCCGGTACCGAACTGGGCAGGCCAGCGTTGATGGCCGCCTGGCGGGCCGGGTTCTGTCCGCAACCGGCGGTGAGAACCTGGCCGAGAATGACCTCACCCACCTGCTCGCCGGCGATGCCGGTTTCTTCCATCAGGGCCTTGATTACGGCAGTACCGAGCTGGTCGGCACGCAGGCTGGACAAGCCACCACCAAAAGTGCCGACTGCGGTACGTTTTGCGGCAACGATCACGACATCACGCATGGGAAATCTCCGTTGTAGTGGGCAGGCTCGGAACAGGCCCGCCTCGTATGGAACAGATGGCGGGCATTGTAGCGGTAAAGCGCCGGGGCGCCAAAGCCACCATGGTCGTGTAGTGGCTGGGGGCGGTTTACATGTTCAGGCTACGGCCACCGTCAACGCTGATGACCTGGCCGGTCACAAAGGGGGCGTCGCACATCAGCCAGGTGATGGCGCCGGCAATATCCGCCGGGTTGCCGGTGCGGGCGAGTGGGGTCTTGTCCAGAATGGCCTTTTGATAATCCGGGTCGATCTCGGCCTCGCCCTCCGGCCACAGTATAGCGCCGGGCGATACGCCGTTTACCCGGACAGCCGGCGCCAGGTCCTTGGCCCAGGAGCGGGTGAGGGCGGCGAGGCCGGCCTTACTGGCGCAGTACAGCGGGTGGTCTTTGAGGGGTTTCTCGCTGTAGATGTCGATCAGGTTGACCACCGCACCAGAGCTTTTCTTCAGGGCCGGCAGGCAGTGCTGGAGCAGGAAGAAGGGGGCTTTCAGGTTGGCGCCCATAATCCCCTGCCAGTCGTCCTCCGTGGCGTTTTCCGTGGGGTTGGGGTAGAACACCGACGCGTTGTTCACCAGTCCGTCCAGCCGCTGCCAGTGGTTGCAGGCGGTTTTTGCCAGACGGGTGAGGTCTTCGGGATTGGTCAGGTCGGCCTGTACCGAGGTGGCGGAGTCTGCCCGTTCCCGGTTCAGTTTGTCGATCAGTTGCCGGGCCTGTTCCTGCCGGCTGCGGTAATGGATGACCACATTCCAGCCCCGGCCATGGAGGGTTTCGGCAGTGTGTGCGCCCAGGCGGTGGGCAGCACCGGTGATCAGAACAACGGGAGCAGCCATAACGACGTCCTCAGGATGATGGATTCAATACCCGGGCGATACGCGCCAGCCGCTCGTTCCGGATTGCTTTGCCGAGCTCTTTGCCTTTGAAACCCTGTTTCAGCAGGTTCTGCGGATTTACACCGGTAGCTTCTCCTGCAGCGGTGCGCAGGTGTTCCAGAATTCTTTGTTGTGCCTGCGGCAGCGTGCAGGCCAATGTGTCGAGCAGGGCATCGAAGCGTTCGCTGCGGCGCCACAGATCTGCGGTATCCAGCAGCTCCAGGATCTCTTCTGCAGAGATGCTGTCTGCAGGATGCCGGGACAGTTCGGCCATAAACCGACACGTCAGCCGGCTCATATCCCGGCAATCATTGGGGCTTTTCATGGCCTTTGCGCGGGTAATGGCCAGTTCTTCAGGCACGGCACCCAGAAGGGCGGCAAAGCGCTGGGCGGTGTTGCCCTGCTGGTGGTGAATGCACTCCAGTGCCTTAACGCCGGCCCGGAACACGGTTGCATCCTCCAGCTCCGGAATCAGTACCGCCAGTGCTCCGAGTTCCCGAAGGACTTCGAAAAATACGGTAGGCGCATTTTCGTGCAGTGCCCGCTGGATTTCCTGCCACACCCGTTCCGGCACCAGGTGTTCCAGTTCGCCATCGGCAATCATCTGGCGCATCAGGGCCATGGTTTCAGGACAGATGCTGAAGCCCAGCGGATGCAGGCGGGCGGCAAAACGGGCGGTGCGGAGAATGCGAAGGGGGTCTTCGGCAAAGGCTTCGGACACATGGCGCAGGGTTTTGTGCTGAAGATCGGTATGGCCGTTGAACGGGTCCACCAGCTGGCCGTCTTCAGCCTGTGCCATGGCGTTGATGGTCAGGTCCCTGCGCTTGAGGTCTTCCTCCAGGGTAACGTCCGGCGCGCTGTACACGGAAAAACCGTGGTAGCCGCGGCCCTGTTTGCGCTCGGTGCGGGCCAGGGCATATTCCTCGCCGGTTTTCGGGTGCAGGAACACCGGGAAGTCGGCACCTACCTGCTTGAAGCCCCTCGCCTTCATCTGCTCCGGTGTGGCGCCAACCACCACCCAGTCCCGGTCTTTGACCTTCAGGCCCAACAGTTGGTCACGAACGGCGCCGCCTACCAGATAGGTTTGCATGGGAAACCCTGTGTTTAAGCCGGCTCAGACTGCTTCTGTGGCTGCAATATCACGGATCTTGCCAACCATGGCACGCAGGCCGTTGCCGCGTGTGGGAGAGATGTGGCGGAACAGGTCGAGTTGCTCGAACAGCTCGTCAATATCGGTGGCGAGCAGGTCGCGGGGTGTCTTGCCGTTCAGGGCTACCAGGATGATGGCCGCCAGGCCACGCACGATGATGGCGTCGGAGTCGATCAGCAGGAACAGTTTGCCACTGTCTTCATCGTAATGATGAATCAGCCAGACCTGGCTCTGGCAGCCGTGCACGTAGTTCTCTTCGATGCGGGCCTCATCCGGAAACGCCGGCAGCTGTTTGCCCAGGTCCACGATGTAGGCGTAGCGTTCTTCCCAGTCATCCAGGAATTCGAAGGCGTCCAGAACGTCTTCCAGGGTGGTCTTGGTGCCGAGAGGGTTCTCGAGAAATTGTTCCTTGCTGGCGGTCATAGCATTCCCAGTTCAAGCTTGGCTTCGTCGGTGAGCATATCGTTGTTCCAGGGCGGATCAAAGGTGAGGTCTACGGTCACTTTGTCCACGTTGGGCACATGCTCCACCTTGGTTTGTACATCGTTGGTGATGACCGGCCCCATGCCGCAGCCAGCCGCGGTGAGGGTCATCTTGATGTACACGTGGTTGCCGTCTTCGGTGCCGTTCTGGATCTGGCAGTCGTAGATCAGGCCCAGATCCACCACGTTCACCGGAATTTCCGGGTCGTAGCAGTTACGCAGGGCTTCCCACACCTGGTTTTCGTTAACCGTGCCGTCTTCCGGGGTCTCGAAGCTGCTTTCCAGGGGCTGTTTGCCCAGCGCATCGGCGTCGTGGCCTTCAATCCGGGCCAGGTTGCCGTTCACCGCCACGGTAAACGTACCACCGAGGGACTGGGTGATGGTCACGAAGGTGTCCGACGGAATCATGATCTCCGTACCGGAAGGCACCAGCCGGGCTTCCACTTCGCGCTTTGTCAGTACGACTTCCCGTTCTTGCATGCTCAGTAAGACCTCTATTCAAGCCACCGTAAAACTCTCGCCGCACCCGCATTCCGCCGTGGCGTTGGGGTTGCGGAAGCGGAACAGGGAGTTCACGCCTTCGGTGACAAAGTCGATTTCAATGCCATTCACCAGGGGCAGGTGTTCCTGCTTTACGTACACATCCACGCCGTCGATGGTAAAAATGCGGTCGTCGGACTCGGGGGTTTCTACCCACTGGGTTTCGTATTTGAAGCCGGAGCAGCCACTCTTTTTGATGGCCAGGCGAATGCCCCTGGCTTCCGGTTTCTTGTCCAGTTGTTTGCGAACGTGTTTGACCGCTGTCGGGGTCATGGTCACGTTCACGGTGTTCGGGGTGAAGACTTCGGCTGTCATGTTTCCACCTCCTCAGGCAAACAGGCGCTGGATCTTCTGCAGGCCGGTGAATAATTTCTCGACCTCTTCCAGCGTATTGTAGAACGCAAATGAAGCCCGGGCTGTACCGGGTACTCCGTAGAAATCCATCAGCGGCATGGCGCAATGATGGCCGGTGCGGATGGCAATGCCTTGCTGGTCCAGCAGGGTGCCGATGTCGCTGGGGTGCAGGCCGGCGATCTTGAACGACATTACCGGCACTTTCTGTTTCGCGGTGCCGATGATTTCCATGCCGGGTACCGTTTCTACCAGTGCGTTGGCACGGGCCAGCAGGGCGTTTTCGGCGGCTTCCATGGCCTTGCGGTCCAGGCTGTCCAGGTAGTTGATGGCTGCCGCCAGGCCAACCGCTTCGGCGATGGCCGGGGTGCCGGCTTCAAATTTGTAGGGCAGCACGTTCCAGGTGGTACGTTCAAATGACACCCGCTCGATCATCTCGCCGCCACCCTGGTACGGAGGCATCTCTTCCAGCAGTTCAGCGCGGCCATACAGCACACCAATACCGGTGGGGCCGAACAGTTTGTGGGAAGAGAACACGTAGAAGTCGCAGCCAAGTGCCTGCACATCCGGCTTGAAGTGGGGTACGGCCTGGGCACCGTCGATCAGGGTAATTACGCCCTGTTTCTTCGCCTGCTCGATCAGCGGCGCGATCGGGTTTACCGTTCCCAGCACGTTGGAGACGTGGGTAAGGGCCAGTACCCGGGTGCGATCGTTCAGCAGGCTGTTGAAAGAGTCCAGGTCCAGCTCGCCTTCCGGGGTTACCTGCACAGGGATCACCCTGGCGCCGGTGCGCTCGGCCACCATCTGCCAGGGCACGATGTTGGCGTGGTGCTCCATATGGCTGACCAGGATTTCGTCGCCGGCTTTCAGGCGCGGGGCCAGGCCGTTGGCCACCAGGTTGATGGCCTCGGTGGTGCCGCGGGTCCAGATGATTTCGTTGGTGCCGGGTGCGTTCAGGAAGTGGCGAACCACTTCCCGGGCACCTTCAAAGGCGGTCGTGGCCCGGTCGCCCAGGGTGTGGGCGCCACGGTGCACGTTGGAGTGCATTTCCCGATAGTAGCGGTCCATGGCATCCAGCACGGCGACGGGCTTCTGGGCCGAGGCGCCGTTGTCCAGATACACCAGGGGCTTCCCGTTGATTTCCTGTGCCAGGATCGGGAAGTCGCGGCGGATGCTTTCCACATCAAACGCCGGCGAGGTGGTGTTGGTTGCCACAGACAGATCGGTCATGCCGCTCAGGCCTCCTGAAAGGTTTGATCGAAGAAGTCATTCAGCCGCACCTGGGCGGTGTCGCGTACGGCTTCTACCGGAATTTGCTCGACCAGCTCGTTGATGAACGCCATGGTCAGCAATACGTTGGCCTGCCGGCGACCGATGCCTCGGGAAACCAGGTAGAACACGGAAGTTTCATCCAGCTGGCCAATGGTAGCTCCGTGGGCGCACTTGACGTCATCCGCGTAGATTTCCAGCTCCGGCTTGGTGTCGATCTCGGCACCGTTGGAGAGCAGCAGGTTCTTGTTGTTCATATCCGCGTTGGACTTCTGGGCGTCCTGGTGGATATGAATCCGGCCATTGAATACTGCGTGGGACTGGTCCGCAGCAATGTTGCGGTAGGTCTCTTCGCTGTTGCAGTGGGCGGCTACGTGGTCAATGGAGGTGTGGTTGTCGTAGTGCTGTTTACCCTGGGTAACCACCACTCCATTGAGCTTGGTTTCCGCGCCTTCGCCTTCCAGGCGAACCTGCAGGTCGTGCCGGCGCAGCGGGCCGCCGAAGCCTACGCAGTGGCTCTCGAAGCGGGAGTTGCGCTGTTGCAGTACGCCGGTAGCGCCAATGTGCTGCACGGTTTCGCCTTCCATGGTCAGGCGAATGCTGGTGATGTTGGCGCCATCAGCCAGCTGGAATTCGGTAACGGTATCAACCAGGGCCGCAGAATCGCCTTCGGAAACATAGGCTTCCACCAGCGTCATCTGGCTGTTGGTGCCGGCCTCGACAAAAATGCGCGGGAAGGCAGAGCCGTTCCGGGTAGCTGCGGTTTCATGGATGATGAACAGCGGCTTGTCCAGCACGGCGTTGGCGCCAAGGCGAATCAGCAGGCCGTTTTCAAAGCGGGCGCTGTTGATCTGGGCAAACTGCGTTTGCTCCGCATCGAGGGTGCTGCCAAGCTTCTGTGCCAGGGCGCTGGCGTCGTCCGCATCCAGGTCGCTGAAGTGCTGAACGCTGATGCCGCCCTGGTCCGGGTACTGGCTGTCGGCGCGGTTGATTGCGCCGTTATTGAGCACAATCCGGTAGCCGGGGACGTCCAGGTTGCTGGCCTTTTCAGTGGCCGGCAGGGTGGCGGCCATGTCTTCGGTCAGCTTCAGGTACTTGCTGGAGTATTTCCAGTTTTCGGTTTTCCGGGTCGGCATGGGCATGTCGGCCAGTGCTGCGGCCCGCTCGTTACGCACTGCCAGCAATGGTTCCGGCAGGGATTGCCCGGCCGGCTGCAGGAAAGCGCCGGAAAGCATAGGTACAGATTTCATTCCGCGGCCTCCTGATCAGTTGCTGGTGTCTTCGTCTTTGATGCCCAACCAGCCGTAACCTTTCTCTTCCAGTTCCAGGGCCAGTTCGCGGCCGCCGGATTTGACGATTCTGCCGCCGGCCAGTACGTGCACGTAATCCGGCACGATGTGGTTCAGCAGGCGCTGGTAGTGGGTCACCATCAGGATGGCGCGGTCTTCGGCACGCAGGGCGTTGACGCCGTTGGATACGACTTGCAGGGCGTCGATGTCGAGGCCGGAGTCGGTTTCATCCAGAATGGCCAGTTTCGGCTGCAGCAGCAGGGCCTGCATAATTTCGTTACGCTTTTTCTCGCCACCGGAGAAACCTTCGTTGACGCCGCGCTTGAGGAAGGCCGGGTCCAGGTCTACCTGCTTGGAGACTTCCTTCGCCAGCTTCATGAACTCGGCAGCGTTCATTTCTTCTTCGCCCCGGTGCTTGCGCATGGCGTTTACGGCGGTGCGCAGGAACTGAAGGTTGCTTACGCCGGGGATTTCCACCGGGTACTGGAATGCCAGGAAGATGCCTTCCCGGGCGCGTTCTTCGGTTTCCAGGTCCAGCAGGTTGTCGCCGTTGAGGGTGACTTCGCCGCTGGTGACTTCAAATGCGTCGTTGCCTGCCAGAACCTGTGACAGGGTACTCTTACCGGAACCGTTCGGGCCCATGATGGCGTGAACTTCCCCGGCTTTGATCTCCAGGTTGATGCCTTTGAGGATTTCTTTGCCCTCAACGGAGGCGTGCAGGTTTTTGATGCTCAGCATTTGTACGCTTCTCTCTTTTTAACCGTCTGAATTCTTTGCCCCACCCTGGAGTTTATATCGCTAACCTCGACGCTGGGTGGATCAGCCCTCAGGCAAGCCCTTCCGGGATACGCTGTGAATACGTCCCTGTACGCTCGACAAAATCATCCCTGATTTTGACGATCCCGGAAGGGCTTGCCCGAGGGCTTCCGCGAAACTTGTTTATTTGCCGTCTTACCTAACTTCAACTGCTTTAATTGTCGTAGTGCCCGCCTGATGTCTGCGGCAGCGAGCCGGAAAGTACCACCCGGCTTGCTGACCCCCACCAAGGCCAGCGGGGCCATAAAGATTAGCCCACGGAACCCTCAAGACTGACTTCCAGCAGCTTGCCGGCTTCCACCGCAAACTCCATCGGCAGCTCTTTGAACACTTCCTTACAGAAGCCGTTCACGATCATGGACACCGCCTGCTCCGGGTCGATACCACGCTGACGGCACAGGAACATCTGCTCGTCGCTGACCTTGGAGGTGGTGGCTTCGTGTTCAACGATGGCCGATTTGTTCTTACTTTCGATGTAGGGGAAGGTGTGGGCGCCACAGCGGTCGCCGATCAGCAGCGAGTCGCACTGGGTAAAGTTACGCGCGCCTTCTGCACCCGGACCAAACTTCACCAGGCCGCGGTAGGCGTTGGAGCTGCGGCCGGCGGAGATGCCTTTGGAGATGATGGTGCTCCGGGTGTTTTTGCCCAGGTGGATCATCTTGGTGCCGGTGTCGGCCTGCTGGTAGTTGTGGGTGAGGGCGACGGAGTAGAACTCGCCTACGCTGTTCTCACCGCGCAGTACGCAGCTCGGGTATTTCCAGGTGATGGCGGAGCCGGTTTCTACCTGGGTCCAGGAGATCTTGGAATTTTTGCCGATGCAGGCGCCGCGCTTGGTGACGAAGTTGTAGATGCCACCTTTGCCGTTTTCGTCGCCCGGATACCAGTTCTGTACGGTGGAGTATTTGATCTGGGCGTCGTCCAGGGCGACCAGTTCTACCACCGCTGCGTGCAGCTGGTTTTCGTCCCGCATGGGGGCGGTGCAGCCTTCCAGGTAGCTCACGTAGCTGCCTTCTTCGGCGATGATCAGGGTGCGCTCGAACTGGCCGGTGTTGGCGGCGTTAATCCGGAAGTAGGTAGACAGCTCCATGGGGCAGCGAACGCCCTTCGGGATGTAAACGAAGGAGCCGTCGGAGAATACGGCGGAGTTCAGGGCGGCGAAGTAGTTGTCGCCGGCCGGCACTACGCTACCCAGGTATTTCTTCACCAGTTCCGGGTATTTCTGCACCGCCTCGGAAATGGGGCAGAAGATCACGCCGGCTTTTTCCAGCGGCTCTTTGAAGGTGGTGGCTACCGAAACGGAATCGAACACGGCATCGACCGCTACGCCGGCCAGCTTGGCCCGTTCGTGCAGGGGGATGCCCAGTTTTTCGTAGGTGCGCAGCAGCTCCGGGTCGACTTCGTCCAGGCTCTGGGGCATGTCCTCTTTTTTCTTGGGCGCGGAGTAGTAAGAGATGGCATCGTAGTCGACCTTCGGGAAGTCTACGTGGGCCCACTCCGGCTCGTCCATCTCCAGCCAGCGACGGTAGGCCTTCAGGCGCCATTCCAGCATGAATTCCGGCTCCTGTTTGATCTCGGACAGGCGGCGGATTACGTCTTCGTTGAGGCCGGGCTCGAAGGTGTCGGATTCAATCTCGGTCACGAATCCGTGTTCGTATTCCCGTTTGATCAGCTCTTTCACCTCTTTATCGGTGGTCGCCATGATCGTCGCTCCGTAATTCTCTCATCTGGGGCTTGGTGCCTGAGTGGCGGGGCAGGGCTCTGTTGGCCTGGTTTCCCGTTGTTTCTGGCGAGTGATTATACAATACCAGAGTAATTTAGTCAGGTATTAAATCGGTCGATCAGGGATTATACCTTAATCGGCCCTCAGGGCACTAAGGGCCGACCGAAGGCGGGAGGTCAGCTGTGGGCAGGCAGGATGCGGGTCAGGTAGCTGAACTGTAGGGATTCCGGCAAGCCTTCGGGCCTGGGGATGCGCACAAAGTGGCCGCTGCCCGGTGCGTATTCCATGGCTTCGCCGTTGCGGTTTTCCATGGAACTGGCGCTGAAGCGAAGGTTGCCGGCCGGGGTGATCAGTTCCAGCTGGTCGCCCGGTGCGAACTTGTTCTTCACGTCGATGGTGAGCCAGCGATCATCGGCGTCGCTGATGGTGCCGACCACCTGCTGGGTGCCCAGATAGGACGAGCCCTGTTCGTAGGACTGGTATTCCTGGGGCACGTGCCGGCGTAGGAAGCCTTCGGTGTAGCCGCGGTTAGACAGCGCTTCCAGTTCATCCATCATGTGCATGTCGAAGGGCTTGCCGGCCAGGGCGTCGTCAATGGCCTTGCGGTACACCTGGGTGGTGCGGGCCACGTAGTAGGTGCTCTTGGTGCGGCCTTCGATTTTCAGGGAGTGCACGCCCATGTCCACCAGTTCCGCCACATGCTGGATGGCACGCAGGTCCTTGGAATTCATGATGTAGGTGCCGTGTTCGTCCTCGTAGGCGGGAATGAAGCCGCCCGGTCGGTTCGGCTCTTCCAGCAGGATTTCGCTGGGTTCGAAGGTTTCCACGCTGTCGGCAGAGGTGGCAATCAGGTCGCCGGTCTGGTCGTGGCTGTGCTGCACCGGTTTGTAGTTCCAGCGGCAGGCGTTGGTGCAGGCGCCCTGGTTGGCGTCCCGGTGGTTCATGTAGCCTGACAGCAGGCAGCGGCCGGAGTAGGCCATGCACAGGGCACCGTGCACGAACACTTCCAGTTCCATTTCCGGCACTTTTTCGCGGATCTCGCGGATTTCATTCAGGGCCAGTTCCCGGGACAGGATCACCCGGTTGATGCCCTGGCGGCGCCAGAACTCCACGGTGGCCCAGTTAACCGCATTGGCCTGCACCGACAGGTGAATGGGCTGGTCCGGCCAGTGTTCCCGTACCAGCATGATCAGCCCGGGGTCCGACATAATCAGGGCATCTGGCTTCTGTTCCAGCACCGGGGCAAGGTCGCGCAGGTAACTGCGCACCTTGTCGTTGTGGGGGGCGATGTTGGAGACCAGGTAGAACTGTTTACCCAGTTCGTGGGCCCGTGCAATCCCTGCCCCCAGGGCTGCAACGTCTTTGAAACTGTTGTTCCTTACTCTCAGGGAGTACCTTGGCTGGCCGGCGTATACGGCATCGGCACCGTAGGCAAAGGCGGTTTCCAGGTGTTCGGGGGTGCCGGCGGGAGCGAGCAGTTCCGGGAAAGTCATGGTGTCTCCGGGTTTGTTCAGGAAGTCGATGGCTGCAGGTGGGCTATTATGGAAAGGCTGCAGTTTTCCACAAACGGGTGGTTGTGCCATTGATCTCGCTCAAAGGTCTTATTGATCACTTTCGGCTAACATGTGTACGCTGATGGAGTTTGCAGATTGGGCCAGCATCAAATGGCAGGAGGAACCAGCATGGCATCAGAGCCTGTAAGGCCTGAAAATTCAAAGCGTTCCCTGAGCATTCGGGTGAGTAAGCTGATCCGGGTTCAGTTGGAACGGGGAAAGGTAGGTGTGGAAACGGTGGCCGGGCAGTTGAATATGAGCCGCTACACCCTGCACAAAAAGTTGCGCGAAGAGGGACTGACGTTTGCAGCCTTGTTGGAGCAGGTGCGCCGGGAGCAGGCGCTGACTTACATGAAGGATAAAACCAAGCCGCTGGTAGAAATCGCCGAACAGCTTGGTTTCTCGGAGCTGAGTGCATTCAGCCGGGCGTTCAAGCGCTGGATGGGCACTCCGCCGGCTGAATACCGCTCGCTCAGGCTGTCCTGATCACACCTTCTTGAAGATCAGGGTGGCGTTGGTGCCGCCGAAGCCGAAGCTGTTGCTCATCACCAGTTCCATGTTCTGATTGTCCATGCGTTCACGAACGATGGGGTAGCCTTCGGCACCTTCATCCAGGTTCTGGATGTTGGCAGACGGGGCAATAAAGCCTTCCCGTTGCATGATCAGGCTGTAGATTGCCTCATGCACGCCGGCGGCACCCAGGGCGTGGCCGCACAGGGGCTTGGTGGAACTCAGTGGTGGAATCTTGTCACCGAAGGTTTCCTTCAGGGCTTTCAGCTCGGTTACGTCGCCAGCCGGGGTGCTGGTGCCGTGGGTGTTGATGTAGCTGATTTCGCCGTCGATGTTGGTCATGGCCTGTTTCATGCAGCGAATGGCGCCTTCACCGCTGGGTGCAACCATGTCGGCGCCGTCAGAGGTAGCACCGAAGCCGACCAGTTCGGCCAGGATGGTGGCACCGCGGGCTTCTGCGTGTTCCAGGGATTCCAGTACCAGCGTGCCGCCACCACCGGAGATCACGAAACCGTCACGGTCTGCGTCATAGGTGCGCGAGGCCTGTTCTGGTGTGTCGTTGTACTTGGTGGACAGTGCGCCCATGGCGTCAAACATCAGGCTCAGAGTCCAGTGGATGTCTTCGCCACCGCCGGCCAGCATCACGTCCTGGCGACCCAGGGCGATCTGGTCAGCCGCGTGGCCGATACAGTGGGCACTGGTCGCGCAGGCAGAGGTAATGCCGTAGTTGATGCCGGTAATGCCGAACGCCGTGGTAATGGACGCGTTGATGGCGCTGCCCATGGTGCGGGGAACCCGGTAAGGGCCTACCCGGCGAATGCCTTTGTCGCGATGGGTGTCGATCGCATCCAGCAGTTCCACGGTGGACGCGCCACCGGTGCCGAATACGGCGCCCGTGGTGTTGGCACGCAGCTGCTCGTCGGTCAGGCCGGCCTGCTCGATGGCTTCTTTGGCTGCCAGGTAGCAGTAGCCTGCCGCCGGGCTCATAAAGCGCCAGATCTTGCGGTCGATCAGCTCGGACAGGTTCAGGTCGATCTTGCCTGCAACGTGGCTGCGCAGGCCGTTGTCCCGGGCTTCCTCGCTGAAGGCAATACCTGAGCGGGATTCACGAAGGGACTGGGCGACTTCTTTCTGGTTGTTGCCAAGGCTGGAGACAATCCCCATGCCGGTAATAACTACGCGACGCATCGTTCTAACTCCTAAAAGTCATCTGTAGAGGTGAACAGGCCAACCCGAAGGTCCTTGGCGGTATAGATTTCCCGCCCGTCCACTTCCATGCGGGCATCCGCAATGGCCATGGTCAGCTTGCGGCGGATGAGCCGCTTGATATCCAGGTAATAGGTTACCTTTTTGTTGTCAGGCAGAACCTGACCAAAGAATTTCACTTCGCCGGCACCCAGTGCCCGGCCCTTGCCTTCGCCACCGCTCCAGGCCAGGAAGAAACCGACCAGCTGCCACATGGCGTCGAGGCCCAGACAGCCTGGCATTACCGGATCGCCTTCGAAGTGAACCTTGAAGAACCAGAGGTCCGGGTTGATGTCCAGTTCTGCCACCAGACTGCCCTTACCGTAAAGGCCGTCATCTGCGCCCACGTGGGTAATGCGGTCGACCATCAGCATTTCATCGATGGGCAGGCGCATGGCGCCAGGGAATAATTCGCCATGGCCGCAGCGGATCAGGTCTTCTTTGTCAAAGTGATCAGGGTACATGTTGCCAGTATCTCTGTTGCAAAATGATGTGCTGATACTTTAGCGCCTGAATCAGAAACGGCTATTGACCTTTAGTGGATGATTGCCGCAAACACCCCCGTTTTTGTGCCTGAAACCCTGCCACTGGCGTTGATGCTCATCAAGGTACCCGGGTACAGGCCTGAGCCGCTCAGCCTTCCCGACCGTCTGCCCTGGGCCGTGCCAGAATGCCGGCATAGCGCACCAGGAACAGCCCGTAGGCAATCACCCATAACAGGGTGCTGGTGCCAATGCCCGGGTGCCACGGGATGATGCTGAAGGCAGTGAGCACCCGGATGACCGCCGCCAGCTGAATGGCGACGAACGCCAGCACCATCCCCTTCGGAAGTTTCAACGGCCGGCCGGTATGGCCCAGGGAGACCCGGGCAATCACGCCCAGGATCAGGCAACCGACAGCACCTGCGCCTGCTGCGTGGCTCCAGGCGTTGGAGGGCCAGCCTGCGACCAGCGAACCGGCCAGCAGTAACAGCGCTACCGGCACCCAGAGAATAGACAGGTGCAGGATCCACAGCAGCGGCTCGGAGCGCGCCAGCCAGCCTTTCCAGTTATACAGGCGAACCAGCATCAGCGCGGCGGCAACCACGGCGATTACGGCCGCCAGGGTTTTCCAGCCGGTTACCAGGGATGCCATCAGCAGGATCATCGAAAACAGGGCGGCCATATCCAGCCCCGGAATCATTTTCACCGCCTCGGCGTTGCCACCGCGCTGACGCAGCCAGCCGGCAGTGAAGGCCGGCGTGATGCGGCCGCCGATGATGCTGATCAGCGCCAGGGCCATAATCAGCGCGCCGTAGCTGAAGGACATATCCAGCCGGGTAACGAAACCGACCTGCATCAGCCACAGCAGGCCCAGCACCACCATGATCATAGCCTGGCGTTTCTGGCGGGCATGCCATACTCGCCATCCGGCATCGATCATCACCAGTGGCAGAAAAGCCAGGTTAACGCCCTGAACCACCCAGTCCGGCAGGTTTCCACCCAGGGCCAGCAGCAGGCGGCCGGCCAGCCAAACGCCCCAGAGCAGCGCCAGGGGAAGGCCGTGGGTGCGTTCTGTTTGCGTCCAGACACACACGGCGGTCAGCAGAAAGCCGGCAATGGCCGCCGACAAAAACCCGAACAGCATTTCATGCTGGTGCCAGAACAGGGCAGGCATGGCCAGTGGTAACTGCAGAACGCCGGTGACTTCCAGAACCCAGACCGGTATGGCCACAAGGGTCAGTACCGTCATAGACAGGAAGAAAATCCGGAATGGATAGGAAAATAACTGGCTGACGCTGGCGGGTGCCTGGTCAGCGGAGGTGGGTATGGCCTGCATGGAGATCTCCCAAATACATACATTTCAGGTATATGTTAAATCTGCGTGCCTGTATTAACCATACCTGCTTGGGGGTAGTTTGCGTACAATGGCCGCAAATCTCTTGTAACCGAAGGAACGTCCATGTCTTACACGATTCTGAAACACCTGCACATGACCACAGCCTACCTGACAATCACGCTGTTTGCGCTGAGGTTGCTGCTGGATGCAGTCGGCCGGCCAGGCTGGCGCCAGACGCCGCTGCGGTTCATTCCCCACATTAATGACACCATTTTGCTGGTGGCGGCCATTTCCCTGCTGTTTGTGGCGGGCTATGCCTCGGCCATGCCGGGCTGGCTGATTGCCAAGATCATACTGCTGTTTGGCTATATTGTTGCCGGTGTGTTTGCCCTGAAAGCCACGCTGGGCAAGCCGGCCCGCATCACCGGTGCCGTACTTGCCCTGGTCCAGGTCAGCGCCATCTTCCACCTGGCCATGGCCAAGCCGTTCTGAATCAGCGCTTCTCGCTGACCTGCTTCGTCAGTTCCTGCAGCTGTTTCTGGACAGCCTGGAGCTGACGGGCAATCTCATCCCGTTCGTCGTGGGCCTTCTGGGCCTGCTTGGCGTTCTGTTCCTCGCTCATCACCTCCAGAATTGCCCCGATCATCATGTTCAGGAATACAAACGCCGTCAGGAAGATAAACGTCAGGTAGTAGATCCAGCTCATGGGGTAGGCTTCCATGGTGGCGTACATCACGTCGGTCCAGTCCTCGAAGGTGGCAACCCGGAACAGGGTGAGCATGGAAATGGCCACATCACCCCAGAGTACTTCGTCTACGCTGGCAAAGAACATCGAGCCCATGGCGGCGTAGATGTAAAAGATGATGAACATCAGCAGGGCGATGTAGCCCATGCGCGGAATGGCTTTGAGCAGGGAATTGATCAGAAAGCGCAGTTCCGGTACGACGGACACCAGTCGCAGCACCCGGAATACCCGCAGCAAACGGCCCAGCAGCACGGCTTCGGAGTTGTCCAGCGGGATCAGGCTGCCGATCACGACCAGGGTGTCGAACAGGTTCCAGCCGTCCATCAGGAACCGGCGCTTGACCGGGCAGGCGGCGAAGCGAAACAGGATTTCCACCAGGAAGAACAGCGTGATGGCGTTATCAAGAACAGTCAGGGTCTGTTCAACCAGCGGCGGAAGTTCGTAGGTTTTTGCGCCGATGGTCAGGGCCGAGAGAATGATGATGGCAATCACAACGCCCTGAAACACCTTGCTCGATTCAATGCGTTTCAGTTGATTTAAACTACTTGTGGGAGTTATGTCCACAGACATCGTTCAGGCTCCGGATTAGGTTGGCGCGGCAATTCTAATCATCCGGAGCAGCGGGTGGTAGCTCTGTGACGGCGGTTTAATCCGCCAGCTGAATAATCAGCTGCCATTCGACCTCGCTCACCGGCATCACAGAGAGCCGGTTACCCTTGCGCACCAGCGGCAACTGCTCAAGCCCTCTCAGGTTCTTCAGGCGATCCAGGCTGATCAGTTTTGGCAGCTTGCGAACAAACTGCATGTCGACCGCCTGCCAGCGGGGATTGTCCGGAGTACTTTTCGGGTCATGGTAGGGCGAGCTGGTGTCAAACTGCTTCGGGTCCGGATAGGCGCTGCGGGTAACCCTGACAATACCGGCAATGCCGATGTGCTTGCAGCTGGAGTGGTAGATGAACACCTCATCTCCCTCTGCCATTTCCCGCAGAAAGTTGCGGGCCTGGTAGTTGCGTACGCCGTCCCAGGGAATCGCTGTGTCCGGGGCGTGGGCAAAGTCATCAATGCTGCATTCGGAGGGCTCGGTCTTTACCAGCCATTTGCTCACGGGGTCGACTCCTGAAAGGGATTTTCCGGAGTATACGAAAAATGTCGGTCAGGTGCCGGTGTGCCTGGTTTGATCAATCCCGTTCAGGCCGTTTTCTTGTATTCTGAGGTAAGTGGACACCGGAGGATGTATGACATTTCTTGAGCGTTGGTCTGGTCTGTTGGGTGGTCTGGTTGCCGTGCTGTTGCTGGTTGTGGTTTGGCAGCTCGTTAAAGAAGGGGAAAACTTGGAAGCCCGGGATGCCCGTGGCAGAACGCCCCTGATTGTGGCGGCGGAGGAAGGGCAAGCCAGGCGGGTGCGCGAACTGGTGGATAAAGGCGCGATAGTCGACGCCGGCGATGACTGCAACTGGACCGCCATGATGCGGGCCGCTTCCCGGGGGCATGTGGATATTCTCGCCTACCTGCTGGACCAGGGGGCGGACATCGACCACAGGGAAAAAACCGGATACACCGCCTTGATGGGGGCGGTCATTGCCAACCGCCCGGAGGCAGTGCAGTTATTGCTGGAGCGCGGCGCAAACCCGGATATCCAGGAGCAGGAAAAGCATCAGACCGCGCTGATGATGGCGGTCCGGAACCGCAACCCGGCACTGGTGAAGTCGCTGCTGGAGGCTGGAGCCGATACAGAAATGGTCAACAAAGAGGGCAAAAGTGCCAGGGACCTGGCGCTTGAGGCAAGCGCAGAAACCGGGGCCCCGGCTCAGCAGGTGCTCAGGGAACTGGGTTGCGAGCCGGCTGGCGACTGACAGAACGCTGATAAAGCAGCGATAGTTGTACCGCTACGCCGGAAAATGTCAGAGCCCAGGCACCTGCTGCAAGCCAGAGCAAGCCGGGCTGGCTGAAGGGTAACGGGCCCGCCAGGTATCGGCACACGCCGGCGAGGGCGATCAGTACGGCAATAGCCAGAACCTGCCATGCTGGCGGGAAGCGCCGCCGGGCCCGCTGCCAGGCCAGGCGCAACATCACGCTGCAGGACAGGGTGCCGAGTGCCCCAACCGCAATCAGGTGCAGGGCAGGCAGCAGGGCGTGGCCGGTAACCAGGTGCACGCCGGTAACCGCCGCCCCGACCGCCAGCCAGAGGTAACCCAGGGCCAGTACCAGCAGGTCCGGGCGGTCGGTACAGTGCCAGAGTTTCCAGCGGGCCACCCGAACGATAATCAGCAGGCTCGCGCCCAGCAACAGCAGGCCAGCCAGTTTTTCAGTAGCGGTAAACAGAATGCACACCATGGCGAGGGGCAGAATCGCCAGTAACCAGCCTTCAATTAATGGCTGAACCCGGGCTTCCAGCGGTGTGCCTTTCTTCTCCAGGGTGCCGGCCACCGCCGGCGCGATGATGCGCCCGCCCATAAACGTCATCAGCAACAGCAAACCGATGATGGCGGTGTGCAGAAGCGTGCTGGCGGGTGGAAAGGGAAGGCCTGCGCGCACCAGGAAGTAAACCAGGGCCATAAGACAAAGCGCCAGAATCAAGGGGCCGGCAACCTTGTTACGCCACTTCTTGGCGGCCTGGAAACGGGGAACCACGTAGCGGGCCAGTAAAAGGGCAAAGGCCGGGCTGAGCAGCTGGCTGGCCAGCCAGTCCGGTGCCAGCAGCCAGCTGAGCCGGGCCGCGAGCCAGAGCCCGAACAGGGGGGCGAGGATTCGCCAGGGCTGGGGGCCGAGGGTGTAGCCGGCAATTAGCGCCAGGGCAAAGCCGAAAACCAGCTCGTGGCCATGGCCGGCGCCAATCAGCCCGGGCGGCCAGCCGGTGCCGGACAATACGGCGAACATAGACAGGGGGACGACCAGCGCGGCCCACAAGGCGGCAGCAGGAAAGAATAGCCAGAATGCGTGCAGGGGCTTGCCAGCCACGTTGAACAGACCTCGGTATGGGTTCTGGTTGGAAGGCGCCGCAGGTTACCGGGGCCAGAACCGGAGTTTATACCGTGTAGGGCAGCACACCAAAATAGATGGCGCTGAAATGGCAGGCGCTGCCGCCGATCACGAACAGGTGCCAGACCGCATGCATGTAGGGAATGCGATCCGCCAGGTAGAACGCCACGCCGGCTGTATACACAATGCCGCCGGCAATGGTCAGGTGCAGCGCGGCCTCGCTGAGGCTGGCGACCAGGTCAGACGAGGCAAAGGTAATCAGCCAGCCCATGGCGACATATATGCCTACTCGCGCCAGTTTGAAGCGGTTCTTGAAGATGACTTTCAGTACCACACCGGTCAGGGCCAGCGACCAGATCACCGCAAACAGCGTCCATCCGGTTGTGCCGCGCATGTTCACCAGCAGGAACGGCGTATAGGTGCCGGCGATCAGCAGGAAAATGGCACAGTGGTCCAGTGTCTTGAAAAGGGATTTCAGCTCCGGGCGGCGAGCACCGTGGTACAGCGCAGAGGCCATGTACAGCAGGATCAGTGATGCACCGAATACGCTGAAGCTGACAATCTTCCAGGTGTCTCCCATCTGGCTCGCGCCGGCAATCAGGGCAATGGTTCCGATAACACTCAGAATGGCGCCAAGGCCGTGGGTTGCGCTGTTGATCCATTCTTCTATTCTGAAATGGGCGGACTCCGATGTTGCTTCGGGGTGGTTCATGCTTGCTGTCATCCGCGCTGGCCTGTGTTCGCTGAAAGTATAATGCAGTTCAGCGTACATGTGTACGCAAGTGTTTGCCATGACCATCCTGTGACCATGTTCAGAAAATCTGAACGAGCTGCCGGAAATCTTCCGTTTTCGTCTTTTGCTTCTTGCCGTTACGCTAGTACCAAGTTTTCAAAATCAAGGGGATTGTTCCGATGGCAAAAGTTCTTGTTCTTTACTATTCCATGTACGGCCATATCGAAACCATGGCAAACACCATTGCCGAAGGCGCCAAGGGCGTTGAGGGTGCCGATGTAGTGGTCAAGCGAGTGCCGGAAACCATGGACGACCAGGCGTTTCTGAGCGCAGGTGGCAAGGCCGAGCAAGATGCTCCGGTAGCCAGCCCGGGTGAACTGGCAGATTACGATGCCATCATCTTCGGCACGCCGACGCGCTTCGGCAACATGGCGGGCCAGATGCGCACTTTCCTCGACCAGACCGGTGGCCTGTGGGCTGAGGGCAAGCTGCACGGGAAAGTGGGTAGCGTGTTCACTTCAACCGGAACAGGCGGCGGTCAGGAGCAGACCATTACCTCATTCTGGACCACCCTGGCCCATCACGGCATGGTGCTGGTACCTCTGGGTTATGGAATTTCGGAGTTCTTTGATATCTCTGAAGTGAATGGCGGCACGCCTTACGGCGCCTCGACCATCGCCGGCGGTGACGGTTCCCGTCAGCCCAGCGAGAAGGAACTGGCCATTGCCCGCTTCCAGGGCAAGCATGTTGCAGAACTGGCAGTGAAGCTGCACGGCTGATTTCGAAGTAGCAAGCGTTGACTCAGGTTTGGGCGGCGGGCTGAAAAGTCCGCCGCCTTTTTTGTTTGCCCGGCGAAGCCGGCAAACCC
>NZ_AXBV01000050.1:0-15517 GCF_000475255.1 Marinobacter sp. ES-1
GCGCTTCGCGATTCGTGAAGGCGGCCGTACCGTTGGTGCCGGCGTGGTATCCAAGATCATCGAGTAACCTTCGGGTTACTCTTTGTTGTTGCACTGAGTTGTTTCGGTGCAGGCCAGTAGCTCAATTGGCAGAGCAGCGGTCTCCAAAACCGCAGGTTGGGGGTTCGATTCCCTCCTGGCCTGCCATTTTTTAACATCCGGATACATAAGCTGATTCCTATGGAGTCAAAAGCCGTTCAATCGACCAGCCGTTTCGATACCGTGAAATGGCTGGTTGTTTTCGTTCTGATTGCCGTCGGTGTCGTCGGTAATCAGTATTTCAGTGCAGAGTCTGTGTTGTATCGGGTTCTGGCTCTGGTTGCGCTTGGTCTGGTTGCTGCCGTTGTGGCGTTGCAAACAGACCGTGGTCGCCGTTTTGCGACCCTGTTGAAAGAAGCGCGTGTCGAGATCCGGAAAGTGGTATGGCCCACCAGGCCTGAACTGGTTCAGACCACAATTATCGTTGTGGTGTTTGTTCTGGTTGTAGCGCTGATCTTGTGGGGTATGGATTCACTGATCAGTTGGCTGGTCGCCGGCTTTATCGGTTAACAGGAGTGGGCAATGGCTAAGCGCTGGTACGTCGTTCATGCGTATTCTGGCTTCGAAAAGCACGTAATGCGCACTCTGAAAGAGCGTGTTGCGCTCGAAGGAATGGAAGACAAATTCGGCGAGATCCTGGTTCCGACCGAGGAAGTCGTTGAAATGCGTGACGGGAAAAAGCGCAAGAGTGAGCGCAAGTTCTATCCCGGGTACGTACTGGTCCAGATGGAAATGGACGATGCTTCGTGGCATCTTGTCAAGAATACTCCGCGGGTTCTTGGTTTCATTGGTGGTACCAAAGACAAGCCGGCTCCGATCACCGAGCGCGAAGCAGAAGCAATCCTGCGTCGTGTAGAAAGTGGTGCAGACAAGCCGAAGCCCAAGACCCTGTTCGAGCCGGGCGAAGTTGTTCGCGTTGTTGAAGGTCCGTTTGCAGACTTCAACGGCGTAGTTGAAGAAGTCGACTACGAGAAGAGTCGAGTCAAGGTTGCCGTTCTGATCTTCGGTCGATCTACTCCGGTAGAGCTGGAGTTTGGTCAGGTCGAGAAAGACTGAGGCATCCTTCAAGCCTGAAAGCTCGCGCGCTGAAGCGACGCGGGCTTTTTGTGTCTGCTATTTGCAGTTGTTATTAACGGGGAGCCGAAAGGCGTTCGAACCCACAGGAGAGCTATCATGGCAAAGAAGATTGAAGCCTATATCAAGCTTCAGGTTGCTGCCGGCCAGGCCAACCCGAGTCCCCCAGTTGGTCCTGCACTGGGTCAGCGTGGTGTTAACATCATGGAATTCTGTAAGGCGTTCAACGCCAAGACTCAGGGCATGGAGCCTGGTCTGCCGATTCCGACTGTTATTACTGTATACAGCGACCGCAGCTTCACGTTCGTCACCAAGACTCCGCCTGCACCGGTTCTGCTGAAGAAAGCAGCTGGTATCAAGAGCGGTTCTGGCCGTCCGAACACTGAGAAAGTGGGCACTGTTACCCGCGCTCAGCTGGAAGAAATCGCCAAGACCAAAGAGCCGGACATGACTGCTGCCGATATGGACGCAGCCGTTCGCACCATCGCTGGTACTGCCCGCAGCATGGGCCTGAACGTGGAGGGTCTGTAAGATGGCTAAGCTGAGCAAGCGTCAGAAGCTGATTCGTGAAAAAGTAGACTCCACCCGCGCCTACACTGTAGACGAAGCGGTTGCGCTGCTGTCTGAACTGGGTCAGAACGTCAAGTTCAAAGAGTCTGTAGACGTAGCCGTAAACCTGGGTGTTGATGCACGTAAATCCGACCAGGTTGTACGTAGCAGCACCGTTCTGCCTCACGGTACCGGTAAAACCGTACGTGTTGCAGTGTTCACCCAGGGTGCCAATGCCGAGAAAGCCACTGCCGCTGGTGCAGACATTGTTGGCATGGACGACCTGGCTGACGAAGTGAAGAAAGGCAACATGGATTTTGACGTGGTTATCGCGACTCCCGATGCCATGCGTGTTGTTGGTCAGCTGGGCCAGATCCTCGGTCCCCGCGGCCTGATGCCGAACCCGAAGGTAGGCACTGTAACTGCAGACGTTGAGACTGCAGTGAAGAACGCCAAGGCCGGTCAGGTTCGCTACCGTACTGACAAAAACGGCATTATCCACGCTCCGCTGGGTAACGTTGAATTCTCTGCCCAGAACATCAAGGAAAACCTTGAAGCTCTGGTTGCAGACCTGAAAAAGGCCAAGCCTGCGTCGTCCAAGGGTGTGTATCTGAAAAAGATCACCATCTCTTCTACGATGGGTCCTGGCCTGACTATTGATCAGGGCACTCTGAGCCTCTGATCGGTAGTTACTTTGTAGTCTGGGCGGAAGCCAAGGCTGTCAAAGACCGCAGGCCCCCGAGGCCCTTGTTAACAAGGGCCGCAAGGGTTAAAGCAACGCCTGCGCAGACGGTGTGAAGACGTTCTCTCTGAACCCAAACACCGTTAGGCGTCCTCTTTGAGGACAATGATGGGTTTGCCGGCATAAAGCTGGCGAAATCGAGGAGAAATCCAGTGGCAATTAGACTCGAAGACAAGAAGGCGATCGTCGCTGAAGTCAACGAGACTGCTGGAGCTGCTCTGTCTGTGGTTTTGGCTGACTACCGTGGTGTCACCTCTGGTGACATGACTGCGCTTCGTGCCAAGGCTCGTGCCGAGAATGTTCGCCTGAAGGTTGTTCGTAACAACCTGGCGAAGATTGCTATTAAAGGTACCGAGTTCGAGTGCATCGATCCTGCGCTGGTTGGTCCTACCATTCTGGCTTTCTCTATGGAAGATCCGGGTGCCGCTGCGCGCCTGCTGAAGGATTTTGCCAAAGAGAAAGAGGCGTTCGAAATCAAGGGTCTGGCTGTTGGCGGTGAGCTGATGGGCGCAGAACAGATCGATCGCCTGGCTACGCTGCCGACGCTGCACGAAGCGTTGACCAAGCTGGCCATTGTTACACAGGCACCAGTTACCAAGCTTGCACGTACTCTGAACGATATTCCGGGCAGAATCACACGTGTAGTAGCTGCAGTCCGCGACCAGAAGCAAGAAGCTGCTTGATTCTGTTGAACACCATTTTTTACATTTTCGGAGAAAGTCATGGCTCTGTCTAAAGACGATATTTTGAACGCAATTGCTGAAATGAGCGTAATGGAAGTTGTTGAGCTCGTTGAAGCTATGGAAGAGAAGTTTAACGTTTCTGCTGCTGCCGCTGTTGCTGCCGCTCCGGCTGCCGCTGCTGGTGGCGAAGCCGCTGAAGAGCAGACCGAGTTCGACGTAGTTCTGACCGGTCCTGGCGAGAAGAAAGTAAACGTTATCAAGGCCGTTCGTGAACTGACTGGTCTGGGCCTGAAAGAAGCCAAGGAAATGGTTGACGGCGCTCCTTCTACTGTTAAGGAAGGCGCTAGCAAGGACGAGGCTGAAGAGGCCAAGAAGAAGCTTGAGGAAGCAGGCGCTTCTGTTGAGCTTAAGTAAGAGTCGGCTGTTGATCGACACCGTGCATTAAGCATGGACGGGCTGGTGGCTTCGTGCCACCGGCCTTTTTCTGTTGTATATGCTATAGAGTCTGGTGTGCAATTGCAGGTTGATGTCAGATCTATAACCTACAGCCAGAGTCTTGTTCAAGACGGCGCGATAAGCCGAGCAATTCGGCCCCGAAGCAGAACATTTGATTGCTTCTTGATACCAGGTATCAGGTCTAAAGCTGGGGAATGCAGATGACTTACTCCTACACTGAGAAAAAGCGGATTCGCAAAGACTTTAGTAAATTGCCTTCCGTGATGGACGTCCCCTATTTGCTGTCTATTCAGCTGGATTCGTTCCGGGACTTCCTGCAAATGGAAGCCGCTCCTGAAGACCGCCGGGAAACCGGTCTTCACGCAGCATTCAAATCCGTATTCCCGATTGTCAGTTACTCTGGCAACGCCGCGCTCGAGTATGTGAGCTATCGAATCGGCGAGCCGGTGTTCGACGTCAAGGAATGTCAGCTCAGGGGCGTAACTTACGCCGCGCCGCTGCGGGTGAAAGTCCGCTTGATCATTTATGACAAGGAATCGTCCAACAAGGCGATCAAGGACATCAAGGAACAAGAGGTCTACATGGGCGAGATGCCCCTGATGACCGAGAACGGTACCTTCGTTGTAAACGGTACCGAGCGTGTAATTGTTTCCCAGCTCCACCGTTCACCTGGTGTGTTCTTTGATCACGACAAGGGAAAGACCCACTCATCCGGCAAGCTGCTGTATTCAGCCCGGGTGATTCCTTACCGTGGCTCATGGCTCGACTTCGAATTCGATCCGAAGGACTCCGTGTTCGTTCGTATCGACCGTCGTCGTAAGCTGCCTGCGTCTATTCTCCTGCGCGCGCTGAATTACACCTCCGAGCAGATGCTGGAGATGTTCTTCGAAACCAGTAAGTTCTCGCTGGGCGAGGAAGTGTGCAAGCTCGAGCTGGTGCCAAGCCGCCTGCGTGGTGATATTGCGACGTTTGATATCAAAGACCAGGACGGTAACGTAATTGCCGAAGAAGGTCGTCGTATCACGGCTCGCCATATCAAGCAGCTGGAAAAAGCCGGCATTACCGAGCTGGAAGTACCAACCGAATATCTCTACGGTCGTGTTCTGGCCAAGGACATGATCGATCAGTCTACCGGCGAAGTGCTGGTGGAGTGCAACACCGAACTGACCGAGGAAGTGGTTACCAAGATCCTCGATGCCGGTGTTAAAGACATTGAAACCCTGTACACCAACGACCTGGATTGCGGTCCGTTCATGTCCGATACCCTGCGTATCGACCCGACCCGCACCCCGCTGGAAGCGTTGGTTGAAATCTACCGCATGATGCGCCCGGGCGAGCCGCCCACCAAGGACTCTGCGGAAACCCTGTTCAACAACCTGTTCTTCTCTGAAGAGCGGTATGACCTGTCTGCGGTTGGCCGGATGAAGCTGAACCGTCGTCTGGGCCGTGAAGAGAGCACAGGCGAAGGCATCCTGACCCACGAAGACATCATTGATGTCCTCAAGACCCTGATCGCCATCCGTAACGGCCAGGGCCAGGTGGATGACATCGATAACCTGGGTAACCGTCGCGTACGTTGCGTTGGCGAGATGGCCGAGAACCAGTTCCGTGTAGGCCTGGTGCGGGTAGAGCGTGCGGTTCGCGAGCGTCTGAGCCTTGCTGAAAGCGAAGGCCTGATGCCGCAGGACCTGATCAACGCCAAGCCGGTTGCTGCAGCGGTTAAGGAATTCTTCGGTTCCAGCCAGTTGTCCCAGTTTATGGACCAGAACAACCCGTTGTCCGAAGTCACGCACAAGCGTCGTATCTCTGCCTTGGGCCCGGGTGGTCTGACCCGTGAGCGTGCAGGCTTTGAGGTGCGGGATGTACACCCGACCCATTACGGCCGTGTGTGCCCGATCGAGACTCCGGAAGGTCCGAACATCGGTCTGATCAACTCGCTGGCTACCTACGCCCGCTCCAACTCCTACGGCTTCCTTGAAAGCCCGTACCGGAAGGTAGTAGAGGGTGTGGTAACGGATGAAGTGGTTTACCTCTCCGCAATCGAAGAGAGCAACTACGTTATCGCCCAGGCCAGCGCCGCGACTGACGAAGGCAAGCGCCTGACTGACGAGCTGGTAACTGTTCGTCACCAGAACGAATTTACCGTGGCTCCGCCGGAAGCGGTTAACTTCATGGACGTTTCCCCGCGCCAGGTCGTGTCGGTAGCGGCGTCCCTGATTCCGTTCCTGGAGCACGACGATGCTAACCGGGCCCTGATGGGCGCGAACATGCAGCGTCAGGCGGTTCCGACGCTGAAATCACAGGTTCCGCTGGTAGGAACCGGTGTAGAGCGTACCGTAGCCCAGGATTCCGGTGTCTGTGTAACAGCCCGTCGTGGTGGTGTGATCGAAAGCGTTGACGCAGCCCGTATCGTGGTTCGTGTAAACAACGAAGAAACCGAAGCCGGTGATGCAGGTGTGGATATCTACAACCTCACCAAGTACACCCGCTCTAACCAGAACACCTGTATCAACCAGCGTTCCATCGTGCGTCAGGGTGATGTGATTGCCCGTGGTGACGTTCTGGCGGATGGTCCGTCTGTGGATTTGGGTGAGCTGGCGCTGGGCCAGAACATGCGCATCGCGTTCATGCCCTGGAACGGTTACAACTTCGAGGACTCCATCCTGATCTCCGAAAAGGTGGTTCAGGAAGACCGTCTGACCACGATCCACATCCAGGAACTGACCTGTGTGGCCCGTGACACCAAGCTGGGTAGCGAAGAAATCACTGCGGATATTCCGAACGTGGGTGAAAGCGCGCTGTCCAAGCTGGACGAGTCCGGCATCGTTTATATTGGTGCAGAAGTAGGCCCCGGCGATATTCTGGTAGGCAAGGTGACTCCGAAAGGCGAAACCCAGCTGACACCGGAAGAGAAGCTGCTGCGTGCCATCTTCGGTGAGAAGGCGTCTGACGTAAAAGACACTTCCCAGCGCGTTCCGACCGGTACCCGCGGCACCGTTATCGATGTGCAGGTATTTACCCGTGACGGTATCGAGAAAGATGCCCGTGCGCAGTCCATCGAGAAAGAGCAGCTCGACAAGTACCGTAAGGACCTGAAGGACGAGTACCGTATCGTTGAAGGTGCCACTTACGAGCGTCTGATGGTTGCCCTGAAAGACCAGGAAGTGATCAGCGGCCCGGGCCTGAAGAAAGGCGCGAAGCTGGATGAAGCCTACCTGGCCGAACTGCCGCGTCCGGACTGGTTCAAGCTGCGCATGAAGGACGAAGCCCTGAACGAGCTGCTGGAGAAATCCGAGCAAGGTCTGGAAGAGCGCAAGAAAGAGCACGAAGCACGCTTCGACGACAAGAAGGGCAAGCTGCAGCAAGGCGATGACCTGGCTCCGGGCGTTCTGAAGATCGTCAAGGTGTACCTGGCTATCAAGCGTCGCATCCAGCCGGGTGACAAGATGGCGGGTCGTCACGGTAACAAGGGTGTTATCTCTGCGGTTATGCCGATCGAGGATATGCCTTACGACGAGCACGGCACCACCGTGGACATCGTACTGAACCCGCTGGGTGTTCCGTCGCGGATGAACGTTGGTCAGGTTCTGGAAACCCACCTGGGCGCAGCCGCCAAGGGTCTGGGTGAAAAGATCAGCCGCATGCTGGACGAGCAGCGCAAGATCCTCGAGTTGCGCAAGCTGCTGGACGAGATCTACAACCACTCCGACGAGGTGTTCAAGGTTGACCTGGATAGCCTGTCCGATCAGGAAATCCTGGAGCTGTGTAACAACCTGCGCGGTGGTGTTCCCATGGCAACACCGGTCTTCGACGGTGCCAAGGAAGCCGAGGTCAAGCACATGCTGGCCCTGGCAGACCTGGATACCAGTGGTCAGACCAAGCTGTACGATGGCCGTACCGGCGACGCATTTGACCGTCCGGTGACTGTGGGCTACATGTACATGCTCAAGCTGAACCACTTGATCGACGACAAGATGCACGCTCGTTCTACCGGCTCTTACAGCCTGGTTACCCAGCAGCCGCTGGGTGGTAAGGCTCAGTTCGGTGGTCAGCGCTTCGGTGAGATGGAAGTCTGGGCTCTGGAGGCATACGGTGCCGCCTACACCCTGCAGGAAATGCTCACTGTTAAGTCTGACGACGTTAACGGCCGGACCAAGATGTACAAGAACATTGTCGATGGCGACCATCGCATGGAGCCGGGCATGCCCGAATCCTTCAACGTTCTTGTCAAGGAAATCCGCTCGTTGGGTATCGACATCGAGCTGGAATCCGAGTGAGCCGAATTGTTTTTGGCAGCGTGAGCGGGCACCCCGTGTGCCCGCCCGAGATTAACGCCATCCGGAGCTTTAACTGATGAAAGATTTGCTGAATCTTCTCAAGAGCCAGAATCAGAGCAAGGAATTCGACGCGATCCGTATTGGTCTTGCGTCGCCTGACATGATTCGTTCCTGGTCTTTTGGCGAAGTAAAAAAGCCTGAGACCATTAACTACCGTACCTTCAAGCCGGAGCGTGACGGTCTTTTCTGTGCCAAGATCTTCGGCCCGATCAAGGACTACGAATGCCTGTGCGGCAAGTACAAGCGCCTGAAGCACCGCGGTGTTATCTGCGAAAAGTGTGGCGTTGAAGTTGCACTGGCCAGCGTTCGCCGTGAGCGCATGGGTCATATCGAGCTGGCCAGCCCGGTTGCCCACATCTGGTTCCTGAAGTCTCTGCCGTCCCGCATCGGCCTGATGCTGGACATGACCCTGCGCGATATCGAGCGGGTTCTGTACTTCGAGAGCTTTATTGTTATCGATCCGGGTATGACCACCCTGGAGAAGGGCCAGCTGCTGAACGACGAGCAGTACTACGAAGCCCTGGAAGAGTTCGGTGATGAATTCGACGCCCGTATGGGTGCTGAAGCCATCAAGGAACTGCTGGAAGATATCGACCTGCAGGCAGAAGTTGACGGGCTGCGTGAAGAAATCCCGCAGACCAATTCCGAAACCAAGATCAAGAAATTCAGCAAGCGTCTGAAGATTCTTGAGGCGTTCCTGTACTCCGGCAACAAGCCGGGCGACATGGTAATGACCGTGTTGCCAGTTCTGCCGCCGGATCTGCGCCCGCTGGTTCCGCTGGATGGTGGCCGTTTTGCCACCTCTGACCTGAACGATCTGTACCGTCGGGTAATCAACCGGAACAACCGTCTCAAGCGCCTGCTGGAGCTGAATGCTCCTGACATCATCGTACGTAACGAGAAGCGGATGCTGCAGGAAGCGGTAGATGCCCTGCTGGATAACGGTCGTCGTGGCCGTGCCATCACCGGCACCAACAAGCGCCCGCTGAAGTCCCTGGCCGACATGATCAAGGGTAAGCAAGGCCGCTTCCGTCAGAACCTGCTGGGTAAGCGTGTGGACTACTCTGGCCGTTCGGTCATCGTAGTGGGTCCGTACCTGCGCCTGCATCAGTGCGGTCTGCCCAAGAAGATGGCCCTGGAGCTGTTCAAGCCGTTCATTTTCTCCAAGCTTGAGCACCGTGGCCTGGCGACCACCATCAAGGCCGCCAAGAAAATGGTTGAGCGCGAAGAAGGCGTGGTCTGGGATATCCTCGACGAAGTTATCCGCGAGCACCCGATCATGCTGAACCGGGCGCCGACCCTTCACCGTCTGGGTATCCAGGCGTTCGAGCCGGTACTGATTGAAGGTAAGGCTATCCAGCTGCACCCGCTGGTGTGTGCGGCCTACAACGCCGACTTCGATGGTGACCAGATGGCGGTACACGTACCGCTGACCCTGGAAGCCCAGCTCGAAGCCCGTGCGCTGATGATGTCTACCAACAACGTGCTGTCGCCGGCCAACGGCGAGCCGATCATCGTACCGTCCCAGGACGTGGTATTGGGTCTGTACTACATGACCCGTGAGCGCCATGCAGCCCAGGGCGAAGGCATGGTCTTTGCCGACATCAAGGAAGCACACCGCGCCTACGGTGCCGGCAAGGTAGACCTTCAGGCCAAGGTGAAAGTGCGCGTTAAGGAAGTGGCCATCGCCGAAGATGGCAGCCGGTCCGAAGCCTACCGCCTGGTTGACGCCACGGTCGGTCGTGCACTGCTGTTTGATATCGTTCCCGACGGCCTGCCGTTCGAGATCGTGAACAAGCCGATGGTGAAGAAAGCGATTTCCAACCTGATCAACACCTGTTACCGGGATGCTGGTCTGAAAGACACCGTTATCTTTGCCGACCAGCTGATGTACATGGGTTACCACTACGCAACCCGTTCCGGTATCTCTATCGGTTTCAACGACTTCGAGATTCCTCCGGAGAAGTACGAGCTGGTTGACGCGGCTTCTGAAGAAGTAAAAGACATCGAGAACCAGTACGCGTCCGGTCTGCTGACCCAGGGCGAGAAGTACAACAAGGTTATCGACATCTGGTCCCGCGCTAACGACAAAGTGTCCAAGGCGATGATGGAGCGTCTGTCCAAAGAGCAGGTTATTGGCCCCGATGGCCAGCCGGTGAAGGGCGAAGACGGCGAAGACCTGATGCAGGAGTCTTTCAACTCCGTTTACATGATGGCCGATTCCGGTGCGCGGGGTTCCGCCGCCCAGATTCGTCAGCTGTCCGGTATGCGTGGTCTGATGGCCAAGCCGGATGGTTCCATCATCGAAACGCCGATCACCGCGAACTTCCGTGAAGGCCTGAACGTACTCCAGTACTTCATTTCCACTCACGGTGCTCGTAAGGGTCTGGCGGATACCGCTCTGAAGACCGCGAACTCCGGTTATCTGACTCGTCGCCTGGTAGACGTATCGCAGGACCTGGTGGTTACGGAAGAAGACTGTGGTACCGACGAAGGCCTGCTGATGACGCCGCACATCGAAGGTGGCGACGTGGTTGTGCCTCTGGGCGACCGTGTTCTGGGTCGTGTTACCGCCCGTGACGTGTTCACCCCGACTGACAAGGACAACGCCGTTGTTCCTGCCGGTACACTGCTGGACGAGAAAACCGTCGAGATGGTTGAGCGTGCCGGTGTTGACGAAATCTGGGTGCGCTCTGCGATCACCTGTGATACCCGTCACGGTATCTGTTCCAAGTGTTACGGCCGCGACCTGGCCCGTGGCCATCGCGTAAACGTGGGCGAGGCAGTCGGTGTTATTGCTGCCCAGTCCATCGGTGAGCCGGGTACCCAGCTGACCATGCGTACGTTCCACATCGGTGGTGCCGCAAGCCGGGCTTCTGCAGTGGATAATATCCAGGTCAAGCATGGTGGCACCGTACGCCTGCATAACCTGAAATCCATCGAGAAGACCGACGGTTCCCTGGTTGTGGTGTCCCGTTCCTCTGCATTGGCGATTGCCGATGAGCAGGGTCGTGAGCGTGAGTGGTACAAGTTGCCGTACGGTGCTGTGCTGTCCGTGAAGAACGGCGACCTGGTTGAAGCCGGTGTCGTGGTTGCCAAGTGGGATCCGCACACTCACCCGATCATCGCGGAAGCGAAGGGCACCGCCAAGTTCGTCAATATGGAAGAGGGCATTACTGTCCGCACCCAGGCTGACGAGCTGACCGGTCTGTCCACCATGGAAGTGATTGACCCGAAAGAGCGTCCGGCTGCTGGTAAGGACATTCGTCCGGCTATCCAGTTGATTGACGACGCAGGTGAGGAAGTGGAGCTGCCGGGTGGTGGCGCCGCAATCTTCTTCCTGCCGGCGAACGCACTGGTGACCATGGCCAACGGCGCGAATGTGGAACTGGGTGACGTTGTAGCCCGTATTCCGCAGGAAAGCTCCAAGACCCGGGATATCACCGGTGGTCTGCCGCGGGTTGCCGACCTGTTCGAGGCCCGTCGCCCGAAAGAGTCTGCCATCCTGGCTGAAATCAGTGGTGTGGTCTCCTTCGGTAAGGAAACCAAGGGCAAGAAGCGTCTGGTGATTACACCGAAAGACGATGATGCCTACGAGGTTCTGATTCCGAAGCACCGTCAGCTGAACGTGTTCGAGGGTGAAACGGTTGAGAAGGGTGAGGTTATCTCCGATGGCCCGTCCAACCCGCACGACATCCTGCGCCTGCTGGGTGTGGTAGAACTGGCGAAGTACATCACCAACGAAATTCAGGACGTTTACCGTCTGCAGGGTGTTGTCATCAACGATAAACACATTGAGGTTATCGTTCGCCAGATGCTGCGCAAGGTGGAAATCACCAATCCGGGCGACACTACGTTGCTGTCCGGCGACCAGGTGGAAATCACCCAGGTTCTGGAAGAGAACGAAAAGGCTGTGGCTGCAGATAAAGATCCGGCAAGGTTCGAGCGTCTGCTGCTGGGTATCACCAAGGCATCGCTGGCAACAGAATCGTTTATCTCTGCTGCCTCGTTCCAGGAAACCACCCGGGTTCTTACCGAAGGTGCGGTTACCGGAAAACGCGATTACCTGCGTGGTCTGAAAGAAAACGTTGTAGTGGGTCGACTGATTCCGGCTGGTACCGGTCTGGCTTATCACAGCGAGCGTCGTCGCAAGCGTGACCTGGAAGAACAGGGCATTACTGCAGCCGACGTAGAAGAAGCTCTGAGCGCTGAACTTAATCGCGAAAGCTGATTGAGGCGCACCACCCTCCGGGTAGATACCTATCCGGAGGGTGGTTAAAAAGAGAACAGTCATCTTGACTGAATCGGGGCGCAGGCTTACACTTGCGTCCCTTAAATTTTACCCCCTGCACAGGGGGTAAGTTTCATTGGTATGGTTTTTGGAGTTTGCTTACATGGCAACGATTAATCAGTTGGTGCGTAAGCCTCGTAAGCGCAAGGTAGCCAAGAGCGACGTTCCTGCTCTCCAGGCTTGTCCTCAGCGCCGTGGTGTGTGCACTCGTGTGTACACCACAACGCCGAAGAAGCCGAACTCAGCACTTCGTAAAGTGTGCCGTGTTCGTCTGACTAACGGCTTCGAGGTTTCCTCTTACATTGGTGGTGAAGGTCACAACCTTCAGGAGCACAGTGTTGTGCTGATCCGTGGCGGTCGAGTAAAAGACCTTCCGGGTGTGCGCTATCACACTGTTCGCGGTACTTTGGACACCCAGGGTGTTCAGAACCGTAAGCAGGGCCGCTCCAAGTACGGTGCAAAACGACCCAAGTCCTGATGTCCCGAGCGGGTATCTTTTATCGTTGCTTGTAAGAACGGTAAGAGTAAGGCTGAGTAGCATTTGCTATCTCAGGGGTTCCTGAAGACCTTTTAGATATAAGGGCTTATCGATGCCTAGAAGAAGAGTTGCAGCAAAACGGGAAATCATTCCCGATCCTAAATTCGGCAGTGCACGCCTTGCCAAGTTCATCAACCACGTGATGGAAAGCGGCAAGAAGTCTGTTGCAGAGCGCATTGTTTATGGCGCGCTCGATATCGTTGCCGAAAAATCCAAGGAAGAGCCGATCGAAATGTTCGAGAAGGCCCTGGAGAACATCCAACCGATGGTGGAAGTTAAGTCCCGTCGTGTGGGTGGTGCTACGTACCAGGTGCCGGTAGAAGTACGGCCTTCCCGTCAGAACGCGCTGGCTATGCGCTGGCTCGTTGAATACTCACGGAAGCGCGGCGAGAAGAGCATGGCTCAGCGTCTGGCTGGCGAGATTCTTGATGCGGCCGACAGCAAGGGCGCCGCAGTGAAGAAGCGCGAAGACGTGCATCGCATGGCAGAAGCCAACAAGGCATTCTCTCACTTCCGTTTCTAACAAGCCGAGGTTTATATCGTGGCACGCAAGACTCCTATCAAACGTTACAGAAACATTGGTATCTGTGCACACGTGGATGCGGGCAAGACTACTACCACCGAGCGTATTCTTTACTATACCGGTCGTAGTCACAAAATGGGTGAGACCCATGACGGCGCTTCCACAACAGACTGGATGGAGCAGGAGCAGGAGCGTGGTATCACCATCACGTCTGCCGCTGTTACAACCTTCTGGCAGGGTATGGACAAGCAGTATCCCGAGCACCGCATCAACATCATCGACACACCAGGCCACGTTGACTTCACTATCGAAGTAGAGCGTTCCCTGCGTGTTCTTGACGGTGCCGTGGTTGTGTTCTGTGGCTCCTCAGGTGTTGAGCCGCAGTCCGAGACTGTATGGCGCCAGGCCAACAAGTACGAAGTTCCGCGCATGGTGTTCGTCAACAAGATGGACCGTGCCGGCGCTGACTTTATGCGTGTGGTTGAGCAGATTCGCAAGCGTTTGGGTGCGAATGCCGTCCCCATTCAGCTGCCGATCGGTGCTGAAGATGAGTTCGAGGGCATTGTCGATCTGCTTCGCATGAAGTCGATCTACTGGAACGAAGACGACATGGGTATGACCTATGAGCTTCGCGACATCCCTGAGCACATGCAGGCCGAAGCCGAGAAGGCGCGCGAGCAGATGATCGAAGCTGCCGCTGAAGCCAACGAAGAGTTCATGGAGAAGTACCTCGAAGGCGAAGAGCTGACCTACGAAGAGATCAAGCAGGGTCTGCGTGCTCGTACCATCGCCAACGAAATCGTACTGGCCACCTGTGGTTCTGCCTTCAAGAACAAGGGTGTTCAGGCGGTACTGGATGCCGTTATTGAATTCCTGCCGGCTCCGGATGAAGTTAAAGCCATCCGTGGTGAGGTTGACGACGAAGGTACTGAAGAGACCCGTCCGGTTGATGACGATGCTCCGTTCGCCGCCCTGGCGTTCAAGATCGCTACCGACCCGTTCGTAGGTACTCTGACGTTCTTCCGGGTTTACTCCGGTAAGCTGGAATCCGGTAATGCCGTTTTCAACTCCGTGAAGGGCAAGAAAGAGCGTGTGGGCCGTATGGTTCAGATGCACGCCAACGACCGGGAAGAGATTAAAGAAGTTCTGGCGGGCGATATCGCTGCAGCGATCGGCCTGAAGAACGTCACTACCGGTGACACCCTGTGTGACGAGAATCACAAGATCGTTCTCGAGCGCATGGAATTCCCGGAGCCGGTAATCTCTGTTGCCGTTGAGCCGAAGTCCAAGGCAGACCAGGAGAAGATGGGTGTTGCTCTGGGCAAACTGGCCCAGGAAGATCCGTCCTTCCGCGTTCGCACCGATGAAGAGACCGGTCAGACCATCATCTCCGGTATGGGCGAGCTGCACCTGGACATCCTGGTTGACCGTATGCGTCGCGAATTCAAGGTAGAGGCCAACATCGGTAAGCCGCAGGTTGCCTACCGTGAGTGCATTCGCAAGCCGGTTGACGTTGAAGGCAAGTTCGTTCGTCAGTCTGGTGGTCGTGGTCAGTATGGTCACGTCAAAGTGAAGATCGAGCCGCTGCCGCTGGATGATGAAGATGCAGAAAACTTCATCTTCGTGAACGAGATCGTTGGTGGTGTGGTTCCGAAGGAATACATCCCGGCGGTTCAGCAGGGTATCGAGGAGCAGATGCAGAACGGCTGTCTGGCCGGCTATCCGCTGCTGGGTATCAAGGCGACTCTGTACGATGGTTCCTACCACGACGTTGACTCCAACGAGATGGCGTTCAAAATCGCTGGTTCCATGGCGATGAAGAAGGGCGCACTCGAGGCCAACCCTGCGCTTCTCGAGCCGATGATGAAGGTAGAGGTTGTTACCCCTGAAGATTACATGGGTGACGTAGTTGGCGACCTGAACCGTCGTCGCGGCCTCGTGCAGGGCATGGAAGATGTGCCCGCGGGTAAGACTATCCGTGCAGAAGTTCCGTTGTCGGAGATGTTCGGTTACGCCACAGACCTGCGTTCTGCAACACAGGGTCGAGCGTCTTATGCGATGGAGTTCTCCCGCTATATGGAAGCTCCTTCGAACATTGCCGAAGCGATCATTAAAAAGGGTTGATCCCCAGGACTTAAGAAACAGGAAGAGGTGTAACCGTGTCTAAAGCAAAATTTGAGCGTAACAAGCCGCACGTAAACGTGGGCACCATTGGTCACGTTGACCATGGTAAGACCACTCTGACA
>NZ_AXBV01000051.1:0-19041 GCF_000475255.1 Marinobacter sp. ES-1
GGAGCCATGGATGGCGGAGCAGAGCGTACAGGGACGTATTCACAGCGTGTTTGAGAAAGACCTGCCAGCACACTTAGCACGCACCAAAAGCCAGACCTGTTAGAATCCCGCCACACTCAGAACCAAGGCACCCAACTCGACGTGCACAAAAACCTGCAAAACGCCTCCCTGGGCCGCCAGCTCTACCACATGACCTGGCCCATGCTGTTCGGCGTGCTCTCCCTGATGACCTTCCAGGTCACCGACAGCTTCTTCGTCGGCCAACTTGGCCGGGACCCACTGGCAGCCCTGGGCTTCACCGTGCCCATGCAACAACTGGTCAGCGGCATGTACGTGGGCCTGGGCATCGCCACCACCGCCATCATCTCCCGAACCCTCGGCCAGGGCGAAGACCTGCGCGCCCAGCGCCTCGGCGGCCTGGTGATCGCCATTGGCGCCGGCCTCGCCCTGACCCTTTGCCTGTCGGTCTGGCTGCTGCAAAGCGTGATCCTGGACCTGCTCGGGGCCGAACAGGCCCTGCGCCCGGTCATTCGCGAATACTGGGTACCCTGGCTGCTGTCGGCCTGGACCGGCGCCATGGTTTACTTCAGCTACGCCGTATGCCGAGCCAACGGCGATACCCGCCTGCCCGGCTATATGATGATCATCACCAGCCTGCTCAACATTGCGCTGGACCCGCTGTACATCTTTGTCTTTGGCTGGGGTCTGCCCGGCGCCGCCTGGGCCACCATCACCGCATTCAGCGTCGGCGCCCTGATCATGTTTCCCACCTTGCTCAAACGGGCCTGGCTGCGCTTTGACCTGCTCCAGCTGCAACTGACCCAGGCGGTCCGCCAGCTGGGTGGCATCATGGCCCCGGCGATGGTCAGCCAGCTGATGCCACCGATCTCCGCCATGCTCGCCACCGCCCTGGTGGCAGGTTTCGGCTCCGCCGCCGTGGCGGCCTGGGGTTTGGGTACCCGGCTGGAGTTTTTCTCCATCGTGGTGGTGCTGGCGCTGACCATGTCCATGCCGCCGATGATTGGCCGTATGCTCGGGGCCGGTGAGCTGGAGAAGATCCGCAAACTGGTGCGTATTGCCGTGCGCTTTATCCTGGGCTGGCAGCTGTTTATCGGGCTGGTGTGGCTGGGCGCCTCGGGCGTGGTATCAACCCTGTTCAGCCCGGATGCCGATGTACAGGACACTCTGCTGAGCTACCTGCTGCGGGTGCCGCTGAGTTACAGCGGGCTGGGGGTGTGCATTCTGATGGTGTCGGTCAACAACGCTCTGGGCATGCCCATGCGGGCGCTGCTGATTTCCACCTTGAGGCTGTTTGCCTGCTACCTGCCGCTGCTTTGGATTGGCGGGCAGGTATCCGGGCTGACCGGCCTGATGACCGGTGCCCTGATTGGCAACCTGCTGGCCGGTGCCATGGCCTATAGCCTGTACCGGCAAGGTATGAACCGGCTGCGCCGGCCCGCATGATGCAGCTCAGGCGAAGCGGGCGCGGAAGCTCTCGGGCATGGGGGTGACTTCGCGGGTTTTGTAGTTAAAGAACACAAAGCCGTATTTGGCCAGGGCAACGGGCTGGCCGCTGTCGGCCTTGGTTACCCGGAATACGAAGTCGCCACCGTATTTGTTGAAGTCCATCAGGCCCACTTCAAAGCGCAGCATGTCCGGGTAGAAGGATTCGCCCTGGTACATGGTGGCCAGGTCGGTGACGATGATGCCTGAGCCGTCCTCGCCGCCTTCTTCAACGCCGTATTCCACCAGGAACTGTGCACGGGCTTCGGAGAGCATGGAGATCAGGGCGTCGTTGCCCAGGTGGTTGGCGCCGTTGATGTCGGTGATTCTGACGGGCATCCTTGTTTCGAAGCAGAAGGCGTTATCCGGGAATTCGAGTTTGATTCTGGCCACGGCGGGTTCCTTGGTTTGCGCTTTGGTGTTGGGGCTGCATCATACTCCTACCTTTGTCCCTTCTCATCCTGTGGGTTATTCGGGTATCTTGCTAAACACCATGCGCACTAACTCCGGGTATTTGTGGCGCTTGGGGAAGGGCTTTCCAAAAACCGCTCCTTACGGCACATCCCTGTGGCGCTTCTGCTCCGCCATCCATGGCTCCGCAAATTTTTGGAAAGCCCTTCCCCAATCCCCACTCTAACCCCGTGCGCGCACCTTTTGATATTCAAAAACAAGAGTACGTTATGAACATTCGCCCTGCGGCCACCCTGGTTCTGACCCGAGATACTGACAACGGCATTGAAGCCCTGCTCCTGCAACGCAGCTGGGAAGCCATTTTCATGCCGGGGTATTTTGTGTTCCCCGGCGGGGCGGTTAACGAACAGGAGCCGGAGGCGCGGGCGCATTCGATCGGGATTGAAGATGCTGACATCAGTCAGACCATGAGCCTGGATGAGGGCGGCGCGGATTATATGTTGGCGGCGGTTCGGGAGTGTTTTGAGGAGGCGGGTGTTCTACTCGCCCAGGATGGCTCCGGGAAGCTGGTGGATTCCGGTCATGCGGTGCATGGTGAGCGGTTTGCGTTGTTCCGGGAGGAGGTTTCGCTGGCGCAGTTGTGTGAGAAGCATCAGCTGACGTTGCCGCTGGACCGGCTGGCGTATCTGAGCCACTGGGTGACGCCGCCGGGGCCGCCGCGGCGGTTTGATACGCGGTTTTTTGTGGCGGTGGCGCCGGAGGGTCAGGTTGCCAGTCATGATGGCACCGAGACCATTGACCATGTGTGGATTTCGCCGGCGCAGGCGCTGGAGGAGCATCGGGGCGGGCAGCGGTTGTTGGGGTTGCCGACGATTCGCACGTTGCGGGTGTTGTGTGATTTCAGCACCACCGCCGAGCTGATGCGCTATGCCCACGCCAATCCGCCGGAGGCATTTCCGACCGACCCGTGGCCGGCACTTCGCAAGGGCCAGCCGGTGCTGCTGGAGCCCAATGCGCCGGCCTATGACGAGGCGGTGAAGCTGGACCCGGAAGGCGAAGGGTCCACCCGGGCGGAGATTGTTCCGGGTGAGCCGGTAGAGGTGGCGGCCGGGGTGGTACGGCTGACGGCGCCGAATCCGGGCATGATGACCGGGCCGGGTACCAACACCTACATTCTGGGCCATGAGCGGTTTACGGTGATCGATCCGGGGCCGATAAACGAGGCCCACATCGAGCGGATTCTGGAGCTGACCGGCGGGGTGGTGGATCAGGTGCTGACCACCCATACCCATATGGACCATTCGCCGGCGGCCCGGGTGCTGAAGGAACGTACCGGGTGCCGGGTGTTTGGCTGGCCGGCACCGGATGCGCCCAGCCACGACAAGGCCTTCAGCCCGGATGATGAACCGGGGCACGAGGACTTGGTTGTTACCGAGGCCGGGGTTCTGAAGGTTCTGCACACGCCCGGCCACGCTTCGAACCATCTGTGTTTTCTGTTGCTGGAGCAGGAGTTGCTGTTCGCCGGCGACCACATCATGCAAGGCTCAACGGTGGTGATCAATCCGCCGGACGGCGATATGAAGGCGTATGTGGAGTCTTTGTACGAACTGCTGGAAGAGCCGGTACGGTTTATTGCCCCCGCCCACGGCTTTCTGATGGGCAAGCCGGAGGCGGTGATTGATTATCTGATCACCCACCGGTTGTCACGGGAACACAAGATTTTCCGGGCGCTGGAAGCCCTGGCACCGGTTTCCCTTAAAGATCTCACCGCCAAGGCCTATGACGATGTACCCGCGGCCATTCATGGCCTGGCGGCCCGTTCGGCCCTGGCGCACCTGCTGAAACTGGAGGCCGAGCACAGGGCATTCCAGAAGGATGAGCTCTGGCACACCGTGCACTCGGCCTGACCAGCCGGGTTACTTCTTGGCGATCACCCAGACGGCGTGAACAATACCCGGGATATAACCGAGCAGGGTGAGCACAATGTTAATCCAGAAGTGCTTGCCGATACCTACCTGTAAAAAAACACCTAACGGCGGTAACAGAATCGCAATCAGAATTCGCAAAAGGTCCATACAGTTATCTCCCTGGTGAGCGTATAACGGTTCATATCATTGCAAGATAGCACTGTTATACACAACAGGCCGGCCAATATCCGGCCCTGAATCATGAAAGTGGCATTAAAGCTTCGTCACAGCGGTATTCATGACACCCCGCGGGCCCTATGCTTGGGCCGATTGGTCAAGGTACTTGAGGACTTATGCTGTTTCCCAAACGCGACTACTCCGCAAACCGCACCCTGCTCACCTGTTTTTTGCTGGCGCTGGTGCCAATGGGCGCTGGTGCTAATGCCGGCAGCTCTCCGACCGGTGCGGCGATGCCGGCTCCACTGATCGCGCAGCTCGCGGAAGATGAAAATGTCGAAGATGTGGTTCAGTCCGAGCCGCGCAAGATTGCCCCCAACGTCGACTTGAAGAAAGTGGCGCCCATGCCGGAACCGGAGCCAGAATCGGAATCGGAACTGGCGGGGCCCGAACCAGTACCCTCGGAAACCTTCACCCTGCTGGGCAAGGAAGTCTTGCCCGGAACCTCTACCCGCCTGGCATGGTCCCCTAATATCCAGATTGCCGGGCTGTCCCAGACCACGCCGGTTCTGGTGGTAAACGGTGCTCACACCGGCCCCACCCTGTGCCTGACCGGCGCGATTCACGGTGACGAACTGAACGGTATCGAAATTGTGCGCAGGGCCATGTACGACCTGGACCCGGCCAAGCTGAGCGGCCGCGTGGTGGGGGTTCCCATCGTCAACCTGAGCGGTTTCCAGCAGGGCAGCCGTTACCTGCCAGACCGGCGAGACCTCAACCGGTACTTCCCCGGCCGCCCCGACGGCACCCTGGCAGACCGGATTGCCCATTCCCTGTTCACCGATGTGATCGGCCACTGCGACATGCTGGTGGATATCCACACCGGTTCCCTCAAGCGTACCAACCTGCCCCAGCTGCGGGCCGATATGAACAACCCGGAAGTGGCCGAGTTCACCCGGGGCTTTGATCGCATGGCGGTGGTGCACAGCAGCGGTTCACCAGGCATGCTGCGCACGGCTGCGGTCAACGCGGGCATTCGCGCGGTAACCCTGGAAGCGGGGGAATCGCTGCGCATACAGGAACACCAGATTGAAGCCGGCGTAAACAGCCTCAACAGCCTGATGGAAAAGCACGGCATGATTTCCCGGATGTTTGTCTGGGGCGATCCGCAGCCGGTTTACTACGACTCCACCTGGATTCGCGCCCAGCATGGCGGCATTCTGTTCAGCGATGTGGATCTGGGTGACCGGATTTCCGAGGGTGAAATCCTCGGCTACGTGGCCGACCCGATCACCAACGAACAATACCCCATCCGCTCGAATTCCAACGGCCGGGTAATCGGTATGGCGGTAGACCAGGTGGTGATGGCTGGCTTTGCCGCCTACCACATTGGTACGGAGGCAGAAGTCCCGGGAGAGTAGTATGCTAGGCGTTTGATGCACTGATCCCGAGGACTCCCCGTGGCTGCAGATAACGCCGGCATGCTGTCGAAAATTCCGGGCCTGGACTATATCGGCCTGGTGCTGACGCCGCTATTCTGGGCCGGCAATGCCGTGGTCGCCCGGGCCACCGTGGAACACATTCCGCCGTTGTCCATGTCGTTCTGGCGCTGGGTGATCGCCCTGGCACTGATCCTGCCATTCGGGCTGCCCGGGCTGTGGCGGCACAGGCAGGTGATCCGCCAGCACCTGGTGACACTTCTGGTGCTGGCCACCTTCAGCGTAGCGGCCTTCAACTCCCTGCTGTATTACGCGGCGATGACCACCACCGCCACCAACATCGCCCTGATCAATTCCACCATCCCGATCTTTGTCGCCCTGCTGGCCTGGCTGTTGCTGGGGGAACGCACGCGGCCGGTTCAGGCCCTGGGTATCGGGCTGGCCATTGTCGGCATACTGATCGTGATCGAGCGGGGGGATCTTCGGATTATTGCCCAGCTGCAAGCCCAGCCCGGGGACCTGATCATGGTGGCGGCGGTGTTCAGCTGGGGCGTGTTCTCGGTGCTGCTGCGCAAACACGTCGTGCCCCTGCCGGCGCTGACCTTTCTGACCGCCCAGATTCTGCTGGGCACGCTGGTCATCCTGCCGTTCTATCTGGGGGACCTGCTGTGGTTCAGCGGCGGTTTCGAACTGTCCGGAAGTACCGCCCTGCCGCTGGCGTTCTTTGCCATCTTCCCGGGTATTCTGGCCTACGCGTTCTGGAACCACGCAGTGCACGAAATTGGCCCGGCCAACGCGGCCATTTTCATGTACCTGACGCCGATATTTGCTTCCATCCTGGCCATCCTCTTCCTGGGCGAGTCACTGGGGCTTTACCACCTGTTCGGCGCCCTGCTGATCCTGGCCGGCCTGCTGCTGGCCACACGGGTGGGGCGGCGGCCGCCGGTTTACCAGAAGTAGGCCTCAGCGCTGGTTCAGGGCGGTTTCAATACGCTCCAGTACCTGCGCCAGAACGGCTCTGGGGCAACCGATATTCAGGCGCATGAAGCCACTGCCCGGCTCACCAAAGGAAATACCCGGGTTCATGCCCACCCCGGCTTGCTGCACGAAGAACCTTTTCAGCCCGGCATCGTCCAGCCCCAGCTCCCGGCAATCCAGCCACATCAGGTAGGTGCCTTCGGGCCGGGATACCTTGATTCCCGGTAGCCGCTCCGCCACCTGGCCATGCACGTAATCCCGGTTGGCCTGCAGATAAACCATCAACTGTTCCAGCCATTGCGCGCCGTGGCGGTATCCGGCTTCAAAACCGGTCACGCTGAACGGGTTGCACTGGGGCAGGTGCATGGAATCAAACACCGCCTTCATGGCCTGGCGCTGCCCGGGGTCGGCAATCACCAGGGCAGACAGCCCGAGGCCCGGCAGATTGAAGGTTTTACTGGGGGCCACGGCGGTGACCACCGCGTCCTCCGGCCCGGCCAGTTTGGCCAGCACGGTATGAGCCGGCTTGTCGGGAAAAGTCAGGTCACAGTGGATTTCATCCGAGAGAGTCACCAGCTGGTGCCGGCGGGCAATATCCAGCACCGCTTCCAGCTCTTCCTCCGACCAGACCCGGCCCACCGGGTTGTGGGGGGAGCAGAGCATCAGAACCCGGGCATCGGCCCGGGCGGCACACTGCTCCAGGTGTTCCAGGTCCATCCGGTACTGGCCGCTGGTTTCATCCAGCCACAGCGGGTTCTCGATCAATTCCCGGCCGCTGTCCCGCACCGAGCTGAAGAACGGCGGGTAAACCGGTGGCTGGATAATCACACCCTCACCGGGCCCGGCGTAGGCCATGCAGGCGGCATGCAGTGACGGCACCACCCCCGGCGCCATCAGAATCCAGTCCCGCTCGATGTGCCAGCCGTGGCGATTGGCAAACCAGTCGATCATGGCCCGGTAGAGGCTGTCCGGAAACAGGGTGTAGCCGTATACGGGATGCTCGGCCCGGGCTTTCAGGGCCTGGGTGACCGCCTCCGGGGCGGCGAAATCCATGTCCGCTACCCACACCGGGATCACATCCTCCCGGCCGAACACGGCCCGGCGCACATCGAATTTCACGGAATGGGTGTTTTCCCTCGGGATCGGCTGGTCAAAATCCGCAATCACAGGCGTTCTCCATTAATGGCTTTTCGCTGCCCGATACCAACGGCCACTTGCCCAATGGCCGGGGACTTGCGAACCTGTCGGCTTTGCTAACAGGCCGCTTCGGCACTCGCTATCGGAACCCGCTATGATCGCGCAAATCCTGTCCACCATGCTACCGGTGTTCCTTATCGCCGGCTGCGGCGCCCTGTATGGCCGCTACCGCACGCCCGACATCCAGGGCCTGAACGTGCTGAATATGGAGCTGTTTGTGCCCATGCTGGTGTTTGCGGTGCTCGCCGACCAGCAGGCTCCCTTGCAGGAATACGGCGGGCTGGCCCTGGCCGCCACGGTGATTGTGCTTGGCTCCGGGGTTGTGCTCTACCCGCTGGCCAGGGCGCTGGACCTGAACCTGAAAACCTTCCTGCCGCCCATGATGTTCAACAACTCCGGCAACATGGGCATCCCCCTGCTGGTGCTGGCCTTTGGCGAAGCGGCGCTGCCGGCCGCCATTGTGCTGTTTATCGTGGAAATGCTGCTGCACTTCTCGGTGGGCCTGTACATGCTCGACCCCCATACCTCGATTGTGAAACGTCTGCGCCTGCCCATCGTATTTGCCAGTATTGCCGGCCTGGCGGTGAATTTCAGTGGCGTAGCCCTGCCCGGCTGGCTGCTGGAAACCCTGAACATGCTGGGCGGCGTGTGCATTCCGCTGATGCTGTTTGCCCTGGGGGTGCGCATGCTGGATGTGGACTTCAGCGACTGGAAACTGGGGCTGATCGGCGCCATCGCCTGCCCCGCCAGCGGCCTGCTGCTGGCCTGGCCGATGATTGCCATGCTCGACCTGCCGGGACTTCAGGTCGCCAGCCTGTGGGTGTTTGCGGCACTGCCGCCGGCGGTACTTAACTACATGGTGGCAGAGCAGTACCAGCAGGAACCCCACAAGGTGGCATCGCTGGTATTATTGAGCAACCTCGGCAGCCTGGTGGTAATGCCGGTGGTGCTCGGGCTGGTATTTTCCGCCGGCTACGTATAACCGGGTTTCAACGCACGATTTCGATTTACCAGGTACGGTATTCCATGTCTGAAGCAGTAGCAGTTGTTCGCGCCTCCCGCCCCAATTTCCTGGTACTGGCACCGCTGTGTGTCGGGCTCGGGCTGGCCGTGGCCTGGCAACAGGGTGAACCACCCGCCTTGCTGGATACCCTGCTGGTGTTCATCGGCGCGGTTCTGGCCCATGCCGCCGTTAACCTGCTGAACGAGTATGAAGACTTTGTCTCGGGCCTCGACCTGACCACCCGGCGAACGCCGTTTTCCGGCGGCAGCGGAGCCCTGCCGGAAACCCCCTCGGCGGCCAAAAGGGTGCTCCTGGCCGCCCTTGGCACCCTGGCCCTGGTGATTGCCATTGGCCTGTATTTTCTGTGGCTGCGCGGCCTGCCGATGTTTGTGCTGGGCGCCGCCGGCGTAATGCTGGTACTCACCTACACCCGCTGGATTACCCGCTCCCCCTGGCTGTGCCTGCTGGCCCCCGGTATCGGCTTTGGCCCGGTGATGGTGCTGGGTGCACTGATTGCCCTGGGCACCCGGCTGGATGCCACCGCACTGGTGTGCGCCGGCGTCGCTCTGCTGCTGGTGAGCGAGCTGCTGCTGATCAACCAGATCCCCGATGCCGAGGCCGACCGCAAAGCCGGCCGCCGGCATCTGGTAATTACTCTGGGGCCCCGCGCCGCCAGCAAACTGGTCGCAGCGTTGCTGCTGGGCAGCTATGGGCTGATCGCCGCTGCCACCTGGCTCAATCTGGTGCCGGTCTGGAGCCTGCTGGCGCTGCTGCCACTGCCCGTTGCACTGTGGCTGAGCCGGCAACTGCCAGCGTGCCTGGATAACCCCGCCGCGCTGAATCAGGTACTCGGTGCCAACGTCGCCGTACTGCTGTCTACCCTCGCCTTGCTGGTGCTGGGCATCAGCCTCTGAAAGCCGGTGGTTTCACTTGCAACTGACTGATCTATAGCCGATGGTTAGAGGCAAACATTTTGATATGGAGATCTGTTGATGAGCGTCCTGCTTCTGGTTCTCAGTGCCCTGGTGCTGATCTATTTCAGCATCGGTGGCAAAACCGCCGCGATCGTGATGTCCGTCGCCACCCTGATCGGGGTCGCCAACGATGACTGGCACATCCTCAGCTTTCTGGTTGGCGGTATCCTGCTGGCACTGGCCCTGCTGATCACCCTGCCCGGAGACCTCCGCCTCGACAAGCTCAGCCGGCCATTGCTGGGCTGGGTCCGCAGCCGCTTGCCCAAGCTGTCGCCGACCGAACAGGAAGCCCTGGCCTCTGGCTCTGTAGACTGGGACGGCGAACTGTTCTCCGGCAAGCCGGAATGGAACAAGCTGCTGGACGCCGCCCCCGCGCACCTGACCAGTGAAGAGCAGGCATTTCTCGACGGCCCGGTGGAAGAGCTGTGCCAGATGCTGGACGACTGGCAGATCACCCACGAACACTACGACCTGCCCGAAAAAGCCTGGAAATTCATCCGTGAAAACGGCTTCTTCGGCCTGGTCATTCCCAAGGAAGACGGCGGCCTGGGCTTCTCCAACACCGCCCATTCCGAAATCGTGATGAAAATCTCCACCCGCAGCGTATCGGCTGCAGTCACCGTGATGGTGCCCAACTCCCTCGGCCCGGGCGAGCTGCTGATGCACTACGGCACCGACGACCAGAAGCAGCATTACCTGCCGCGCCTGGCCGGTGGCGAAGAGATTCCCTGCTTTGCCCTCACATCGCCGGTGGCCGGCTCCGACGCCGGCGCGATTCCGGATAAAGGCATCGTCTGCAAGGGCGAATGGAACGGCAAGGAAGTACTGGGCCTGAAGGTCACCTGGAACAAGCGCTACATCACCCTGGCCCCGGTGGCGACCCTGATCGGCCTGGCCATCAAGGTGTATGACCCGGAAAAACTGCTGGGCGGCGACGATGACATTGGCGTGACCTGTGTGCTGGTACCCCGCGACACCGACGGCGTACACGCCGGCGCCCGCCACCTGCCCATGAACACGGTATTCATGAACGGCCCCACCTGGGGCAATGAAGTCTTTATTCCCATGGAACAGGTCATCGGCGGCCAGGACATGCTCGGCAAGGGCTGGAAAATGCTGCTGGAATGCCTGTCCATCGGCCGCTCCATCTCCCTGCCAGCCCTCGGCACCGGTGCCGGCAAACTGGCCAGCCTGGCTACGGGGTCGTACGCCTACACCCGGGAACAGTTCGGCCGCTCCATCAGCCAGTTTGAAGGCGTGCAGGAAGCCCTGGAACCCATTGCCGGCTACACCTACATGATGGACGCAGCCCGCCTGCTAACCGCCGGCATGCTGGACCGGGGCGTACGGCCTTCCGTGCCCTCTGCCGTGCTGAAATACCGCAACACCGACCTGATGCGGGAAGTGATCAACCACGCCATGGACGTAGTAGCCGGCCGCGGCGTGATCACCGGCCCCCGCAACTTCCTGGCCCGGGCCTACCAGGCCGTGCCCATCGGCATTACCGTGGAAGGCGCGAATATTCTGACCCGCAGCCTGATGATCTTCGGCCAGGGCGCCATCCGCTGCCATCCGTTTATCGTCGAGGAAATCGAAGCGGCCGGCATGGAAGACGAAGACAAGGCTGCCAAGAAATTCGACGGCATCTTCTACCGCCACCTGGCCCACACCACCCGCAATGCCCTGCGTGCACTCGTGCTGGGCCTGAGCAAGGGCTGGCTGGAAACCGCGCCACGCCACGGCGACATCGAGAAATACTACCGCCAGCTGGGCCGTTTCTCTGCGGCCTTCGCCCTGATGACCGACGTCACCCTGCTTACCGTCGGCGGTGGCCTGAAAGCCCGCCAGCGCTTGTCTGGCCGCATGGCCGACTGCCTGGTGCAACTTTACTACGCCACGGCGGTGATCAAGCAATGGCACGAAGAAGGCTACCCGGACGATCAGCGAGACCTGGTGGAATGGTGCCTGCAAACCTGCCTGCACGACCTGCAGAACTCCATGCGCGACGCCATCATCAACTTCCCGGTACCGGCCCTGCGCTGGCCGCTGCGGTTGCTGGTATTCCCGCTCGGCGCCACCGGCCTGAACGGCCCGGATGACAAGCTAGGCGCGAAGGTGGCCGCCACCATCGTGAAAGACACGCCGGTCCGCCAGCGCATCAGCCGGGGCACCTTCATCAACATGGACCCGGACGATCCGCTCGGCCGTGTGCTGCATGCCTACAAACTGGCCAACGAAACCGCCGACATGCGCCAGCGCCTGCACGAAGCCATCCGCAGCCGCGATGAAGACGAGCTGGACGGCATCGCCCTGTTGATGGGCCACCAACGCAAGGAACTGGTGGACTGGGCCTGCGCCCAGGGTATCGTAACAGCCGACGAGTGCCCGAAGCTGGAAGAAGCCCTGACGGCCCTGTACGACGTGATCCGCGTGGATGCCTTTGATGCTGACGGCTTGAAAGCCCTGGCCAAAGCGGCGACCGGTAAGCGTAAAGTTGTCGAGAGATCTGGTTCGGACTCGTAGCCCTTTAGTGCGGTGGAGGTCAGTCCTTGGTGGGTAGGCCTTCCAAAAACCGCTCCTGCGGCACATCCATGTGGCGCTTCTGCTCCGCCATCCATGGCTCCGCACATTTTTGGAAGGCCCCGCCACCCCGATGCTTCTGAACTCCGAACTGTAAGCCATAAGAGTGCAGAAAAATTTGCCTTGTGGTGTTCGTTCTCGGGTGATCAGTGAAAATCTCTGGAGCTAACTGGTAACGAGTTAATCAGGTGGCTCAGGTCAGACAGTTTTCCGGCCATGACATGCACGATGTCTCCCTCTTTTTCGATAACGCCTTTTACGTGTAACAAGCGCGCGGTGAGCAACGGTTTGCGTTGTCTTCGGGCGGTTTCGAGCCAGACGACTACGTTGATGTTGCCGGTTTCGTCTTCGAGGGTTACGAAGGTTACGCCGGAGGCGGTGCCGGGGCGTTGGCGGCCGGTTACCAGGCCGGCGACTTGTACGGGGATGCCGGGGCGGGTGGTTTTTAGTTGGTCGGCGGTGAGGCAGTAGCTCAGGTGGCCTTGTTCGCGGAGCAGGGCGAGGGGGTGTCTTTGTAGTGTTAGGCCCTGGCTGCTGTAGTCGGCGAGGACGTTCTGGCCTTCGGTGGGTTCCGGGAGCAGGGGGCAGGGTTCGGGTTGGTAGTCTGCCATGGTTTCGTTGGCGAAGAGTTCGGCGGGATCTTCGTGTTCGAGTAACTGCCAGTAAGCCTGGTGGCGGTTGCTGGTGAAGCCGGGCATGGCGTTGGCGCCGGCGAGGAGTTCCATGTCGCGTTGGTTGAGGCCGGCGCGTGTGCGCAGTTCGGCGGCGCTTTGGTAGCCGTTTTTCGGGCGGTGCTGGTGGATGCGGTCAGCGCCGCTGGAAGACAATCCCTGAATAATCCGGAGGCCAAGGCGCAGGTGTTTTTCCGGGCCTTGCAGGGTGTGTTCACGGTGGCTGTGGTTTACGTCTGGTGCCAGTACGGTGACGTTATGGCGTTGGGCATCCTGCACCAGTTGGCTGGGGGAGTAAAAACCCATGGGCTGGCTGTTGAGCAGGGCGCAGTAGAAGGCGGCCGGGTGGTGGCGTTTGATCCAGGCCGAGACGTACACCAGCAAGGCAAAGCTGGCAGCGTGGGATTCCGGGAAGCCGTAGCCGCCGAAACCACAGATTTGCTGGTACAGGCGTTCTGCGAAACCGGGGTCGTGGCCTCGCTCAAGCATGCCTTTGATGAGTTTGTCACGGAACGGGGTCAGGTCTCCATGGGATTTCCAGGCGGCCATGGCCCGGCGCAGTTTGTCGGCTTCGCCGCCAGTGAAGCCGGCGGCTACCATGGCCAGTTTGATTACTTGCTCCTGGAAGATGGGAACGCCCAGGGTTCGTTCCAGCACCTGGCGGACGGCATCGTTGGGGAACTCCACCGGTTCCAGCCTGTGTTTGCGGCGCAGGTAAGGGTGCACCATATCGCCCTGAATAGGGCCGGGGCGCACGATGGCGACTTCGATCACCAGGTCGTAGAAGGTTTCCGGTTTCAGGCGCGGGAGCATGTTGATCTGGGCCCGGGATTCCACCTGGAATACGCCGATGCTGTCGCCTTTTTGCAGCATGGCGTAGGTGTCCGGGTCTTCCTGGGGCACATCCTGCATGGTGAAGGCCTGGCCTTTTTCTTCGCTGATCAGCTCCAGTGCCTTGCGGATGGCGGTGAGCATGCCCAGAGCCAGTACATCCACTTTCATCAGGCCCAGGCTTTCCAGGTCGTCCTTATCCCACTGGATGACCGTGCGGCCTTCCATGGCGGCGTTTTCCACCGGCACCAGTTCCGCCAGTGGCCCTGCGCTGATAACAAAACCGCCTACGTGCTGAGACAGGTGGCGGGGAAAGCCCAGTAAGGTGTTCACCAGGGTAAAGAACTGCTCCGCCACCTTCGGGTTGCGGGTGAGCCCCTTGTCCAGTATCTGCTGGCGCCAGTTGGTGGTTTTGTCGCGCCAGTCGATGCCATCCAGCAGTTTCTCCACCAGGGCGGCATCAAAACCCAGTGCCTTGCCCACATCCCGGATGGCACTGCGGTAGCGGTAGCGGATGACCGTGGCGGCCAGAGCTGCCCGTTCCCGGCCGTAGCGCTGGTAGATGTACTGGATGACCTCTTCCCGCCGCTGGTGCTCGAAATCCACATCGATATCCGGTGGCTCGTCCCGGTCTTTCGAGATGAAACGTTCAAACAGCAGCTCGACCTTAGCCGGGTTCACTTCGGTAATACCCAGGCAGTAACAGACGGCCGAGTTGGCGGCTGAGCCTCGCCCCTGGCACAGAATGCCCCGGCTGCGGGCAAAGGCCACGATGTCGTGGATGGTGAGGAAGTAGTGCTCGTAGTTGAGCTCCGAGATCATCCCCAGCTCTTTGCGGATCAACGCCTGTACCTTCATTGGTGTACCTTCGGGGTAGCGGCGGCGTTCGCCTTCCCGGGTCAGGCGTTTGAGATAGGCCGCCGGGGATTCGCCTTCCGGTACAAGATCAGGCGGGTACTCATAGCGCAGGCTGCCGGGCTCGAAGCTGCAGCTGTTGGCAATGTTTACGGTTTCCTGAAGCCAGGCCTGCGGAAACAGGCGTTGCAGCACCGGGAGCGGGCGCAGGTAGCGTTCGCCGTTCTGGAACAGGCAGTGGCCGGCGTTTTCGACCGTGGCGTGGTGGCGTAGGGCGGTGAGTACATCTTGTAGGGGCTGGCGTTCCCTGGCGTGCATGTGTACTTCGCCGGTTGCCGCCACGGCTAGCTGTAAGTGTTCAGCCAGCGCGCGTACCCGGGCCAGCTGTTGCTCCTCGCCGGCCTCCAGGGTGCGGGTAGCGCCAATGCGCAGCCGTTGTTCAAACAACCGCTGCAACCATTCACCACAAGCCACGGCCTGTTGGTAGCTGGCCGCCGCCGTGGAAGGTGGTTGCCACAGGCACAGGCAGTGATCCAGCTCATGGGTTTCAATATCCCGGGCAAACAGCTGGTACTGGCCCTTTTCTGCCCGGCGCCGGCCGGTGGTGATCAGCTGGCACAGTTGGCCGTAGCCCTTGCGGGACTGGGCCAGCAGAATAAAGCGGGGTGTGGCAGCGCCAGCCGGAGCATCGTCCAGTTCAAACCAGCTGCCGGTAATCAGCTTTACCGGGCTGTCTTTCAAGGCGGCCCAGGCTCGGGGAATGCCCGCCACCGAGCAGGCGTCGGTGATGGCGATGGCGTGATAGCCAAGCTCCAGGGCCCGTTCCGCCAACTCATGGGGGTGTGAGGCCCCGGTGAGGAAGGTGAAATTGCTGAAACAGAATAGTTCTGCGTAGCCGCCCGCCATCAGCCAAACCATCCATGTATGAACCATCCATCGTGAACATCCCGGAACACCCAGGCCAGCTCGCCGCCCGGTAACTGGGCGATGTAGTAATCCCGGTGCACCCGCTGGCCATCCCACCAGCCGCCGCTGATGCGTTCCGGGCCGGAGTGCCAGGCCACCGGCGTTTGCTGCAGTGGCCGGGGGCCGCTCAACAGCCACAAGGGGCGGTGGGGGAGTTGCGCCGAGGTGCTTGCCTGGCGCTTGCCGGGTTTGCGTACCTCGCTGGCAGACCAGGCGCATTCTGGCCTGTGGTCATCCCTGGGTGCCAGTTGCTTGAGGGCCTGTTCACCCAGCCGGGCCTGCAGGCGGCTGATCAGTGTGTGCCAGGCTTCGTTCAGATCCTGGGTTTCGCCCAGCAGATCCTGGCCCCCCGGCATCTCCCGGCCGGTAAAGCGTTTAACCGCCAGAACAAGGCCGGTAACCGGAGCCCGCAGCGGTTGCTGGTCCAGCTGCAGCTGTATCAGTTTCAGAAAAACCTCGGCGCGGTGCTCCGGCCCGGTAGTGCGGATACGTAAACGGGTGGGCTCATCATGCCGGTGCTGCAGCACCAGCAGCAGGGTGTCGGTATCCTGCTGTCGCCAGCACAAGTCTTCTTCCAGCTCTGCCAGTATTCGCTGCAGCGAGAACAGTAGCCCCTGAGCGTGCTCCACCTCCTGAATAAAATCCGCCCGCTGCCGGAACGTGTGGGGTGGCTGCCAGGGCGTCTTGGGATCGGGCCGGGTGCCCTGGATTTTCTGGATAATGGCCAGAAGCTCCGGCGATAACCGCCGGGCCAGTTCCGGGGCAGGCAGGGCAAGCACCTCACCCAGGGCGTTCAGGCCAAGGCGCTGCAGGCGAGTGCAGGATTTCTTGTCAAAGCCCGCAGCCTGTAATGGCAGATTGCCAAGCTCCGTCAGGATATGGCCCTTGTCTGCGGTGCATTCGCCCTTGCCGGTGTGGGCCAGCAACCGGGCGGCCAGAGGCGTGTGGCCAATAGCCACCCAGGCCGTGAGCTGGCGCTCCGTTAACGCCTGTTCCACGGTTTGCCAGATGGCCGGCAAACCGCCATACAGCTTCTGCAGGCTACTGACTTCTGCCCATAAGCCATCAGGCGGCGCCAGGGTGATATGTGCGGCATAGTGGTACAGCCAGCGGGCCTGGCCCTCCAGCAACCAGGCCTCCTGTTTTGCATCTGCCCGCAGTATGTTGAGATCCGGAGCCAGGCCGAGAGCTGTTTTCAGGCGCATACCCGGGGTAATACCCAGGTCCCGGGCGGTGGGGCAGGCCTGAACAATGTTCTGCCCGGTACCGTCTACAATCGCCAGGGCGCCCGTGGCATTCTGGCTGCGGCGGACGTGGTCCAGCAACAGGTGAGGGAAGTGCAGGTAAAGCCAGAGCACAGGGCTACTCCCGGGCCTCGGGCCAGGGCCCCTGAACGACGCGGGAGGAATCCTGAACAGCAATGTTGGCCCGGTGCCCGAGAGCAATGGAACAACGCTGCCCCGGCCAGCTACCGCGGCGTTTGATAATGTTTACCTTGAGTTCCTGATGTTCACCGGGGGCCAGTTCCAGCCTTAACGCTGCCGGAGAGTTCTGCTCTGAAAACCGGCGGCTACGGAACAGCACACACATATTGCCGCCGGCTTCTGACGCCAGTTGCAGACGCCGGACATCCCGGCTGGCGAGCTTGCCCGGCCAGGCCAGCACCAGCCCGGTAACCGGGGAGCGAAGGCAGTTTTCCATGGTCCATAAAAAATCCCCCTGATCCCGGGTGCTGATCATCACCAGGTGGTCCAGATCCACCCCTTCACGGGCGAGTGCGGGAGCGTAAGGAGTGTGCGGCGGGTTCAGCCAGAAAATGGTTTTGCCGGCGGCTGATATCCGTTGCATCAGCGGCAGTACCAGGTGCAACTCGCCAATGCCGCAGGTGTCGAGCAGGCACTCACTCAACGCACCCCGCGGCCAGCCTAGACCGCCCAGCTGGTTATCCAGCACCAGATAGCCCGTCGACTCCGCCGGCTGGGTGGTCTTTCTGTGCTTGTGGCCCTGCCAGATACGGGCATCTTGCAGAAGGCTGCTGAGTAATTCGCTCATGGGAAATTATCCGAATACTGTTTATATATACAGTATTCTTGTGAGGGCGGAATTTCAACTGCCAACTTGATAAAACCGGGCACGACACCCACGCTGAACACAGCAACCCGACAAGGAGGAGCCAGCCATGACAAAACTAAGCCAACAAGCCTGTGAAGCCTGCCGCGCAGACGCCCCCAAAGTGACCGGCCAGGAGAAACAGGAGCTGCTGAGCGCCATCCCCGACTGGGAAGATGTGATGGTAGATGGAGAGGAACAGTTACGCCGGGTATTCACCTTCAAAAACTTTGTGGAAGCACAGGCCTTCACCAACAAAGTGGCGGACCTGGCCGAAGCCGAAAACCATCATCCTGCGATTTTGCTGGAGTGGGGCAGGGCGACGGTGCGGTGGTGGACCCACAAAATCGGTGGTTTGCACAAAAATGACTTCATCATGGCGGCCAGAACGGATGAGCTTTATTAGAAAGCTTCGTCTACCGGACTGCGCACGCCAAAGCCGCCTTTACGGACAACATGGGTGTAGATTTCGGTGGTACGGACATCGGAATGCCCGAGTAGCTTCTGGATGGTACGTAAATCGTAACCCGCTTCGAGAAGCCTGGTGGCAAAGCTGTGCCTGAAGGTATGGCTGCCAGCAGGTTTATGGACGCCTGCTGCGCGAATGGCGATCTTGAAGTGCTTCTGTACCGTTCGGTCCAGCATGTGGTGACGCCGCCGTATTCCAGAGCGCGGATCAATAGAAAGATCCGGCGCAGGAAATACATACTGCCAGTCTGGTTCCTGGCTGGCACTGGGATATTTTCTGGCTAAACCTGCTGGCATATACACGGAGCCAAAGCCTCGGGCCCTATCCACCTGATGCTGAAGAAGGGCGGAGTGAATCTGTTTCTGGAGAGGTTCGATCAGCCGCTCTGGTAGCAGTGTGATCCTGTCTTTACCGCCTTTTCCTTCCCGGACAATTAATTGTTGCATTTCGAAATCGATGTCTTTAACCCGAAGCCGAAGCGCTTCACTGATTCGTAAACCAGCACCGTAAAGCAGCATAGCGATCAGTTTGTACTCGCCTTCCAGGCAAGCAATTACCCGCCGGGCCTCATCCGCACTGAAGACAACGGGCAGCTTTTTAGGTTTTCTGGCTGCCTCATACTGGAGTTCTTCCAAGGGTGTGCCCAGAAACTCCCGGTACAGGAAAATCAGAGCATTCAGTGCTACTCGCTGGGTAGCCACGCTGACGTTCGCCTGCAGTACCAGATGAGATAAAAACGCCTCTACCTCCCCAGTGCCCATGGTTTCCGGGTGCTTTCGGCCATGAAACCGGATAAAGCGCTTGATCCAGAAGACGTAGGTTTTCTCAGTTTTGTAGGCCAGGCCCCGTAGTCGTATGAAGTTTCTGAGCCGATCCAGAAAACGGGTAGATTGTGGCGAAATAGGGGTGCGGATATCCATATCCTGACTCCTTCTTTTGTGTGTATGGATATGGCTCTTCACTTATCCGTG
>NZ_AXBV01000052.1:0-176843 GCF_000475255.1 Marinobacter sp. ES-1
TGCCTGGCGCACCAAAAAAAAAAGCAGATCCGCTTGGATCTGCTTTTTTCAAAACTGGTGGGTGGTGCAGGGATCGAACCTGCGACCCTCGCCTTGTAAGGGCGATGCTCTCCCAGCTGAGCTAACCACCCGGGAAAAAGGTTGGCGGAGCGGACGGGACTCGAACCCGCGACCCCCGGCGTGACAGGCCGGTATTCTAACCAACTGAACTACCGCTCCGCAACGATCCAACTTTATCGAAAAAGTTAAACCGGCAATCCGCTTTAAAAGTGGTGGGTGGTGCAGGGATCGAACCTGCGACCCTCGCCTTGTAAGGGCGACGCTCTCCCAGCTGAGCTAACCACCCACTTCGTAGCCTTACTGTTCTTCAGGCTTAAAGCGGTCACTTGCTGCGCTTGGCGCTTGCTGATTCAGCGTTGCTGTCTCAACCAAGTGAGACGCGCATTTTAAGCATTTCGCTCACAGTGTCAAATGTTTTCCCGAAAATTTCTTAAATTTTTTCCGGCACCGGCAATATTGACCATTTGTTGATCAAAATCATAAGCTTGAGCGCTAAAAGATCCACCATCTCCCGCCGGATTCCTCTTCACGCCTGCGTTCGCGCTCACGCTCGAGCATGGCATATTCCCGCTCAAGCTCCTCCATCTTGCGATCCGCCTCAAGCGGCACGGTTGGGCCGCCACCGAAGGGCCAGTACCAGGAGGCAGACTCGTACCTGCCTTCCTCCTTCAGGCGTTCGATTTCGATCTCTCTCTCTTCTTCCAGTGCGGCTTTGCGCTTTTCGTAATCTTCATCCTCATTCACTTCAACAATGGAAGTAGCCGCATGGTTCGGCGCCAACAGATCGCTGTTCAGAAACAGCGTAGACACAATCTGGTCTGCCTGCATGGCGTAGTCACGGGTCACCAGCTGCAAATCGCCGGACGCCAGCGGATGCTCCGGGTCCAGGCCCGGGTTCGGCTGTTCCGGCTCGGTCAGTTCGTTATAGCGAAGGTAGTAAATCTGCCCCGGCTTAACTTCCAGCGTAGCATCGGCAATCAGGCTCAGGCTGAAGGAGTTCAGACCCTCCAACCCCAAAAGCGGCCGGCGCATGGCAATATGCCGCTCACCCGGTTTTACCTCAAGCCAGGTGTAGCTGTTGTTGCGGATATTGAAGTAATGATGGTCATCAATATAGACACTGGGCGATTCGATCTCATCGGCCGCCCATTGGGAGTGGGTCCGGTAGAAATACAACAGGGCGTTGTTCTGGTCCCACTGGTCGTTGTCGATATGCACAAAGTCGTGGCCGGAAACCGGGTGCAGAAATGCCCCCACGCTTTTACCAATCGACTGGTAAACCGTACAGCCGGACAACATCGCCACACAAAGCAGTGCAGCCACTGGCTTCGCAGGCACCGCAACCGGCCTCAGGAAAGGTACTCGGATTTTCATTGTTATGTGCTCTTCATCCCTTATCGAGTTGGCTGATCATAACAACTGCCAACTCCAAGAAATGAGAGCTACCGCAAGGGATGGCTACAAACCGTTACACGACGCCGGAAAAGCTCCTGCCTAAGCTTACTGGGCGCGCAGCTGATTAACCTCCTCAGACAAACGAACCAGGCGGGAAGTCAGCTGCGAACGGGAAGCATCAATCGCCGCTACGGTTTTCTTCAGCTGAGCCAGCTCATTACGCAACGCCCTCACCTCCGCATCGCCGGCACTGCTGTCTGATGCTTTCTCCAAAGACCCAATCCGGCTTTCGATGCCATCCAGTGTCAGCTTCTGTTCCTGCTGGAACCGGCGAATACGACCATCAACCAGCTCATCAACCCCGGCCACCTGCTCAGATACCTCCGCAACCTCCCCTTGCAGCGCTTCACCCGCCTTGGCCAGCTCGGCCACCCGGGTTTCCACCGCGTCCACATCCGAAGCCAACCCAGCCCGGACCTGCTCAACCTGTTCGCCCACCCCGGTAATTGCCTTCTCGGCCTCAACGAGCTTGCCATCTATCGACGCCAGCCGCTCCTGGTGCTCGTCCAGTCGCTTCTTGTTGCGTTCATTGGCAATCGCCCAGAGTTTGCGGATCTCGCTGTCGGCCGCATCAATCTGCTTCTTATTGGCCGCCAACTGCTCCTCAAGAGAAGCGCCCCGCTCCTGCAAAGATTCTCCGGTCTCCGACAGCTCACCCTCAAACCGCGCCAGCGCCAGCTTACTCTGCCGCGCCCAGTAATCAGCCTCCTCCAGCTGCCCCTCCAGGGCCTGAATCCGCTGCTCCTGAAAATACCAGCCCGCCCCGGCACCCGCAGCAACCACCAGCAACAACAACCAGACCAACCCGGAACCACCCCCCGAACCCCCGGCCTTATCCTGCTTCGGCGGCCTGGGTGGTTTTGGCGGCTTCTCAGCCTTCTGCTTCGGCTTATCCGCCTTCACCGGCTTCTGCTTTCCGGGCGCAGTTTCCCTGGGCTCTGCGGCACCAAAAGGCTCGTCAGCAATCAGCTCGTCATCATCCGGGCGGATAGGTTCCATTACAGCTCCTGAAAAATGCGTATTAACAATAATGGCCTCGATAATACCCGCTGTTACGTGACTCTTAAAATGACAGCTTATAAAGGTTTATCAGTGGCGGATAACTGCACCGAATTCCGGGATTCGTCCGGGCCGTCTTTTCCGGAAATTTCGAAGGCCATGGATGGCCTGAGAGAAGCGCCCATGGACGGGCTTGTAGCGGTTTCCGGAAAAGACGGCCCGGACGGATCCTATAACAAAGCAGAAGTTGCATGGTAAGTAGCCAAAACATACAATGGCCGGCTTTCCAATTATCACAGGACAGTTGCACATGCAGCCGCTTGTAGGACTCATCATGGGCTCGAAATCCGACTGGCCCACCATGGAACACGCCGCCGAAATGCTCGAAAAACTCGGCGTAGCCTACGAAACCCGGGTAGTCTCCGCCCACCGCACCCCAGACCTGCTCTTCGACTACGCCAAAACCGCCTCAGACCGCGGTTTAAAGGTAATCATCGCAGGCGCCGGCGGGGCCGCACACCTTCCCGGCATGGTTGCCTCGCAAACCTCTTTGCCGGTACTGGGTGTACCCGTACAATCAAAGGCCCTGAACGGCCTGGACTCATTACTGTCCATCGTACAAATGCCCGGCGGCATCGCCGTCGGCACCCTGGCCATCGGCAAAGCGGGTGCCACCAACGCCGGCCTGCTGGCGGCCCAGATTATCGGCACGCACGATGACAGCGTGCGAAAGGCCGTAGACGAATTCAGGGCAACCCAAACACAAACGATTCTGGACAACCCTGATCCGAAAGATCAGTAGAACCAGCTCCGGAGGCTGAATGAGAATTGGTGTACTAGGCGCTGGCCAACTAGGGCGCATGCTCGCCCTGGCCGGATACCCGCTGGCCAAAGACTTCGTTTTCTATGACATGTCCGGCAGCCCAAGCGCAGGCCTGGGCGAGACCATCGTAGACCGCGACGGCAAGTACCTGGACGACTTCCTGTCCAGGGTCGACCGCGTAACCTACGAATTCGAGCACCTTCCCGTAGAAGTTGCCGAAGAACTCGCCAAACACAAACCGGTACACCCCTGCCCCCGGGCCCTGCAGGTCTGCCAGAACCGCGTCGCCGAGAAAACCCTGTTCGGCCAGCTCGGCATTCCGACCCCGGAATGGAAAGTGGCCGACAGCGCAGATTCCCTCAAAGCTGCTGCTGAAGAGCTCGGCTGCCCGGTAGTCGCAAAATCCATCACCGAAGGCTACGACGGCAAAGGCCAGGCTGTACTGAAAAGCCCGGACCAGGCCGACGACGCCTGGGATATGATCGGCCACCCACAGGTTATCGTAGAGAAATTCGTCAATTTCAGCCGCGAAGTCTCCATCATTGCGGTACGGGCCGAAGACGGTGACGTTGCCTTCTATCCCATTGCCGAAAACACCCACCACGAAGGCATCCTGCGCTACTCCATCGCCCCGGCACCAGGCCTTCAAGCCCACGTCCAGAAAGACGCCGAGCGCTACATCAAGGCCCTGCTGAACGAACTGAACTATGTGGGCGTATTAACCCTCGAACTGTTCGAAACACCGGAAGGACTGGTAGCCAACGAAATGGCACCCAGAGTGCACAATTCCGGCCACTGGAGCATCGAAGGCGCCATGACCAGCCAGTTCGAGAACCACATCCGTGCCGTCAGCGGCCACCCGCTCGGCAGCGTGGAATCCCGTGGCCTGAGCTGCATGATCAACATCATCGGCGAGCATGGCGACATTGAACGGATACTGGAACTGCCCTACGCTCATGTGCACCTTTACAACAAAGGCGAACGGGCGGGGCGCAAGCTGGGCCATGTGAACATCCTGGCAGACAGCTACAAAGAACTGGTATGGCGCGTGCGCACCTGCGCCCAGTTCCTGCCGGGCTGCCCGGAGTTTAAAAGTTCATTAACGGCAAAGGGTTGATTTAACTCAAACCGCCCTTATATTGCTTGAACGTACATCCATAAACACAGAGAGACAGGGAGAACGACCTCATGGCATTTGAACTTCCCGCACTGCCTTACGAAAAGAATGCACTCGAGCCGCACATGTCCCAGGAAACGCTGGAATACCATTACGGCAAGCACCACCAGACTTACGTAACCAAGCTGAACGGTCTGGTTGACGGCACCGATAATGCCAGCAAGTCCCTGGAAGACATCATCAAGAGCGCCAGCGGCCCGCTGTTCAACAACGCCGCCCAGGTATGGAACCACACGTTCTTCTGGAACTGCCTGAGCCCGAACGGCGGTGGCGAGCCCACTGGCGCAGCCAAGGAAGCCATCGAGAAGGCTTTCGGCTCTTTCGAAGATTTCAAAAAGGAATTCAACGACAAGGCCGCCAACAACTTCGGTTCCGGCTGGACCTGGCTGGTGAAGAAGGCTGACGGCAGCGTTGCCATCGTAAACACCAGCAACGCGGAAACTCCGCTGACTGGCGCCGACAAGCCGGTACTGACCGTCGACGTATGGGAACACGCCTACTATATCGACTACCGGAACAGCCGCCCGAACTACCTGGAGGGCTTCTGGAACCTGGTGAACTGGGATTTCGTGAACGAAAACCTGGCCTGATCAGCCACCAAGCGCATCAGCGGGTAAACTGCTGACGCCCCAAACGCCCGCCCGGGGTTACCCGCGCGGGCGTTTGTGTTTCTGAACACCATCAATCCGCTACAATCAGATACAAGGCAAATCACAAAACTCCGAAAAAATCGTCCATACTCCATGCAGTTACAGTAAATCTGGACCATACTGTTGTCCTGATCGGACAAACCGTGACAAACCCTCAAAAACACCCGTGCCGTTAACACAAGAAACTGCAGGATGCCCAGAGCCTTGGATGTAGAGCAACACCTCGGATACCGGATTCTACGCTGGATGCTGGCTACAGCCGTCATCTGCGGCGTGCTGGTGAGTTCCGTACAGGTGGTCCTTGATGCCCGCAGAGTCTCCAAGGAACTGGAAGCCCAGGCAGCGCAAACCATCAGCATGGTCCGCGATGCCGCCACCCAATCGGTGTTCAGCATTGACGACATACTGGCCCGGCAAGTCATCGACGGCCTCTTTGCGCTCAAACCTATCCATCTCGCCAGGATCACCCACCCTACGGGCGAAGAACTGGGCGGCCGCGTTCGCCCCCTGAGGGATAACGCTTTCCGACCGATCACCGACCCGATTTTCGGTGCTGTGCAGGAGTACCGCGAAAGCCTCAGCCGCAGCGCCAGCCCGGACACCGTCTACGGTTACCTGGAAATCCACTTTGATACCGCTCCGCTGGCAGCCACCTGGCTCACCCGGGCCGCCGTTACCTTTGCCTCCGGCATTGCCCTGGCGCTGATACTGGGCCTGATCATGTTCGTGGTGTTCCACCTGCTGCTGACCCGCCCCCTACTGCGCATTGTGCATTCGGTAAAGAAAGTCGACCCGGAAAAGCCCGACGACCGGCTGATTGCCTTGCCCAGGGGCCACAGAAACGATGAGCTGGGGCTCTGGGTCAATGCCACCAACAACCTTCTGGTTGGCATCGGAGACAGCCAGAAACGCCACCGAGAGGCGGAAGACCGGGTCAACAAGCTGTCCCGCTACGACCAGCTCACCGGCTTGCCAAGCCGGGATACCTTCCTGGAATCCCTTCGGGACGAAATAATCACGGCCCAGAAGAACAGCCGGACACTGGCACTGATGGTCTGCGGCATTGATGACTTCAAGTCGGTAAACGACCAATGCGGCTTCCGCACCGGCGACATCATCCTGCAAACCATGGCCAGCCGCCTGACCGCCAACCTGCCCGCCGAGCGCTTCATGGTGGCGCGCCTTGGCAGTGACCAGTTCGTCATCGTGGAGAAAAACCTGAAAGACGGCTTCCAGGCTGCAGAAACCGCAGAAAAGATCCTCGCCAGCTTCGCAACACCGGTGAATGCGGGCAACCACCGAATTTCACTGACGGCCACCATCGGCATCGCCCTTTATCCATCAGATGCCAAGAAAGCAGACCCCTTGCTGCAAAGCGCCGAGCAGACCATGGCACTGGCCAAGCGCAGCAGCCACAACCACTTCCAGTTTTACGTGGCCAGCATCGACAAACAGATCCGCGAGCGCAAACAGCTGGAGAAAGACCTGGCCTCCGCCCTGGTAAACCACGAATTCCACCTGGTGTACCAGCCCCAGATCAACCTGAGCAACAAGCAAGTGATTGGTGCCGAAGCCCTGCTGCGCTGGGAGCACCCGGAGAAAGGCCTGGTTCCGCCGGATTATTTCATCCCGGTAGCGGAAGCCAACGGATCCATCGTGGAAATCGGCCAGTGGGTTCTGGACCAGGCCTGCTGGCAGGCCGCCCGCTGGGCCAGCGAGGGCAAGTCACTGCGTGTGGCCGTTAACCTTTCGGCGGTTCAGCTACGGCAGGAGTCTATTGTGGAGGATATCCTCGGTGCACTGGATCGCCATCACCTGCCCGCCGCCCTGCTGGAACTGGAAGTGACAGAAACCAGCTTCATGACCAACATGGCCGACGCCATCCGAAAGCTGAACCAGCTACAGCAGGCAGGCATTGTGATCTCGGTGGATGATTTTGGTACCGGCTACTCCTCCCTGACCTATCTGAAGAAGATGCCGGTACACAGCCTCAAAATCGACAAACAGTTTATCCGGGACCTCCTGGTCAACGAGGAAGACACCCGCATTGCCAACATCATCATCGACCTGGGCCGCAGCCTGAATCTCAAGGTTATTGCCGAGGGCGTGGAGACTGCGGAACAGGAGGCTTACCTTACCCGCAGAGGCTGCGATATCGGCCAGGGCTACTTTTTCAGCAAACCGGTACCACCCAGGGATTTTGAGAGCTTCTTAAAGACATTCCACCGGAATATCGTGGAAAATAACACCTGAACAACCTGTTAACCCTCCAAGGAGTCGTCATGGGAACCACTGTCATCGGCCTTGTTGTTATTGCCGTTGTCGTTTTCTACCTGGTTTTTATCTATAACCAGCTGGTATCACTGCGCAACCAGTTCAAGAACGGGTTCGCCCAGATTGATGTGCAACTGCAGCGCCGGCACGATCTGATTCCCAACCTGGTGGAATCCGCCAAGGCGTATATGGATCATGAAAAATCCACCCTCACCCAGGTGATGGAAGCCCGAAACAACGCCGTCAGCGCCCAGAAAGATGCCGCCACTGACCCCAGCGACAGCACCAAGATCCAACGCCTGGGTGGCGCTGAAAACCTGCTGACCAAGGCCCTGGCCAATTTCTACGCGGTTGCCGAGAACTACCCGGACCTCAAGGCCAACGAAACCGTACAGCAGCTGATGGAAGAACTGTCCAGCACCGAAAACCGGGTTGCCTTCGCGCGGCAGGCCTATAACGACGGTGTCATGAGCTACAACATCTTCCGGGAGAAATTCCCCAACAACATTGTTGCCGGCATGTTCGCCTTCAAGGAAACTGCCCAGCTGCAACTGGAGACCCCGGAAGCCCGCCAGGCACCGAAAGTCAGCTTCTGAGGCCTGAGCCATGGCAAACCCCGGTTTCTTTCAGCGCCAGGCCCACGCCCGGCGCAACACCGGCCTGCTCGTTGTCCTGTTCCTGACCGCTGTTATCCTCATTACCCTCGCGGTATGCCTGGTGGGCTACGCCACCACCCGCAGCGACACCTCCTACCTGCCCTTCCACACCTGGCTGATGTCGAGCCATGGCCTGGTCACTGCCGTGGCCGTGGTATTGCTGGTCGGGATCGGCTCGCTGATCCGCTGGGTGGACCTAGCCGGCGGTGGCAGCCGGGTAGCGAAGATGGTCGGTGCACGGCTCATTGAACCCGACACCCGGGACCCGGAAGAGCGGAAGCTGCGCAACATTGTCGAAGAAATGGCTATCGCCAGCGGCGTGTCGGTACCGGAACTCTATGTAATGGACCAGGAAACCGGCATCAATGCCTTTGTGGCGGGCTACACACCCGGTGAGGCGGTGATGGTGGTAACCCATGGCGCCCTCACCCACCTGAGCCGCGACGAGCTTCAGGGCGTGGTGGGCCACGAATTCAGCCACATCTTCAACGGCGACATGCGCCTGAACGTGCGCCTTATTTCCCTGCTTGCGGGTATCCTGATGATTGGCCAGATCGGCCACTTCCTGCTGCGGGCCGGTTTTTACAGTGGCGCCCGCAGCCGTGGCAACCGGGATGGCCGTGCCCAGGCATTGATCGGCCTGATGGGCCTGGCCCTGATGATCATCGGTTATGTGGGGGTATTCTTCGGCCGGCTGATTCAGGCGGCAGTCTCCCGCCAGCGGGAAATGCTGGCCGATGCGTCATCGGTGCAGTTCACCCGTAATCCGGAAGGCATTGGTGGTGCACTGTTTAAAATCGGGATGAAAGGCGGCTACCTGGACACCACCAGCCACGCCAGCGATATGAACCATATGTGTTTTGGCGAATCCGCCCGGATGAAATTCACCAGCCTGCTGGCTTCGCATCCCCCCGTCGACGAACGCATCAACGCCATCCAGCCCGGGCTACTGGCGCGCCTGCGCAGCCGGCTGAGGGATACCGAACCGGACAGCGCCCTGCGCAAGAGGCCGGCAGAGAGCGCCAGCACACACGTTGGCGACCTGGTCAATCAGGTCGTCGAACCCGCCCGCGGTAGCCATGGTGGCAACCGCTTCTCCCCTGTGCGCTCCTCGCTGGCCGCCGGCACCGGAGAAAACGCAGCCACCCTGTCGAAAAGAGTGGGCACCGTTACCCCCCAAAGCGAGGCTTTCGCGGCCCACCTTCTGCAGCAACTGCCATCCACCTTCCGCAGCCTGCTCTATACCCGGGCCGGCGCCATTCAGCTCTGCTATGGTCTGTTGATCCGTGAACTGCCGGGCCAGCAACAGCAGGAATGGCTTGCTCTGATTCCCGAGCATTCGCTGCTGGGCGCCAAGGCGACCCTGCTCGACAAATTACTGCCCACCCTGGCAAGGCTGGGCGATTCCGCCCGTTTCCCGGTACTGGAGCTGGCCATGCCCGCCCTGAGAAAGCTGGACCCGGACGAACGACAACAGCTGATCAGCAATGTTCAGAAGCTGGTGGCAGCAGACAAGCGGGTGAACCTGTTCGAGCTGGCACTCACCACCTTCCTCAACCGCCACCTGGGTGCCGGTGCCGAAGAGATCATTCCGGTGAAATACCGCAACTACCGGCAGGTATTGCCGGCGATCAGCCGCGTGCTGAGCCTGTTTGCCCGGGCGGGCAGCGACTCAAGCGAGCAAGCCGGTCAACTGTACCGGCAGGCCATGGCCGGTTTTGGCAGCGGCACAGAGCAGGACGCAGAACAGAAAGTGTCTATGCGCCAGCTGAGCGAAGCCCTGCATATGCTGAGCCGCCTGTCGCCACTCTTGAAACCGGGCATCATCGACGCCTGTGGCTACTGCATCAGCCACGACGGCAAGGTAGATGTAAAAGAATACGAACTGATGAGACTGGTGGCAGACCAGCTGGATTGCCCGATGCCACCACTTTGATTTCGCCCGGCAGAAATAAAAAGGCCAGGCTCTTGAATGGGAGCCTGGCCTTTTTCGATTCGGCGTCTGTTACTGGCGACGACCTTCAAACAGCATGTCGACAGATGGCTGCTGGTCCGGGGCTGGCAAGCCAAGCTTCTCACGCACGCTCAGGTCCACATCCCACAGGCGATTAAACTTCTCGGTGGTTGCCGCCACGCTCTCGTCTTTGCCCAGCATAATGGTCGGGCGCAGGAACACCAGCAGGTTACGCTTCACGCGGGTTTCGGATTCCGAGGAGAACAAACGGCCCAGCAGCGGGATATCTCCCAGCAGCGGCACCTTGCTTTTGCTCACCTGGTAGTCGTCTTTGATCAGACCACCCAGCACCACGGTTTCGCCGTCATCGGCCAGCACCGTGGTTTTGATTTCCCGCTTGTTGGTGATCAGGTCAGAGGCACCGGCCACGTTGGTGGTAGAGATATCCTCGGTGGTCTGCTCAACCACCAGCCGTACCAGGCCATCGGCACTGATGGTTGGCGTCACCTTCAGGGACAGGCCCACATCCCGTCGCTCGATGGTAGTGAACGGGTTGGTGGTACCGTCCCCGGTTACCGTGGACTCACCGGTCCGGAACGGAACGTTCTGGCCCACGATGATTTCGGATTCCTGGTTATCCAGGGTAATGATGCTCGGCGTCGACAACAGGTTGGCGGCCGAGGAAGACGACAGCGCCTGAATCAACACGCCCCAGGTAATACCGTTTTCGTCACGCTCGCCGGCACCGATGGTAATACCGCCGCCAAGCTGGGGAATCATATCGCCCACCAGCGCACCGATAACCGAGTTCAGGCCCACCATGCCTTCACCGCTGGTCAGGTTGGTGCCGATTGCTGGTACCGAGCCAACAGATTCATCACCGGCCGCAAGCTGAACGCCCAACTGGTCGCCCAGCTCGTCGCTGATTTCAACGATGGCGGCCTCAATCATCACCTGGGCACGACGCACATCCAGGGCCGCCACAATCTGCTCCGCTTCCTGCATGAGAGAAGGCTCACCGCGAACCACCAGGGCGTTCAGGCCTTCATCAGCAAACACGGAGAACGAGGAAGACTGGCGACTGCCAGACCCACCACCGGCAGCACCGCTGGCACCGGGCGCTTCACGGGCGACTTCACCCATCACACCCTTGAGAATCTCGGTCAGCACCTTGGCATCGGCATGGCGAAGGCGGATTACATTGGTGGTACCGCCGGTAGCAGAGGGCTGGTCCAGTTGGCGGATCAGGCCGCGCATCTTGTCGCGGAAGGTCTGGTCGCCACGCAGAATCAGGCGGTTACTGCGCTCATCAGCCGTCACGTTATACTTGCGCGCCACGTTATCGCCACCGGAGCGACCCAGCTCATCCGGGGCCAGTTCCTGCAGCAGCTTAACCATGTCACCGACCCAGGCTTCTTTAAGCTGGATAACTTCGACTTCGTATTTCGACGGGCTGTCCAGTTCGCGCACAATCTGCTCAATGCGCTGAATGTTGGAGGAATGGTCGCTGACAATCAGTGCGTTGGCTGCCGCCACACCGGCCAGGTGGCCATACTTTGCCACTAGCGGGCGCAGGATGGGCACCAGCTCCAGGGCGTTGGCGTTGTCGATCTGGATTACCCGGGTGATCAGCTGTTCCGAAGGGGTAACAGTGAAGCGATCCAGAATCTCGGCAGACTGCTTGGCATCCACCTGCTGAACAATCTTCACCACTTCCTCACCGGGTATGGCGGTGAAACCGTGAACGTTCAGCACGGCCAGGAACAGGTCGTAGATTTCGTCTTTGTTCATGGGGGCGCTGGACAACACCGTTACCTTGCCCTTTACCCGGGGGTCCACCACAAAACTGTAGCCGGTTATATCGGCAACCTGGGTGACAAAGGCCCGGATATCAGCATCCTTGAGGTTAAGCCGCCAGGTTTCCTCCTGGGCCTGAACCACCGACATCACCGGCAGCAGGATTACAAACAGAAGGGTCCGGAGAAGATTGGTTTTGTGGTTATACATCTGGCGATATCATCCTGTTGTAAATTACCCGTTCAGCGCCACTGTTCGGGTATGGCATAACTGACGGTGAGTATGGATCCGTCACGCTCTATTTCTATATCCAGCTGGCTCTGGTTCCGCCAGTCATCCAGCAACGCCTTGTCCTGTTCTACATCACCCAGGCGCTGGCCGTTAATGGCTGTAATGACATCCCCCGGGCGCAGATTGACCGCATTCAGCATCGGGTTGGAACCATCATACACATAACCCGACTGCCCGGACTCGTCTGCCGGGCTCAAACCGTAGGCTGCCAGCGCTGCCGCGCCTTCGGAATCCAGCCTGGCCCGGGCATCGGCAAGATAGGAGTCTGGCGATTGTGCCGCCTGTTGCGGCTGTTCCGCAACCATTGCCTCCACTCCGATGTCTTCCTCGAACGCCAGGGATTCGTATCGACCACCCCGGCGCAACAAAATCCTTTGAGGCTCTACTTCCGCTAACTCGGCGTTGCCCGGTAGCGTATCCCCTACCCGATAATACTCGGTTTCGCCGTTACTGCCGGCGACAATGGCTCCGGACTCTTCCGGCACGGGGCCAATCAGCACACCTTCAAGTTTCAACCGAAGGCCGGTTTCGGGTGCCGAGCGACGTACAACATCCGCCACGCCAGCCTGCCCTTCCGGCCGCCCGAAAAACTCGTACCCGGCCACCGAAGCCAGCTCGCCACCGGCCGGCCCTGACGCAGGTCCACCGGCCTGGCCGTATATCTCCGGAACCGGCCGGTCGTTCCATGCGAACAACCAGGTGATCTTCGCCAGCTCAACGCCAAGAACCACGACCAACACCACCAGCAACAGATTGGCGACCATGCGCGCCATGCGCTCCTGAACCTGTACCGACAAACCTGCCACCTCAGAACCCTCCGGGCAGCAGCGGCTGCCTGACCCGGAAGACTACATCATCCGGGCTTGCGGAATCCGGCCAGGGTTGTCCTGCCAGGTCCACCATGCGTTTGTACACGCGAATCCCCATCATGCCATCGCGGCCTATGCTGGCATCGGCTGCCGGGCCACTGGCACCCTGCTCGGCGATGGTCAGGGCGACTCCGTCTGCCACGGTGTCCAGGTTGGCCTGCATGGGCGGGAACCGTGCCTGGCCGGTGTCGTTACCCATGGGCCAGGTGACCAGCCCTCCGGGCCAGCGTCCTGAACCTTCCGCCTGCTGCAAACGGTTATCGGCCCAGGCCACCTGAAAACGATCAACCGATACCTGCCCTTCTATCATCGCACCACCGCTCTGGCGAATCAGGTCCCTGAATTCGGCCACGGTAACGGCACCCTTGCCGCTTACTTCAAAATTAGCGGGCCAGCCCAGGCTGGCAAGGCATTCAATGCGGGATTGTGACGAAGACACTGAAAATTCGACAGGCAATGCCAGTTCCGTGACCGAAGGCCAACGTAACTGCCAGTGCACCCTTGCCGGGAAGCCTCCGAGGTTCAATCCGGCGGCGCCATTCCAGAGCTGCCCGGAAACCTGCTGCACCTGAATCTGGGGAGGTAACTGGATGTGCCCGGAAGCCTTGTGCCAAAGCCATCCGGCGGGCACCCAGAACACCAGCGTTACCCCATAAACCACAAGGCCGAGCAGCAGCAGAAGAATAAACTTGCCGGGGCCAAGGAAGGATTTTTTCGGGGATTCGCTCATTGCATCCTGCACATTTAAAAACCGGTAGCCGAGTCTATCAAAGCCACCCTGCAAGTTCATGACAAAAAAACGAAAAACCCCGCGCCAGTGTGAACCAGCGCGGGGTTTCTCAGGGGTAGATCGGGCCAAGCCTCAAAAACTGAGACCTGGTCGGGACCTGGCCGGCATCACATCATGCCGCCCATGCCTCCCATTCCGCCCATACCACCCATGTCCGGCATGCCGCCGCCGGCTTTCTCGTCTTCCGGCTCATCTGCAACCATCGCCTCGGTGGTGATGATCAGAGACGCAACAGAAGCCGCAGCCTGCAGTGCAGAGCGGGTTACCTTGGCAGGATCCAGGATACCCATCTCCAGCATGTCGCCGTACTCTTCAGTGGCCGCGTTGTAACCGTAGGCGCCCTGGCCTTCTTTTACCTTGGCCACAACAACTGAGGACTCACCACCAGCGTTGAATACGATCTGACGCAGCGGAGCTTCCATGGCACGACGCAGGATGTTAACACCGGCCTTCTGCTCTTCGTTGATGGCATCAACCTTGTCCAGCGCAGCGATAGCGCGGATCAGGGTTACACCACCACCGGCTACGATGCCTTCTTCAACGGCAGCGCGGGTAGAGTGCAGCGCGTCTTCAACGCGAGCCTTCTTCTCTTTCATTTCCACTTCAGAACCGGCACCGATCTTGATTACGGCAACACCGCCAGCCAGCTTGGCTACGCGCTCTTGCAGTTTCTCTTTGTCATAGTCAGAAGTGCTGTCTTCGATCTGCTTGCGGATCTGCTCAACGCGGGCTTCGATGTCGCCCTGGGCACCGGCACCGCCAATAATGGTGGTGTTTTCCTTGGTTACGTTAACACGCTTGGCCGTACCCAGGTCATCCAGAGTGGTGTTCTCCAGAGTCAGGCCTACTTCTTCGGAAATCACAGTACCACCGGTCAGGATGGCGATGTCCTGCAGCATTTCCTTACGACGGTCACCAAAGCCAGGCGCCTTGACGGCGTTGACTTTAACGATGCCACGCATGTTGTTCACAACCAGGGTTGCCAGCGCTTCGCCTTCGATGTCTTCAGCGATGATCTGCAGCGGCTTGCCCGCCTTGGCGACAGCTTCCAGCACCGGCAGCAGTTCGCGGATGTTGGAGATCTTCTTGTCTACCAGCAGGATGTACGGGTCATCCAGTTCAGCAGACATGCTGTCCTGGTTGTTGATGAAGTACGGGCTCAGGTAACCACGGTCGAACTGCATACCTTCGACTACGTCCAGCTCGTCTTCCAGGCCACGGCCTTCTTCAACAGTAATAACGCCTTCTTTACCTACACGCTCCATGGCGTCGGCAATGATGCGGCCGATTGTCTCGTCGCCGTTGGCAGAGATAGTACCAACCTGGGCGATGTTGCGGCTGTCGTCACAAGGAGTTGCCATTTCACGGATGGCCTTTACGGCTTCAGCGGTGGCTTTGTCGATGCCGCGCTTCAGGTCCATCGGGTTCATGCCGGCGGTTACCGCCTTGATACCCTCACTCACAATGGCCTGGGCCAGAACGGTTGCGGTGGTCGTGCCGTCACCGGCGGTTTCGTTGGCCTGGGAAGCAACTTCCTTGACCATCTGCGCGCCCATGTTTTCGAACTTGTCTTTCAGTTCGATTTCCTTGGCTACGGAAACACCGTCTTTGGTTACAGTCGGAGAACCGAACGACTTCTCCAGAACCACGTTACGGCCTTTCGGGCCCAGCGTTACCTTTACGGCGTCTGCCAGAACATTTACACCTGCAACCATGCGTTTGCGGGCGCTATCACCGAACTTAACGTCTTTTGCTGCCATGTCTTCTATTCCTGTTCGTTAAACCGAAGTTGAATCAGATCGGGTTAATGAGCGTTCGTGCTTATCGCGGTTGCGATCACTCAAGCACGCCGTAGATTTCGCTTTCGCTCATAATGAGCAGCTCTTCACCATCAACCTTAACGGTGTTACCGGCATACTGGCCGAAGACCACGGTGTCACCCACCTTGACCGCCAGTGCACGGGTTTCGCCGTTATCCAGAACACGGCCGTTGCCTACTGCAACAACCTCGCCCTGGGAAGGCTTCTCTTTGGCGTTACCCGGCAGCACGATGCCACCCGCAGTTTTCTCTTCTTCTTCCTTACGGCGTACGACAACACGATCGTGGAGCGGACGAATTTTCATTGCTCTGTTTCTCCAATAGTCAGATTAATGTGGCAATGACAATTGCATGTTAAAAATGTCTGGCCGGAACCCCGGACCGGACAAACTGCCCCGGCATCCAAGCCACTGATAGTCAGTAGTTTTCAGCCTGAGACGAATCTGTGGTGAGTTAATGGGGTTGCCGGAAACGTTTTCAACACCCCTGAACGAAAAATTTTTCACTTTTTTTCGAGGCGATCGCGGTCTGTCCGGGTCTGATCCTGGTACTCGCCCTCGATAATGTCGCCATTGGCGCCCCGGGATTGATAGAAAAAACTCCGGCTGTGAACCTGCCCGGCCACGGTCATCCGCTTCAGCGCCTGCGCCGCCAGCCAGTGCCGCGTACCCGGCAACAAACACAGAAAACCGAAGGTGTCGGTAATGAAGCCCGGAGTCAGCAACATGGCACCACCCACCGCAAGAATCAGCCCTTCGGCCACTTCCTTCGCCGGCAGTTCACCACTGTTGAGCCGTTCATTCGCCCGCAATAACGTGGCCAGCCCTTGCTGGCGCAACAACCAGGCACCGATTACCGCAGTAAGAAAAACCAGCCCGACGGTGTTCAGCACGCCAATCAAGCTGCCAACCTGAATCAGCACCGCCAGCTCGGCGATAGGCATAACGATGAAAAGAAAAAAGAAAACGGGCAAAATGCCTCCCATAAAAACGACGCAGACACACAGAACGTAGAACCACTTCTGACTTTAATTAGGGCAAACAATGAAACTTCAAGACTCGGTAATTGCAATCACCGGCGGTGGCCAGGGCCTCGGCCGCGCCATGGCGGAATACCTGGCAGCCAAGGGCGCCAGGATCGCCCTCATCGACCTGATGGAAGACAAACTCGTTGAGGCTGCCGAAGCCTGCAAAAAAGCCGGTGGCGATGCCAAAACTTACGTCTGCAACGTGGCTAAAGAAGAGGATGTAGAGGCTACCTTCCAGGCCATCATCAACGACTTCGGCCACCTGAATGGCCTGGTGAACAACGCCGGCATTCTGCGCGACGGCCTGCTGGTGAAGTTCAAAGACGGCAAGCTGGAAAAGCGCATGGAGCTGGCACAGTGGCAATCCGTTATCGACGTAAACCTCACCGGCGTGTTCCTGTGTGGCCGTGAAGCCGCCACCCGCATGATCGAAAACGGCGACCAGGGCGCGATCATCAACATTGCCTCCATCTCCCGCGCAGGCAACATGGGCCAGAGCAACTATTCTGCCGCCAAGGCCGGCGTGTCTGCCCTGGTTCCGGTCTGGGCCAAGGAGCTCGCCCGCTACGGCATCCGCTGCATGGGCATCGCCCCGGGCTTTATCGAAACGGAAATGACCGCCTCCATGAAGCCGGAAGCCCTGGAGAAAATGACCGCCGGCATCCCGCTCAAGCGCATGGGCAAGCCGGAGGAAATCGCCTCTGCGGTGGCATTCATCCTGGAGAACGACTATGTCTCCGGCCGCATGATCGAAGTGGACGGCGCCTTGCGCCTGTAACCCGGCCAAACCCGGAGCTCTGAATGAACGAGTCCGAAAAGGAACCGACAAAGGAGCAGAAAATCTGGCAGGTAGTGGCCGCTATTCCCGAAGGGAAAGTGGCCAGCTACGGCCAGGTAGCCGCCATGGCCGGCCTCGGCCGCCAGGCGCGCTTCGTTGGCCGGGCGCTGGGCAAGCTGCCCGCCGGCCACAGCATCCCCTGGCACCGGGTTATCCGGAGCAACGGCCAGATCGCTTTTCCTGAAGGCACAGAAACCTGCCAGCTTCAAACCGAGAAGCTGAGGCTCGAAGGGGTGGATGTATATAAAGGAAGGGTAAAAATGAAAGACTTTCAGTGGCAGCCCTGAGCCAAAAGCCCAGGGCCGCACTGATATTACCGCAGACTCAGATCAAACCGCCTTGGCAGCAATGATCTTGTCGTGCCACTCAACCGGGCCGGTCTGGTGCACGGAGCTGCCGCGGGAATCTACCGCTACGGTGACCGGCATGTCTTCCACTTCAAACTCGTAAATGGCTTCCATACCCAGCTCTTCGAAGGCCACAACCTTGGCACCCTTGATGGCCTTGGACACCAGGTAAGCGGCTCCGCCTACGGCCATCAGGTACACCGCGCCGTGCTTTTTGATCGCGTCGATGGCAACCTGGCCGCGTTCGGCTTTACCGATCATGCCGGTCAGGCCGGTTTTCTCCAGCATGGTGTCGGTGAACTTGTCCATACGGGTGGCGGTGGTGGGGCCAGCCGGGCCAACCACTTCTTCGCGAACGGGATCAACCGGGCCCACGTAATAAATGAAGCGACCTTTCAGATCCACCGGCAGCTCTTCGCCGCGCTCGATCATATCCACCATCTTCTTGTGGGCAGCATCACGGCCGGTCAGCATCTTGCCGGACAGCAAAACAGTTTCACCCGGCTGCCAGTCTTTCACGTCTTCCGGTGTCACGGTGTCCAGGTTCACGCGGCGAACATTCTCGCCCACTTCCCAGGTGATTTCCGGCCAGTCGTCCAGGCTCGGCGGCGTCTGCAGGGACGGACCAGTGCCATCCAGCACAAAGTGCGCGTGGCGGGTAGCGGCACAGTTCGGGATGATCGCCACCGGCTTGTTGGCCGCGTGGGTCGGGTAATCTTTTACCTTCACATCCAGCACGGTAGTCAGGCCACCCAGACCCTGGGCGCCGATACCCAGATCGTTTACCTTCTCGAACAGCTCAAGGCGCAGCTCTTCAGCGCGGTTGGAGGCGCCACGGGCCTGCAGATCGTGAATATCGATCGGATCCAGCAGGGCTTCCTTGGCCAGTTCCATCGCCTTCTCGGCGGTACCACCAATACCGATACCCAGCATGCCAGGCGGACACCAGCCGGCACCCATCTGCGGAATCATTTTCAGAACCCACTCCACCACAGAGTCAGAGGGGTTCAGCATGGCAAACTTGGACTTGGCTTCAGAACCGCCGCCCTTGGCTGCCACGTGGATTTCCACGGTGTTACCCGGCACCATCTTGTAGTGGATGATGGCCGGGGTGTTGTCCTTGGTGTTCTGGCGCTTGCCGTCCGGGTCTGCCAGCACAGAGGCCCGCAGCACGTTGTCCGGATGGGTATAAGCGCGGCGAACGCCTTCGTTGATCACATCGTCCAGCGCCATGTCGCACTCGAACTTCACATCCATACCGATGTTCACGAACACGGTAACAATGCCGGTGTCCTGGCAAATCGGGCGATGGCCCTGGGCGCACATACGGGAGTTAATCAGAATCTGGGCCATGGCATCCTTGGCCGCCTGGGACTCTTCCCGCTGGTAGGCCTCGTACACGGCCTGGATGAAATCCTTCGGGTGGTAGTAGGAAATAAACTGCAGCGCATCGGCTACGCTTTCGATCAGGTCGTCCTGGCGGATTACGGTGGTCATAGTCGCCTCATCAGCTTTCTGATTATGGGAATGGTGCGGAACTGCCAAGGCAGCCCCTGCCTTTAAATAAGGAAGCGAGAGTTTACCAGAAATTCCCGCCGGCGCGTGATGCGACGGAAGGCGAACGGCGCTATTACCTGAAACGGCAAAATCTATGGCCCGTTCCGTTGATATTCGCAACAAATTGTTAAAAGCGACGGTTCTGTGCACCCGGCCACTCGACAAACCCCTCACAGCCCACTATTTTTCAGGAAGGCCACTCCAACCGTGCGAGGAGGGATTCCAGAAGCAGAATCACACTTTTGGCTGATCAACACTTGCCACTGTGTCGCTATAGTCAAAGCTACAGAAATTGGCTAAACGTGCTGGCTACAATTTCAGACAACCAAACAGACAAGCAGAACAGGCAAAAGAGCGGAATTCAGGGGCCGACCGGTTCCGTCTAAGCCGGATATAACGAAACAACAACAGGAAAAGGTTCCACCCATGTTCAAGAAAACTCTAATAAGTCTTGCCGTGGCTTCTTCCCTTGGGTTGACTGGCTGTTTTGACAGCGCTTCCAGTGGGAAAAATGCGAATCCGGACTATCAGATCGAAGACACGACGATTGATAAAAGCCTCGTGAGACCGATCTTCGACCCGAACCCGCTCTCTCAGAACTTCAGCGTACCTACCCACTTCGACCTTCTGTTACTGTTAGGCGCAACGCTTGGCGCGAACCACGATTTTACGGCCCCTGCATCTGGGCCCGAGCCGGTAAGCAGCGCACTGGATAGTCTGTCTGGCTTTTCGACTACGAGTGCTTTTAATGTACGTTTCGATGGTGAGCTAAATGCGGATTCTGTAATCGCAGGGCAGACAGTTTTCCTTATCGCACTTGAAACCGACTCGCCTCTAAAGGGAACGCCAGCAGAGCTCGCATTGCCAGCGGTCAACCCAGCTGATATCGCAGGACTGGCCCCAGATGCAAATCAACCAAAGTTCAGAGCTGAAGCTGTCAACGTCGATAACGGCGTCAACAATGCCATCCGTATTACTCCTCTCGAGCCACTAGAAGAAGGCCGCAAGTACCTTGTTCTTGTTGGTAATGGCGTTAAAGGAGCCAACGGGAAAAGTGTAGACCAGTCAGTTCAGGGCCGAGCAATCGCTGAAGGCGCTCTCGGCAATGCAGCACTTGCAAACGTAAAAGCTATCGTTAGCGGGCTTAATGATCTGGGAACAAGTATAATTGGCGTGTCCGGCCAGGAAGTCGCACTGTCATACACGTTCACCACCAATAGCGACTCTGATGTACTTCGCGCCATGGCCGCACCGATCCCTTACTTGACAGCCCTGGGACAGAAAGTTGGCTTTACAGCACAGCTCAAGGCCGTACGGGATAATTTCCCTGATCTGAACTTCTCTGAGTTGACTGCAAAACTGGCCGATCTCGGAGAAAAGGCAACCCAACTTGAAGCTGGCGCCATCACACCGGCAGACCTCACCGCAGAAGAGCTGAATGCCTTGACGGACCTCGGTGCCGCAAGTGCTATTGCGGAAAACATCCCGGCTGCAGTCCAGGCACAGATCGGCACAACACTGCACGTGGCGCAACCCCGTCCGTTCGTAAAACTGAGCGATAAGCCGGCAACGGATCTGCTGACAATCCAGAGCCTGGCACCTGCCGATGGCACCCCTGTGAATGAATGGAATCCGATCTATGCCGCTGCCACACAGGTAACCGTTTCTCAAGGCGCCGTTACATTGCCCTACTACCAGCACCTGCCTGGCGAAAGTGGTGATGGCATTACTGACGGGTTCTGGACTGGCAACACAGATCTTGAAGACTCCCTGAACACCATCCTTGCGGGTGAAGGGCAGGAAATTTTCAAGTTCCTGAGAGATGCCGATGGCTCTCTGAATGTGAACGGTAATTTCCCGTTCCCGCAACTCCAAGGAACGACAACCGTCCCTGTCGTTGTTTTCCGACCCAATGTAGGTGCAAATCAGCCTGATGCATGTCTGAAACCTGATGAAACGACCTATGCTCCAGCCAAAGGCGTGACCATCCTCCAGCATGGCATTACTGTGGATCGCAGTGCGGCCATGCTTCCAGCAATTTCGCTAGCAGCGTCGACTTGTCAAGCTGTGGTAGCGATAGACCAGCCGCTGCACGGCCTTGCTGGTGATAACGAAGATATCCCTGGAATCCAACCGGGCACGCTGATAGGCCTTGATACCCTTGACGATGCTGCAACCACAGAACTTAAAACTAAAGCTGAGCAAATCCAGGCAGCGTACGTTGGGGCTTTGGGAGGCGATCCCTCAGCAGTGTGTGGTGAACCTCCAACTCAAGAAGCTCAGTATGCGTGCCTTCAGGTAGACTTGATGGGCAAACTGCTTTCTTCTGACTACTTCGGTGAACGCCACTTCAACTTCACCAATGATGGCAACCTGAACGCAGTTTCAGCACCAATTGAAGATGTGAGCTCTGGCAGCTTGTTCATAAACCCACTGAATATGCTGAACAGCAGGGACAACCTTCGCCAAGGCGTAATCGACTTGCTCAACCTGTCTTCTACCGTTCAGTTGATGCCAATTCTCGACGTAGACGATAACAAACTGGATGATCCAATCTTCGCCGATCTGCCAGTTAATTTCGTGGGCCATTCCCTTGGCGGGATTTCTGGATCGGTCTATGCCTCGCTGGCTAATGATCCCGCTACCCAGTTCATCGGTGTAGATCCGGAGACAGGCCCGATCTCAAGCCCTACTGCGGAGTACCTGCCTGAACTGAACTCTGTCGTCCTGCACGACACAGGTGGTCAGGTAACCAGGCTGATCGAGAACTCGCCAAGCATTTCTCCAGCAATTCTCGGAGGTCTTGCCAGCAAAGGAGTTGCCCAGGGAACCAGTGACTTCGAGAATTTCTTCTACATCTTCCAGTCGTTGCTCGATGGCGGTGACCCTGTCACCTTTGCAAATGAGCTGGGAGCGTTTGGAGACAGTCTATTGATCACGGAAGTTGTTGGAGACAGCACCGTACCTAACGAGGCAAACGTTAACCCGCTTGACAGCGCTTACTCCGCGCCACTCGCGGGAACAGAACCTCTGATGGCACTTCTCGATATCGGGGCTGGCGGCGCCACTCTGGCAGACGGAGCTGAAGGACTGGGCATCATGGAACTGGGAGCTGATAGTGGTGTCCAGATGCCCGTTGCAACGTTCTTTGACGGCACGAACCCATGTTCCGATGCTAACCACGGAACCTTCGTAGCTCCGGTTGCTCCAAATGCTCAGTGTCCGGGTGGTTTCGCCGACACCAGCATTGCATTCAGCGCTATGGTAAGACAGACCGGTGCAGCGCTTTCCGGCTTGACCATCCAGGCAACACCCGAGGATATCGCGGCCTCTCTCGGCGACAGCACTACCCTGGAAAATGCACTGGACCAGGATCAGTCCCAGTAAAACACCAAGGACACGGTGAAACAGAAAGCCCCGGAAATTTCCGGGGCTTTCTCGTTAGTAGGTGCCGGGAAGCCAATTAGAACTTCCCGACCCTTTACAAAGCTACCTCACTCCTGCGTAACCACTACCTCACTCTGAGGCAACAGGTTCGCCTCAATGTCCTCCTCAGCAAAAGGCAGCAGACGATACTCCTTATTGGAATACATCTCGCTCTGATCACTAAAGTACGGTGACATGGCGTCCGTAGACTGCGAGTAGCTAACCAGCCCGTAGGCCTCCGGTCCGTTATCCGTAAACTCCAGACCAAAGTGCCAACTGGTTCCGCGCGCCATCAACCAGCCATCAATCCCATCAGTTCCATCCGATAGGCCGGCTGTATTCGAAATAGTGGAAGGGACAATACGCGGGAAACGGGTGTCCTCCAGGAACGGATCCGTCACCACACCGATGGCATTGAATGCACCATCAATGTTGCCGTCACCACCGTGCCAGGGAATAGGCTGCGTTAGGGTCACAGGAACACCGTCAGTGCCCGGAACAACCCCACCCGAGGCCTGGTAATATTGAAGGTCACCAAGAACAGCTGTGGGCGCAATTCCCTGTGAGTCCAGCGAGCTTGCACCGGCGGCAAGAGCGATAAGCATCGGATCGCTTGCGGTTCCTGCGTTCTCTTCAGACGGGTCTGCAGGCGTATAAACCGGATCTGTAGGATTAAATGAAGTAGCCAGATCAGAATCCATGTCATCAATGTAGTTGGCCATGAAGACCCGAAAAATGTGGGCACCCACACTGTCCTTGTCATAGAGACCATCCCAGTTCGCCAGAGCCTGGCACCACGAAGTCAGATCTACTTCGTTCACAGGCGTGGCGCCAATTGCAGCACATCGATCACGCAACTCCGGCAAGAACTGTTCGGCGTACCAAGCCCGGTTGTTCCAGATCACGCCAATCAGGTCCTTTGCCCCGAACTTGCCATCCTGGCCAGCGGGAAGCGGTGCATCCGGGAAGCCGGCATCCATTGGGTTCTGGAGCATCTTGATACCGAGACGCGTCCTGGCATTAATGGGAGCATTTTCTTCCCCGAAGAGCGGAGAATACCCAGTCAGGAATTCATCAGGATTCGTGGCCCAGTAACTGCTGTTGGAATTCTGCACCCAGTCAGCACGTACCAGCTTTGGCTTCTGGTCATAAGGAACCAACGGACCACATTCGGTTTCAACCCAGTCTTCCTGGGAAAGACGGCCATCCAGTAACGTCACTCCCTGATCGAATAGACCAGCATAGGAGGAACTGGCAGCCCGTCGGAAATTGACCAGCGCAATGGCTTTCTCCGAGAGGTTTGGCACCGAACTGCTGTCGATATAGAAGGCATTGCCCTGATCATCGGCATAGGTCGTGTTGGTCCAGAGCGTGGAACCGCAGTTTCTGAAGACGCCCTGGAACTGCTCCAGATTGGTTGCCCGACTCATCTGTAACCATGTATCCAGCAATCCGCCGGTATTGGCGTTGGCATCACGATAAGTGATTGCCACCGGCACCTCAGAGTTCAGTGCTCCGGTATCTCCCCATGCCGGCAACTGACTGCTGACAGCATTCGCTGCAATCATCGGGCCGTACTCAGAGAAGTAAAAATCTCTCTCCAGAACCACCGGCTCCATGAGCCCCATGTCGACCTCGATCTGATAGGTCTCGACCTCAATCGGCTTTTCAACACCATCCTTCACATAGGCGAGATTGTCACCGTCCTTGAGAACCAACTCATACCAGGTGAATCGGCGGCTGGTCGTTACAGTATGAGACCAGGCGAGGTTCTGGTTGAAGTTGATAAGCGGGATTGCTGTACCCAGCAAACCGGCACCATGCACATTCAGATAACCAGGTACTGTCATCTGCACCTCATAAAGGCGGCGGTGTCCGGTGTACGGGAAATGCGGGTTTGCCAACAAAGCGCCCCTGCCCTGCTCGGACATGGTTTTACCGATACCCCACGCGTTACTGGCCAGCCCTATATCACTGAAGTTCTGAATCGACTTGGCCCCGGCACTGGCAGTGGCTACCACCTGCTTCCGGAGTTGCTCAACTTCCTCAGCCTGGGCCACATCATTTGCTGCGACAGGCGCGGGGCTTACGCCAGGGGGAGCAGCAAGAAAAACCGCCCCCGTGGCAAACAGGGCGCCACTGGCGTACTGACCCACGACCCGGTAATGGGCGAGCAGATCAAGAGGCGTGATGGGCTGAACCCAGGGTTGGTCCCGACACTCAGCAGGAAAGTCTGCCGAATCGGTTTGGCTTACGTATTTGTTGTATCCGGCTACAAAGCCATCGACGAGAGCCTTGCTCTCATCACTGAGAGTTGGATACTCGGCTTCCGCGCCACTGTAGATCTTTTGGGCTTTGTAACTGAAGTCGTTGACGATGTTCAGGCCAACGCCAAACTGGGTATCCGGGCCGGGCCCAAAGTACTTGGATCGCTCACTGCGGGCCTTGACCACCGCCTCTGCCAACATACAAACATTATCCTGGGCCTGAGCATATCCATGCCCAAAGGCCGCAGATTTAAGATTGTCTGCCTTGACGTGCGGTACGCCGCCGGTAGTCCTTCGAATAGTTGCTTCAAGCGTCCCATCTGCGGAAAAAAGATTGGTATTCAGTTCAGGCTCCGAGCTTCCGGAAGAACTGTCCCCGTCAAAGCAGCCCCCCAGAAAAGCACTGCTAACTATAACCAAACCCAACCCAAGCCTTCGCCCGGTTGTCTGGAATTTCCTGATTTTCATAGTGTCGTCCTTATAGTTGTTCACTACGGTGTTATCGCCAAAGGCGACACTATAAAACCTAGCAGAGTGTCAGGTTTTCCATCGGAAAGCCTGAAGCCCTGTTCAGGAATAAATTCTTCTAAGTAAAGGACTCCTTAGTACTGTTTTAATAAACCGGGTTACATCAGACGAACTTGATGGGGTTGCCTGATTGCCTCTGCATCTCCCCATCCCCCCGATCAACCTCAATCACCATCCCCCTGACCTTCAACTGCGGATGCTCCGCCGCCTCTGAAATCGTCAGCACCGGCTCGACACAGGCATCCTGCCCGGCAAAAATTTCCTGCCACTCCGCCAGCGTCTTCTCTTTCACTTTCTCCTGGATGGCCGCCTTGAGCTGCTTCTGATCATCCGGCTTCTGGCTCAAGGCCTGGCTTTTCATCTCGGACAGCCCCAGCGCGTCACATAGTCGGGCCGAGAACTGCGGCTCCAGGCTGCCCACAGACAACCAACGGCCATCGCTGGTCTGGTAGTAGTCGTAGAAAGTGCCGCCATTAAGCATGCCACCTTCGGGTTTCTGCTCCACACCGCCAGCCAGTGCCGCAGCGCCGGCCATGGCATTCAAGGCAAAGGCGGCATCGGTCATGCTGATGTCGATGAAGGCGCCCTGCCCGGTTTGCTGGCGCTGGATGACAGCGGCGAGGATGCCCATGACGGCATGGTGGGAGCCGCCGGCTACGTCGGCAATCTGGATACCCATGGGGGGCGGGCCGCTGTCGGCGCGGCCGCAGTGGCTGGCAACACCGGAGATGGCCAGGTAGTTGATGTCGTGGCCGGCGCGGTCTTTGTGGGGGCCGGTCTGGCCATAGCCGGTGATGGCGCAGTAGATCAGTTTCGGGTTGATGGCTTTCAGGGTTTCATACCCCACGCCCAGGCGGTCCATTACGCCGGGGCGAAACTGTTCCACCACAATGTCGTAGTCCTTCACCAGTTCCTTGATCTTCTCCACGCTTTCCGGCTGCTTCAGATTGAGCTGCAGGGTTTGCTTGCCACGGCTCAGGTAAGAAAACGTAGTACTGAACTTGCCATCAAAGGGCGGCATTACCTTGGCCAGGTCTACCCGGTCGGGGGCTTCTACCCTCAGCACTTCGGCGCCCATATCCGCCAGCATCATGGTGGCGTAGGGGCCGGGCAGCAGGGTGCTGAAATCCAGGACTTTCAGGGTACTCAGTGGGCCGGGCATGGAGGTGCTCCTTTTCGTTGTTATGGGTATAGGGTTACTGTGCATCATGCTGCCGTGTTTTGCCGGCGGGGCCAACTGCCGGTTACTTCATTCCTATTGGCAGTTTCTTCCAATGTCCGGCAAATCAGGTGGTTGCATTGTGGCGCCGGCCACTTATGATGAAACACGTTTTAATTTTGGCTCAGGTTATGTCTACCCTCACGGTTTCCAAACACTTTGTTGAAGCATCCCTGTCCGGCGCACAAAGGCTGGGGCTGGATGTGCACGAGTTGTTGCAGGAAGCCGGTATCTCGCCGGATTTGTTGCGTATCGAGAAAGCGCGGGTCAGCAGTGATCAGTTCAGCACCCTGATGCAGGTAATCTGGAGCCGCACCGGTGATGAGTTTATGGGGCTGGGTTCGCGCCGGGCCCGTACCGGCACTTTCGCCACCATGTGTGCACTGGTGATTGACTGCCAGACCCTGGAAGAGGTGTATCAGCGGGCGTTTCAGTTCTCCCGCCTGTTCGAGCCCATGATCGCCCTGGAGCTGGAAGTGGGCGAAGACAGCGCCCGGCTGGTGACGCGAATCGAAGGTAAAATCCACGACCCGGACCACTACCTGCGGGAAAGCATTCTGGTGATCTGGCACCGCTTAGGCAGCTGGCTGATCGGTCAGCCGGTGGAGCTGGAGAAAGCCGAGTTTGATTACCCTCGGCCGGAGCATGGCGATGAGTACCGCCATATCTTCCACTGCCCGCTGAGCTTTGACTCTGATTGCACCGCCCTCACCTTCAGCAAGCGCTTTCTGTCTGTCCCGGTGATTCGGGATAAGCCGGAGATGCGGCAGTTTCTGAAAACTTCCCCTGCGGACCTGCTATCCCGTCCAGATGAAAGCAACACCTGGACCGGCCGCATCCGGGGCCTGATTGGCCGGGATTTCTCCAGGCCCATGCCGGATTTCGACTGGATTGCCCAGGAGCTGCATACCAGCCCGCAAACCCTGCGCCGAAGGCTGAAGCAGGAAAACACGTCGTTTCAGGAGATCAAGGATTTACTGCGGCGGGATATGGCCATCTACTACCTGAGCCATCAGGAACTGCCCATTAACGATATCGCCGAGCGGGTAGGCTTTACCGAGCCTTCCACCTTCCACCGGGCCTTCAAGAAGTGGACCGGGGTTACCCCGGGCGCCTGGCGGGAAGGCGAGCGGGGCGACCTGGTGTAATAATGCCCGCTCAGGAGCCGGAACGGCCCTGCTGCAGGTTACGAATTAGCCTACCCAGGGTCTGGGCCGCTTCCCGGGCTTTGTCCTGGTTCTGGGCCATCTGGAACAGGCGGGAGCCATCCCTCGGGTCGTATACCCAGCAGGCGGCGACGGCGGGCTCGCAATCCCAGCGCAGCTGAGGGTTTACACCGAACACAGGCAACACGCTGGTTTTACGCACAAAGCTGTTATCCAGCTCCCGGCGAATCTCCTGGACATTCACGTTGCTGTTATCAATCGTTACCCGGTACTGAATGTCGGCCGGCCGGTCCAGCCGCACCACGGTTTTGTCTCTGCGCCAGCCTGCGGTATCCAGCACCGCATTCAGGTGAATAACCAGCGCTTCCCGGTCAGTTCTGGCCAGGTACAGCTGACGCAGGGTTTTAAGGCTTTCCTGCCCGGCCGGTTCGATCACGGCAACCGACTCTTCTACCTGCGCAGCGCCTTCGGCCAGAGCGCGTACGTTATCCCGGTTTACCTTCTCGATATCGGTAATGAGCTTCAGGGATTCCTGATAATGCTGGCCTTCTGCGCCCGCCTGACTCACGTAGGTTTCCAGTGCCGCCCGGGCTTCGTTCAGGTGATTGGCCTTGAGCATTGCGCGGCCGCGATAATAGTGGTACTCCGCCGGTTTCTCACCTTCCATCGCCTGCAGGCGGTTCAGGAACTCGCCGGCCTCGGCCCAGTTGTCAGCCTGCACGGCCGCTTCGGTGGCCAGCATCAGCCGGCGGATTTCATGCTCGGGCTCCAGGGCAAACGCCTGTCCGGAAAAGGCCGCCAGCGCGGAAGACAGCACCAGGCCGGCCAGCCATGAACGCTTTGCCAGCGTTTGCCGCTTGTTCGATACCAACATTCTGCTACTCCTGAGTCTTCTCTGTGCTGTCTTCAGGCTCATCGGGCTCGTAAGGGTCGTCCGCATCTACCTCAGCCTGTTCCGTAATACTTTTGGGCAACTCTTTTTTAACCCGCACGCCCAGCTCCACAAACCGGTTGGCCTGGGAAATCAGGTTGCCGCGGCCACGGGTCAGGGTATTCATGGCGTTGTCGTAAGTGCCCTGCGCGGTGTGCAGCTGGCTGCCCAAGCGTTCCATAGCTATCACAAACACCCGCAGTTTGTCGTACACCGCGCTGGCCCTGTCGGCGATGCGCCGGGCATTCTGGCTTTGCCGTTCGTACCGCCAGATGTTCTCGATTGTCCGCAGGGTGGCCAGCAAGGTGGTGGGTGTCACCACAATAATCTTTCGCTCGAAGGCTTCCGCGAACAGGTTCTCGTCCTGCTGGAATGCTGCCACAAAAGCCGGCTCAATGGGCATGAACAAAAATACAAAGTCCGGTGAATGCAGGCCATTCAGCTGGCTGTAGTCTTTCTCGCTCAGGGTTCTGATGTGGTTGCGCACGGCTTCTACATGCTGTTTAAGGGCCTCTTCACGCGCGCTGTCTTCCTCTGCCACCACCCATTGCTGATAGGCCACCAGGGAAACCTTGGAATCGATCACCAGGTTGCGCTGGTCTGGCAGGTGCACAATCACGTCCGGACGCAGCAGCTGGTTGTCGTCGTCCCGGTAGCTGCCCTGGGTTTCATACTCCACGCCCTTGCGCAGGCCGGAACGCTCCAGCACCCGCTCCAGAATCAGCTCGCCCCAGTTGCCCTGCACTTTCTTGTCCCCTTTCAGGGCCCGGGTCAGGTTGGCGGCTTCTTCGGTAATCTGGCGGTTCAGCTCCTGTAGGGATTTGATCTCGCTGCGCAGGGCCTGGCGGTCGCGGGTTTCGGTGGTGTAAACGTCCTCCACCCGTTTGCGGAAGTCCTGTAACTGGTCGCGGAACGGGTTGAGCAAGGAATCCAGGCTGGTTTTGGATTGCTGGCTGAAGCGCTCAGTTTTCTGGTCGAAAATGCGGTTAGCCAGGTTCTCGAACTCCTGCTTTAGGGCATCCCGGTTGCGTTCCAGCAGTTCCAGCTTTTCATTGGCATTGCGGCGTTCTTTATCCAGGGTTACCTGCTGCTCCCGCAGATCGGCTTTCAGTTCGGTTACCTGGTTACGCCAGCCTTCAATCGCCGCTTCCAGCTTTGCCGACCGCGTTCTCTGCTCTGTCAGCGACTGCTCCAGGTGCTGAACCTGCTGGCTGTGAAGGGCGCCAGTATGCTGCTGCCCGGCCTTCAGCCTGAACAGCGCCCACAGCGTCAGCACCAGCAGAACAACACAGGCCGCAATCAGCCCCAGAAACCAGCCCGCCATCCACTCGGGGCGTTCAGCCATTGCCCGGATGAGTACGTCTGTCACAAGATTGAACTCCTTGATACGGGAACCATCAAACCCGAGAGTGTACCTGATTGCCACAAGCTTGTTACGGTGGCGGAACCACCACGCAAATCGGGTATCGACTGTTTGGCAATTAAAGGAATTGTATAGATCTGTTGCTGGACGCCCGCCGTAAATTCATCTAAAACGGATTAAAGGTTAATCAAAACCTTTCTCGTGTTGCGCTCACTGGCAAGGACAGGAGCATGTTGAAGGAACTCTGGAGAAAACTGGGAGCAGAATTTCTGCACAGCGATGGCGCCGATGGCCAGCGCAGCGACGGCTTGTATCCCGGCGGTGCAGGCGTGTCTCACGGTGTACGGCTATTGCCCCACATTACCCACACCGGCGAGTTCCACCTGGAGCGCCTGACCACGCTGCTGCGTGCGCGCTACGGCAAAAGCTTTGTTGTGCCGGACGACACCGCCGCCAGCGACCAGTCGCTCAAGCAGGTGATCAGCTTTGCAGCACGCACCCAGGACCAGGATATTCAGCGGGAATTGCTGCTGTTCTACCTCAACTGTTCGCCGGTGATCCAGGAGTACCTGAGGGCGGAAACCCCGCTCGGGCAGGGTCCGTTTTTTGCCGGCTAAAGCGCCTTAACCATCTGTAAAGTCAACACACAGATGCTTGTAGTATACTTCCCCGCCTGACCGACAACACATCCAACGCTACCGCTTTAATGACCACCGGCGGGCAGCCGTTTCAGGGGATATTCATGGGTTACAGGTTTCCGAAAGCCCGTACACTTACCTTTCTGGCCATTACCGGGCTCGCTGTAGCCTTGGCGGGCTGCTCCACAGACCGCTACCTTATGGTTCCCAAGGATGGGCTTGAAGACGTTCGCGCCACGGTAAAAACCCAGCGCTCCACACTGGTTACCATGGAAGAAAACGCCAACGTTCGGCACAACCAGCTGCTTACCGATAACCGCCAGTCTACCCAGACCATCCTGGATGCCATCGCCACCCAGGTTGAAAAACCCGTGTGCCCGCCGGTTAAAGAAAAAGTATGCCCGCCAATCCCCAAAGACACCGGCCGCGCAGACCGCCTGAAGGGCAAGGTGATTGTGGGCGAGGTGGAAAAATTCTACCTGGCTGACCCGGGGCTGATTTACACCGCCCGTATCGACAGCGGCGCCGAAACATCGTCTATCCACGCCCAGAACATCAAACGTTTCGAGCGGGATGGCAGCAACTGGGTTCGCTTTGACGTGCCGGTACCAGGCACCGACTACGAACAGTGGGTTACCCTGGAACGGGAAATCTCCCGCCGGGTACGCATCATCCAGTCGGCCGCCGATGAAGCCGAGCGCCGGGTGGTGGTCGAACTGCAGTTTGCCATTGGCGACCACCAGCAAGTGGCGGAGTTCACCCTGGCAGATCGCACCAACTTGACCCACGAAGTGCTGATCGGCCGAAACATACTGAGGGATGTAATGCTGATTGATGTTGGCAAGGAATACGCCACAGAACTGCCGGCCTCCTATCGCGAACAGGCCGAAAGCGGAGGCAATGAATGACCGCCCGCTCACGAGTTCCGTTCTATGTGTTTGTCTTCCTGCTGATTGCGGCCGGGATTTCTATTGCCACCTGGCGCCACCTGGAACTCGGCATTCCCTGGATGACCGGCGAACAGCGCCCGGTATGGATGATTGAAGCCCGGGTGGATTTCGACGCGCTGAATGACGCCGCCGAAGTCAGCCTGCACATTCCTGAGCAGCCGCCCGGCTTTCGCATTCTGACCGAGCAGGCTGCCTCTCCCGGCTACGGCTTCTCCATCCTCGAATCCCCCAGAAGCCGGCGGGCGGAATGGACCAAGCGCGAAGTGTCTGGCCCCCAGACCTTGTATTTTAAGGCCCAGTTCGTTCCGGATGAAGATGTTACCGAGCAAACGCCGGTGCGCACGCCCCGGCCTCAGGCGGTATTCTGGGAAGAACCCCAGGCCACCGCGGTTCGGGAACTGCTGGACCAGGCCATGGAACGCTCCAGCAGCCCGGAAAGCATGACCCGGGAACTGATCCGCCTGATGCAGCCAGACACCCGCACCCAGAACACCACCCTGCTGGTCTCTGAAGACAATTACCTGCAGCTGATGGTGCGCATGCTCAACCACGCGGGCATTGCCGCCCGCACCGCCGACGCCCTGAAGCTGGAAGATGCCCGCCGGCGTCAGCAGCTGGTGCCCTTCCTGCAAATCTACAACGGTGAACGCTGGCTGACCTTTGACCCCCGCACCGGCGAGCAAGGCGTACCGGAAAGTTTGCTGCTGTGGCGCCAGGGCTCGGAATCCCTGCTGGATGTTCTTGGTGGCGACAACTCCCAGGTGAGCTTCTCCATGTTGCGGCAAACCGTGCCGGCACTACAACTGGCCACGCTGGAAGCCAACCATAACGGGCTGGGCGTACTTAGTTTTTACCAGCTGCCCATCGAAGAACAAAGCATGTTCCGCATGCTGTTGTTGTTACCGCTGGGCGCACTGATTGTCGCGTTCATGCGGATTGTCATCGGCATCCGCACCTCCGGCACCTTCATGCCGGTGCTGATTGCGGTGGCCTTTGTGCAGACCACCCTGGTGCCCGGCCTGATAGCCTTCCTGTCTGTGGTGGCCATCGGCCTGGTGCTGCGGGGCTACCTGTCGAGCCTGAACCTGTTGCTGGTCTCTCGGATATCCGCGCTGATTATCCTGGTGATCTTTATTACCGCCGGCCTGAGCATTATCGGCTACCAGATGGGCTTCAACACCGGCATGACGGTAACCTTCTTCCCCATGGTGATCATTGCCTGGACCATCGAACGCATGTCCATTCTCTGGGAAGAGGAAGGTGCCCGGGAAGTTCTGGTACAGGGCTCCGGCAGCCTGTTTGTGGCGATTTGCGCCTACCTGGTCATGAGCCTGCCGCTGGCCGGCCATCTCACGTTCAACTTCCCGGAATTGCACCTGGTGATTCTGGGGCTGATCCTGCTGATGGGCCAGTACACCGGCTACAAGCTCAGCGAACTGCGCCGATTCACCCCCATGAAGGCCTACGACTGATATGGGCGGCTGGATATCTCCGCGCAGGCTCACCCGGCTTGGCATGCTGAACATGAACCGGCGCAATGTGGATTACATTGCCCGGTACAACGAGCGCTCGTCTTACCCGCTGGTCGACAACAAGCTGAAGACCAAGCTGGCAGTCAGCGAATACGGGGTAAAAACCCCGAAGCTTCTCCAGGTTGTGCGCCAGCAGCATGAAATTTCCCACTTTCGGGAAATGGCCGAAGACCTGGACGGCTTTGCCATCAAACCCGCCAAGGGGTCCGGGGGCAAAGGCATTACCGTAATCACCGGGCGCGATGGTGACGACTTCGTAAAAGCCTCCGGCGCCCGCATCAGCGTGGCCATGCTGGAGCGACACCTGACCAACATCCTGGCCGGCCTTTACTCGCTGGCCGGTACGCCGGATGTGGCGATTGTCGAAGACCTGGTGCAATCCTCCCCTGCCCTGGCGAAATATTCCTATCAGGGCGTTCCGGATATCCGCATCATCATCTTCCAGGGCTACCCGGTAATGGCCATGCTCCGGCTGGCCACCAAGGCCTCTGACGGTAAGGCCAACCTGCATCAGGGTGCGGTGGGCGTCGGCCTGGACATTGGCAAAGGCCAGAGCCTGAACGCCGTGCAATTCAATCGCCCGATTACCCTGCACCCGGATACCGGCCTGGCCCTGGAAAACATCCGGATTGATGACTGGGAAAACATGCTGGAAATGGCCGCCCGCTGCTATGAAGCGACGGACCTCGGCTACATGGGTGTAGACCTGGTAGTAGATGCCCATCAGGGCCCGCTCCTGCTGGAGCTGAATGCCCGGCCGGGGCTGGCCATCCAGATGGCAAATGGCTGCGGCCTGTTGCCCCGCCTGAAGAATATCGAAGCCCTGAAGCGGCCCCACTTCAGCCCGAGGGAACGGGTGCACTATGCCATGGAGACGTTCGGCAAACTTTGAACGTTTTCTTCAGCCATAAAAAAACCGGGGCCTTTCACAGCCCCGGTTTTTTATTCCGTTACTTCAGCTGATCAGAGCAATTCGCCCCGCTGAAGCAGCAGTTTCCGCTCATGGGTGAGGCCCTTGAGCAAGCCCCAGGTCATGATCAGCAGGATCACCGTGAACGGCAAGCCCGCACTGATGGCCACGGCCTGAATAGCGCCAAGTGCATCATCACCGCCGCCAAAGATCAGCGCCGCGGCAATGGCACCTTCCATAACCACCCAGAACACACGCTGTGCAGTGGGCGCATCGGTTTTACCGCCAGCAGTGATGCTGTCGATAACCAGCGAACCGGAATCCGATGAGGTTACAAAGAACACGAGCACCAGGATAATCCCGACGAAGGAGATAATGCCGGTCAGCGGCAGGCCTTCAAACATCTGGAAGGTGGCCAGGGACACTTCAGTCAGCCCATTCTCTGCCAGCACGCCAACGCCTTGCTGGATCTGCTCCAGCGCGGTGCCGCCAAAGCCGCTCATCCACACGGTAGTGATCACGGTGGGGATAATCAGCACAGCAGTCACAAACTCACGCACGGTACGGCCCTTGGATACACGGGCAATAAACATACCTACGAACGGTGACCAGGAAATCCACCAGGCCCAGTAGAACACAGTCCAGCCCTGCATCCAGGCGGAATCTTCACGGCCGAACGGGTTGCTCAGGGGCACCACATTGGCCACATAGCTGGAGGACGTTACCCAGATCGTTTCCAGGATAGTCATGGTGGGGCCGGCGAACAGGATGAAGAACAGCAGTACGCCAGCCGTTATCATGTTGATGTTACTCAGCACCTTCACACCGCCGTCCAGGCCGCGCAGAACCGAGACCAGGGCCACTGCGGTAACACCCACAATGATGGCCATCTGCACGTTGGTTCCGGAACCCAAGTCGAACAGGTAATCCAGGCCGGAGGCTGCCTGCTGGGCACCGAAGCCAAGGGAGGTTGCCAGGCCGAAGATGGTCGCAACAACCGCCAGCACATCAATGATGTGCCCGGGCCAACCCCATACGCGGTCTTTCAGCAGCGGGAAGAACGCCGAGCGGATGGTCAGTGGCATGTTCTTGTTAAAGGCGAAGAACGCCAGGGACAAAGCCACAATGGCGTAGATTGCCCAGGGGTGAAGGCCCCAGTGGTAGATGGTTGAACCCATCGCCAGGTCGCGGGCTGCGGGCGTGTTCGCCTCGACATTGAAGGGCGTTTCGTACCAGCCCGTGTAGTAGGCAACCGGCTCGGCGACGGCCCAGAACATCAGGCCGATACCCATACCCGCCGCGAACAGCATGGCAAACCAGGACATAGTGGAAAATTCCGGCTTGGCATCCTGGCCACCCAGGCGGATTTTGCCCACCGGCATGAAGATCAGCGCCAGGCTGACAATCACGAAGATGTTGGCACTGAGCAGGAAAAACCAGTCAAAACTGGCAATAATTCCCCACTTTGCACCATCAAGCGTTTCCTTGGCCATAGCCGGAAACAGCAGAGTGGCTATAACAAACAGAACTACAATAACTGCTGTTACCGGGAACACCCAGTTATGCAGGTCCAGGCCAAACGGACTGATATTATCCTGGCCTGCGACGTAGTCCGTCTGATACTCGTCTTTCACTACCTCGCCCACGTTGGAGCCTCCTGATTCTGGTGTGATTTTTGACAGTTCTATATTCAGACGCATGAATGGATATTCAAACGTTACAGGCGCGTCATCTTATTACTTTGATCTCAAAATATCAAAGCAGCAAAACGATCACGCCACCAACCATAAGCATAGACAAACGTTCAGGAAGTGCCTGAAAACTTTCACAATCAGCGGTTCCAACCCGGCAAGGTTTCCGTAAGATAGGTTTTGTAGCCGCAGGCTTCACACATCCGTTCGTCCCCCCAGAGGTCACTATGGCGAAAACCACCACCTTCCCAGTACGTTATTCCGCTTACGCCATCAGCATTGCCGGGCTGGTCATCTCCCTGCCCGTTACCCTGTGGCTTGGCGGCTGGTACCTCATACCAGCAATCTTCGCGGCGCTGACCGCCCTGGGCACCTGGGACTTACTGCAGCGAAGTCATACGGTGAGCCGCAATTATCCGATCATGGCGAACTTCCGCTACCTGTTCGAATCTGTGGGGCCAGAAATCCGCCAGTACTTTATCCAGTCCGACACCGAAGAGCGCCCCTTCTCCCGGGAACAGCGCACCATCGTTTACCAGCGCGCCAAGCAGGTTCTGGACAAGCGCCCTTTCGGCTCCCAGCTAAGCATGTACGAGGAAGGCTTCGAGTGGATGAACCACTCCCTCACCCCGACGCGGCTGGATAACAGCGACTTCCGCATTGTGATTGGCAGAAACTGCGCGAAACCCTACAGCGCCAGCGTGTTCAACATTTCCGCCATGAGCTTTGGCTCCTTGTCCGCCAATGCCATCCTCAGCCTGAACGCCGGAGCCCGCAAAGGCGGCTTCTACCACGACACCGGCGAAGGCTCGATATCCCGCTACCACCGGGAACCCGGTGGTGACCTGGTCTGGGAGATAGGTTCAGGCTACTTTGGCTGCCGCAATCCGGACGGCAGCTTCAACCCGGACATGTTCCGGCAGAATGCCACGCTGGACCAGGTGAAAATGATAGAGGTCAAACTATCTCAGGGGGCAAAACCCGGCCACGGAGGTATTTTGCCCGGTGAAAAAGTCACCCGGGAAATCGCCGAAGCCCGTGGCGTTCAAATGGGGGAAGACTGCATATCACCGGCCAGCCATTCCGCCTTTTCCAACCCGGTTGAGCTGTTGGAATTCCTGGACCAGTTGCGGGAACTCTCCGGCGGCAAACCGGTGGGCTTCAAGCTCGCGATCGGCCATCCATGGGAATGGTTTGCCATCGTCAAAGCCATGCTGGCAACCGGCAAGAAACCGGATTTTATTGTGGTGGATGGTGGTGAAGGTGGTACCGGTGCCGCACCGCTGGAATTCATCAACCGGCTGGGTATGCCGCTGACCGAAGCCCTGCTGCTGGTTCATAACACACTGGTTGGCGCCAACCTGCGGGAAGATATCGCCATTGGTGCCGCCGGCAAGATCACGTCTGCGTTCAACATTGCCCGCACCCTGGCCCTGGGCGCCGACTGGTGTAACGCGGCACGGGGCTATATGTTCGCCCTGGGTTGCATCCAGGCCCTGAATTGCCACACCGGCCGATGCCCTTCCGGCGTTGCGACACAGGACCCCCGCCGGGGTAACAAACTGGATGTCCCCCTGAAGAGCGAGCGGGTGTACAACTTCCACAACAACACCCTGGATGCCCTGCAGAACCTGCTGGAAGCCTCCGGCCTGAAGCACCCGTCTGAACTGGGGCCGGAACATATTGTTCGCAGGGTTTCCAAAACCGAGGTGCACAGCTATCTGGACCTCTTCCCCTTCCTGGAGCCCGGCGCCCTGCTGGAAGGCAAAACCGGTCTGACCGTTTTCGACAAATACTGGGACGATGCCCGGCCCGACACCTTCGAGCCGCCGGAATTCATCCTGAAACTGCGGGAAACCAAGCTCCGGTAATTCCGCGAAGAAAATCGCCAGCCCCCTGTTTATTTTTACCGTGGGCTGGTGTAGACTTCGCTCCCGCTAAGCCACTGAGATAAACCTCTTTTCTTGGTGGACAGCAGTTTACGGGGCGTAGCGCAGCTTGGTAGCGCACTTGCATGGGGTGCAAGGGGTCGTAGGTTCAAATCCTACCGTCCCGACCAGAATTCCCTACACAAAGCCCGGGCCGAAAGGCCCGGGCTTTGTTGTTTCTGGCTCTCAGGTTTCAGTACAGCGTATTCAGCTCGCAAACCAGTAGAACATCCGGGAATCCTTCCCCAGCACCGTTACCGGTTCCATGTCATCTGAAGCTCGCCCGGCCATGCCGTAGCACACGTGCAGAGGCAACAAGTGCTCCTCCCTCGGATGACAGTAGCGCGCAAAGGGCGCTTCGTCCCAACGGGCCAGACGTTCGGTACGCTCGGCTTCAGTCAGGTCGGCACCGGCACACGTCTCCGCCAGCCAGTCCTGAAACTGCGCGTTTTTCGTATCCGCTTCGGTATCGGAGCGATCAAAGAACGCCCGCATGTTATGGAATGAGAACCCTGAGCCGATTACCAGCAGATTGTCGTAATCCAGATCAGCCAAGGCCTGACCAATCGCCAGATGCGCCCCGGCATCCAGGGAGTTCACCAGCGACAGTTGCACGCAGGGAATATCGGCATCCGGGTACATCAGTTTCAGGGGCACGAACAGGCCGTGGTCAAAACCACGCTCGCCATCCAGCTTCGAGTCTATGCCCGCCTGGTCCAGGGCTGCCCGCACCTTATCCGCCAACACCGGCTCCCCCGGGCAGGGGTATTCAATACTGTAAGACTCCTCCGGGAACCCGTAGTAGTCGTAAATCAGTGGCGGATTAGCACCGGAGGTGAGCGTGGGCACTCCTTCCTCCCAATGGGCGCTCACCACCAGAATGGCAGAAGGTGTGGGAAACCGCTTCGCAGCAGCTTGCAGGCTTTCTACCATCTGACGATGCCCGGGATCCCCCAGCAGCGGCATGGGACCGCCGCCGTGAGACAGGTAAAACAGGTTCACCTTGCTCACCGCATCGCCTTCAGGGCCTGCGCCCACTTGGCCATTTCTTCGAGCATCACCGTTGCGGACTCGGAATGGGGCTGCGCGGGCTGAAACTTACCGGCATCGTCCATGTGCTCCCATGGCATCTGCACCATCACACCTTCCACCATCGGCATCATCTTCAGGGTGGTTACCAGCTGCTTAGCGTTCTGGGCCGAGCGCAAACCACCAGACACGCCACCGTAGCTTACAAAGCCGCACGGCTTGTAGTTCCACTCGTTGTAGAGATAGTTCAGTGCATTCACGAATGAAGGAGGTGGGCAGTAGTTGTACTCGGGAATGACAAATACATAGGCGTCGGCCCTGGCCACGCTTTCAGACCACGCCTTAGTGTGGGCATGCTCATATTTCTGCATGCGCGGGTGGTTGGGCTCGTCGAAGACGGGGAGATTGAAATCCGCCAGGTCCACCAGCTCACTTTCAAAACCGCCCTGCTCATTGGCATGGCTGTTGAACCATTCAGCAACAGACGGCCCCTTACGGCCCGGGCGGGTACTGCAGATAATAGTTTGAAGCTTCAGAGACATGTTGTTCAGTCCTTTTTTGTGGGCATCCAGGTTGAAGGATGACTATAGGAACAACAAGCCCGGAATGAAAACGGAGAATTCAGCAAAGCTTATTCAGTTTGTCTGATCAAGGCATCACAGGGCGGGGTCTGACCCCGTGTCGAACAATTTGCGCATTTGCAGCAGGGCAACCGCGATCAGTGCGCCGGACAGCCCGAAAGCCAGGGCAAATCCGCCCAACTCTAGCAAGGCGCCGAACATCAGCGGCGCCAGGAAGTGAATGGCGCGGTTGGCCATCAGGCGCATCCCGAGTGCACCGGAGCGCTTTTCCCGCTCCACGCTTTCGGCCAGGATAACCATCGAGAGTGGCTGGGTGAGGCCGGACCCAATGCCCACCAGCACCGCCAGCAGCCCCAGTAAAACCATGTGTTCGAACAGGCCCAGCAGGCCAATGCCTGCGGCGAGGGTTCCCAGAGACAGCAGCACCGTATTCCCGCGCCCGCCCGCCAAGGCAATCATTCGAGCCATAAAGGGCCGGATCAGCATCGATACACCGGCCCGCAGGCTGACCAGTACCCCAATCACCACCGGTGTCATGGCCAGGCTTTCCAGGTAAACCGGCAGGTAGCTTCCGTACACGCCCAGGGCAAACATCCCGAGCACAGTAACCAGCACGGAGAGCTGGACGCCCCGGTTAGCCTTCATTAACATCCACTGAGCCCGGAAGCCCGCCTGTTTTCGGGTGATCGCCATCCGCTCCCGGGCCTGGCCGGTGAGGCGTAATCCAGCCAGAACTGCCAGCGCAGCAAACAACGCCATCACCAGAAAGACATTCCCCCGGCCGGTTTCGCTTGCCAGCAGGGCGCCGGCCAGCAAGGGCCCCACCACCTGCCCGCCGGACAGCCAGGTGGAATACCAGCCGAAATACTTCTCCAGCGTGGGCCCGGTGCCCAGGTTGGAAATAATGGTCTGGGCGGACAGCACCATCTGCAGGTGCGCCAGCCCCACCAGCAACTGGCCCAGCACAAGGCCGCCAAAGCCATACCAGAAGTGCATGGACAACAGCCCCGCCACCATCAACACTCCGCCGGCGATCAATGTGGCACGGCCACCGTAACGGGTAACCACGCCCCCGAGGGGAATCGCCAGCAACAACGGCAACAAATACTGGGTACTGAGCACCGCACCCAATACCAGCGGCGAGGCGCCCAACTGCAATCCATAAACCGGCACCGCCACAATCAGCATGGAATACACCACAAAGCAGAAGGTGAGCGAGAGGCAGACTGCAAAAAAGTTTCGGGCAGCGTCGGGGCTTATGGATGAAGGCAAGGGGTCGTCCTGATGGGCCTGGCGGATGGTTAGGCGACTATCTTAACGCGGCCGGCAAGCGGGGTGAAATCCACGCCCGTAAAAGAAAGGCCAGCCCCTTTCGGAAGCTGGCTTTAATGATCAAGCCTGTCATCTCAGGCCTTTCAACCCCGGGGTCTGACCCCGGGTCTGACCCCGGGGTTGACGCCCGCTTATTCGGCTGAGGCGATCAGGCTGGCGTTGCCGCCGGCGGCGGTGGTGTCGATACACAGGTGGCGTTCAATCACGTAGCGCTGGTCCAGCTTGTGCTCGGTGATGATCGGCAGCAAGGCACCATCGCGCTTGGCCAGGGCCTGGCGGTACTGCTTCAGCAGCGGCTTTTCAGCCACGCTGGTAACCGCTTCATAACCGTTGAGCTGAAGCAGCGCGTCGGGCTCCAGCAGGCCGTCTACGGCGGCTACTGGCAGGCCGGCTTTGATGGCGTCGGCCAGAAGATTTTCAACACCCGGTGCGATCACGACCACCTTGTTGCCCTGGGACAACGCAGTGCCCGCCTGCTCTATCGCAGATTCCGCATCCGGCCCAAGGCAAAGCACAACACCACGGGCATGGCAGGACAGATGGTTCTGCTCGCCAGTCGGCCCCGGCATTTCCTCGTAGCCTTCATCCAGCGGTGCGGGCAGGTCGCCAAAGTACGGCTTGAGCGCCTGTTGCCGGCCTTCTGCGACCGGAGCATCCACCTTCGCCAACTGGTCGATCAGCTTCTGCACCTTGCTGGCCGTAACCGATTTGGCATCGGCAGGGGCCGCCTTTTCAACCACCTCGCCTTTGATAAACCGGCGCACATACTGCGGGCCACCGGCTTTCGGGCCGGTACCAGACAGGCCTTCGCCGCCGAACGGCTGGGAGCCCACAATGGCACCGATCTGGTTACGGTTAACGTAGGTGTTGCCCACCTTGATACGACTGGAAATGTGCTCGATGCGGCGATCAACACGGCTGTGGATACCAAACGTCAGGCCATAACCCTTGGCGTTCACGGCATCGATCACCTTGTCGATGTCCTTCGCTGCGAAGGTGGCCACATGCAGCACCGGGCCGAAGATTTCCTCTTCCATTTCTTCGATGCCGCTGACCTTGAGCACCGCCGGCGACACAAACCGGCCCTTCTCCGGCACCGACATTTTCTTCAGCAACTTACCCTGCTGCTCGAACTTTTCGCAGTGATCCGCAATTTTCTTGCGGGCGTTCTCGTCGATCACCGGGCCCACGTCTGTAGACAGCAGCCACGGGTCGCCAATGCCCAGTTCTTCCATGGCACCGTAGAGCATTTCCAGCAGGTTCTCGGCGATGTCTTCCTGCACGTAGAGCATACGCAGGGCGGAACAGCGCTGGCCGGCACTCTGGAATGACGAAGCCAGTACATCCCGCACCACCTGCTCCGGCAGCGCCGTAGAATCCACAATCATGGCATTCAGGCCACCGGTTTCTGCCACCAGCGGGGCATCCGGCGCCATGTTCTCGGTCATGGCCTTGTTAATGCGCTGTGCCGTGGCGGTAGAGCCGGTGAAGCACACGCCGGTCACCCGGGCGTCTGAGGTCAGAGCTGAGCCCACGGTTGCACCGGTACCCGGCAGCAACTGCACGGCGGCTTTCGGAATACCCGCCTGGTGCATCAGTTCCACCGCACGAACGGCCAGCAGCGAGGTCTGTTCCGCCGGCTTGGCCAGCACCGCGTTACCGGCAGCAAGGTTCGCCAGGATCTGGCCGGTGAAGATCGCCAGCGGGAAGTTCCATGGCGAGATACAGCACATCACACCCCGGGCCTGGCCATCGTCCTTGTAGCGGATGCCTTCGTTGGCGTAGTACATGGCAAAGTCGACGGCTTCGCGAATTTCCGCCACCGCATCGAGCAGGGATTTACCGGCTTCACGGGTGGTCAGCGCAAACAGCTCGTGCACATGCTCTTCGTACAGGTCACCGACTTTGCGGATCATCTCGGCCCGCTGCTCCGCCGACACTGCCGACCACTGGCTGAAGCCGTCCCGGGCGGCGTCCATGGCCGCATGGATGTCGGCTTCGGAGGTGTAGGTAATATGGCCCACCAGGTCATCCGGATCGGCCGGGTTACGCACTTCCACCACTTCATCACTGGTGGATTCCACCGCCAGCACCGGGCCGCCCTGCCACTGATGGGATTTGTACCGGTTACGGCTGGCGTCAATTTCCGCCACCGTCACCGGATCGGTAATGTCCCAGCCCTTGGAGTTACGGCGCTGGTCACCGAAGATCTTCGCCGGCGGCACAATGGCCTTGCTCGAAATGTCATGGCCCAGCTGCATCACCACGTCGATCGGGTCTTTGGCGATTTCTTCCGGGGTGATGCTGGTGTCGACAATCTGGTTTACGAAGGAGCTGTTAGCCCCGTTTTCCAGCAAGCGACGCACCAGGTACGCCAGCAGGTCTTTGTGGGCTCCGACCGGCGCGTAGATACGGCACGGCACCTTGCTGTCTTCCAGTACCTGGTCGTGCAGTGATTCACCCATACCGTGCAGGCGCTGGAACTCAAATTTGTCCCGGCCCAGGTCCTTTGCCAGTTCCAGCACCGCAGACACCGAGTGGGCGTTGTGGGTAGCAAATTGCGGGTAGATCCGGTCGGTCATGCCCAGCAACTGGCGGGCACAGGCCAGGTAAGACACGTCACTGCAGGCCTTGCGGGTAAACACCGGGAAACCGTCCAGGCCCATCATCTGGGCGCGTTTGATCTCGGCATCCCAGTAGGCGCCTTTTACCAGGCGCACCATGATGCGGCGATCCAGTTTTTCAGACAGGGCATACAGCCAGTCCAGGGTCTGGGAAGCCCGCTTCGCAAAGGCCTGGACCACCACGCCAAAGCCGTCCCAACCTTTGAGTTCTTCGTCTGAGAGGATAGCTTCGATCACGTCCAGAGACAGGTCCAGGCGGTCCTGCTCTTCGGCATCGATGTTGAAGCCCATATTGGCAGCAGCGGCTTTTTTGGCGAGTGTCAGGGCGCGGGGGACCAACTCGGTCATCACCCGTTCCTTCTGGCCGTATTCGTAACGGGCCAGCAAGGCAGACAGTTTTACGGAAATACCGGGATTGGTGCGCACATCGCCTTCGCAACGCTTGCTGATGCTGTCGATGGCATCCGAATAGGCCTTGAAGTAACGCTCGGCATCGGCATCGGTACGGGCCGCTTCGCCCAGCATGTCATAGGAATAGGTGTAGCCCTGCTCTTCCTGAGATTTGCCGCGATCCTGGGCTTCTTCAATGGTACGGCCCAACACAAACTGCCGGCCCATTTCTTTCATGGCCTGGCCAGCGGCGGTGCGCACCACCGGTTCACCCAGGCGCTTCACCATCTTGCGCAGGGTGTCACCCACGCTCTGGCGCTCGGAGTCTTTCAGCAGGTTGCTCGTCATCAGAAGGGCCAGGGTGGCCGAGTTGATCAGGCCGGACTTGGCTTTACCCACGTGGGCGCCCCAGTTACCGGAGGTGATCTTGTCTTCGATCAGATCCTGGATGGTGAGGTTATCCGGCACCCGCAACAGCGCCTCGGCCAGGCACATCAGGGCCACGCCCTCTTTGGTGGTCAGGCCGTATTCAGCCAGGAACTTTTCCATGATGGTGGGCTTGGCGTTATCACGCACATCCCGCACCAGGTCCGCTGCCCGGGCTGAAATGGCCTTGCGGGTTTCATCAGACAGCTGAGCCTGCTCAATCAGCTGGTGAATCACTTCATATTCATCCGCCAGGTAGTTATTGCGGATGGCCTGGCGAATGTCCTGAAGCCCGGGGGACACGGATTGCTGCAGACTCATGGATGTACCTCCTGATTATTTTGATTACTGACCGCATTGTAGCCAACGGGGAATATGCTATTTACCTAATACAGCGCGACACACCGAGATACTTTCCTTTTCTGATACGTTAAAAATTACCATTTCGCCCACAAATTCACTAAAATCAGCCATATTCACCAAATCAATGAAAGCCAGCCACCTCCTTCAAGGATAGCAGCCATGTCAGATCTCGACAGGATCGACCTTTCCATCATCCGGGAACTCCAGAAAAACGGGCGGATCACCGTCACCGAGCTGGCCTCGCGGGTGGGCTTGTCGAAAACCCCTTGCCAGGTGCGCATGCGCCGGCTCGAAGACCAGGGCTATATCACCGGCTACAGCGCCATGGTGAACCAGACCAAGCTGGGCCAGTCCCACGTCGCCTTCGCCCAGGTAACGCTCAACGACACGTCCAGCAAAGCCCTCGCGGCGTTCAACACTGCGGTCAAACAGATCTCTGCGGTGGAGCAATGTCACATGATGGCCGCCAACTTCGACTACCTGCTGAAGGTAAGAACAAAGAACATGGCCGAATACCGCCAGGTACTGGGCGAGCAGATCTCCAGCCTGCCCCATGTACTGCAGACCAGTTCGTTTGCGGTGATGGAGAATGTGAAGGATCGGGGGTTATAACATGCGCATCGTCATCGCCCCGGACTCTTTCAAGGAATGCCTGGCTGCCGAACAGGTAGCCAGTGCCATCGCCCGCGGCTGGCGCCGGGCGGCGCCGGAGGACCAGATTACTGAAGTACCGCTGGCCGATGGCGGTGAGGGTACTACCGTTGCACTCACCGAGGCCCGTAAGGGCGAACTGCATGAGGTGACGGTAACCGGCCCGCTCGGACAGCCGGTGACTGCCCGCTACGGGCTGGTGAATGATGGTGAGACGGCGATTGTGGAGGTGGCTGAAGGTAGCGGCCTGCATTGTGTGCCCGCCAACGCCAGGGATGCCCTGACCGCCTCCAGCCAGGGCACCGGAGAGCTGCTGCTTGCCGCGCTGGCTCACCGGCCGAAAACCCTGATCATGGGGCTAGGTGGCAGCGCCACCACCGACGGCGGTGCAGGAATTCTTCAGGCAATGGGCGCCCGGCTGCTGGACGCCCAGGACCAGGACATTCCTGCCGGCGGAACCGGCCTGGAGCAACTGGCCAGTGTAGACCTTAAACCTGCTATTAATCGCCTGTCCGGAGTGCGTCTGGTCGTCGCTTGCGATGTGAATAATCCCCTGCTCGGCCCTAACGGCGCTGCCGCCGTTTTCGGGCCCCAGAAAGGCGCCAATGCCCAACAGGTTGTGCAGCTGGATGCCAATCTGGGGCACTTTGCCGCGCTGGTGCAACAGCAGGGCTTTGATATCGCGAGTTTTCCGGGCAGCGGTGCGGCCGGCGGTATTGGCGGTATGGTGGCCGGAATACTTGGCGCACAGTTGCGCCCGGGCATCGAGCTGGTGATGGAAACCGTCGAACTGGAAAGCCATGTGAAAGGTGCAGACCTGGTGATCACGGCCGAAGGGGCCATCGACGCCCAGAGCGCCTACGGCAAAACACCGGCCGGCGTGGCCGGCCTTGCCAGCAAATACGGTGTACCGGTGATTGGGCTGGCCGGCAAACTGGGCTCGGAACTGGGGGAGCTACACAAGCTTGGCCTGACCGCTGCGTTCTCGATCACACCTGCCCCAATGGACCTCCAGCAAGCCTACCAGCAGGCTGAGGCCAACCTGGAGCAATCCGCCGAGCAACTGGCCCAGCTGCTTCATGGCCTGTCAGGCCGTCGCTGAACGCTTCTTCAAGCCGGTCAGCTCAATCTTGCCGCGGGCCAGGCCAACCTGGCCCCGGCGCTCCAGCTCTTTCAGCAAACGGCTGATCACTTCCCGGGCGGTACCCAGTTCCGTTGCCAGCTCCTGGTGCGTGATGGTCAATGTCCGCTGCCCCTGCGCCGCCCTAGCCTGCAACCACTCTTCCAGGCGCTCATCCATGCGGTGAAAGGCGACTTCCTCTACCAGCAGCATGAGGTCGTCCAGCCGCCGACCATAGGATTCCATGATGCCCAGGCGGAATTCCGCAGACTGGTCCATCAGGCGGTCAAACAGCCCCCGGGGAATGATAGCAGCCTCGGCTTCTTCCTCCACAATGGCCTCGGCACGGTAGCCGCGGCCTGTCATCAGGCAACCGATGGACAAGGTGCAAATATCGTCAGAACCCATGCGGTACAGCACGATGCTGTGGCCGGACAACCCGGTCATCTGGACTTTAATGCTTCCGCCCAGTACCAACGGCAGGCCACGGCAATGTTCACCGGCACTGAACAGCACCTGCCCGGGAGGAAAGCGCATGGTGCTGATGCCGGCTAGCGTATCTTTTCGCAGCGAATCGTTGAGGGTGTCCAGAATGCTGTGCCTTGCCATGAATGGCGCCCTGTTTGCTTGGTTTATTAGGTTCTGTGTGACTTTATCACTGAACAGTCACGGATTGCGGACTATAGTTGTTTCAACATCCGACATCACACAGGAGAAAGAACGATGACGGTTAATATGGGATCAGCAGACCGGATTATCCGCGCAGTTGTGGGCATTGTACTGATTGCCCTGGTATTTGTGGGCCCGCAAACCCCCTGGGGCTGGATTGGTATTGTGCCACTGGCCACTGCGTTGATGGGCAACTGCCCGGCCTACTCTATCTTCGGCATCAAAACCTGCAAGAACAAGTAAGCCCTGGCTCAGCCTTAACGCAAAAAGGCCGGGGCAAAATGCCACGGCCTTTTCGTTACAGTACCTTGCTGCGGGATATTCGCCTCAGGACGCCGGCGAATTCAGCACATCCAGTACTTCTTCCAGTTCGGTAATCATCTGGCGGATCAGCTGCTTGTACTGGGAGGTATCGTCTTTCACCTCACTGCTGCTGAGCTTTTGCTTGGCACCGCCAATGGTGTAGCCCTGATCGTAAAGCAGGCTGCGAATCTGGCGAATGGTGATAACGTCTGCCCGCTGATAGTAACGGCGGTTACCCCGGCGTTTCACCGGCGACAGCTGCGGGAATTCCTGCTCCCAGTACCGCAGTACATGGGCCTTCACCGCACACAGATCGGCTACTTCACCGATGGTGAAATAGCGCTTCCCCGGAATGGCGGGGAGTTCGTTGTTATGACTCGGTTCCAGCATACGTTTCTACTTTTTGCTTGAGTTTCTGGCCTGGCCGGAAAGTCACGACACGCCTGGCACTGATAGGGATTTCCTCACCCGTTTTCGGGTTCCGTCCCGGCCGCTGCTTCTTGTCCCTGAGGTCGAAGTTGCCGAATCCCGACAACTTCACCTGCTCGTTGTGGCTGAGTGCGCCCCTGATCTCGTCGAAGAAAGCTTCCACCATTTCCTTGGCTTCCCGTTTGTTAAGACCCAATTCCTCATACAAACGTTCCGCCATGTCCGCTTTCGTCAAAGCCGCCATCTGTCAACTCCTCAGTGTTGCCCCCAACTCTTCCTTCAGGGCGTCGATGACCCCGTTGAAGAGCGAATGCACTTCGTCTTCGTTGAGCGTGCGCTCCGGATGCTGCCAGAACAGGCTGACCGCCAGGCTGCGGTTGCCTTCGCCCAGGCTTTCGCCTTCGTAGACATCAAACACACGCATCGCTGTCAGGTGCTCGCCGGCATGCTTGCGGGCGACTTCTTCAACCTGAGCAAACGCCACATCGCTCCCGATAATAATAGCCAAATCCCGACGAACTTCCGGGAATTTCGAAATATCTTTGAAATTAGGTACATATCCGGTAACGATCGAATTCAAGAATAGCTCAAACATCAGGATCGTGCCATTAAGTTCAAGATTTTTCTGCACTTGCGGGTGCAATGTACCCAACCAGCCCACATGCTCACCGTCGCGCAGCAATTCGGCGGTCTGGCCCGGGTGCAGAGCCGGGTGCAGGCTGGCGAGGAACTGTATCTCGATACCCAGCACTTTGAACAGGCTCTCCAACTCCCCTTTTACATCAAAGAAGTCGGCGGTTCTGCGACCGTTTACCCAGTTTTCCGGTACCTGGTTGCCAACCACGACACCGGCCAGCATCGGCTGCTGATCGATGGCATCACCATTCTGCTCAAAGCGCAGGCCGGTCTCGAACAGGCGAATCCGTGGCTGCTGACGGTTCTGATTATGGGCAACCGTTTTCAGCAGGCCGCTCCACAGGGTGGTACGCATGACTGAAAGATCAGCGGAAATCGGGTTCGCCAGGGCGATGCCCTCACGTTCAGGATCCAGCAGCTGCTGGACCTTCGGGTCTACGAAGCTGTAGGTCACTGCTTCCTGGTAGCCCTGCGCCACAAAGAAATTGCGGATAGCAGACAGCGGGCGAACCGCTTCTTCCCGAGCACGAAGACCCAGGGAACCGGTTGGCTCGGTAACCGGCAGGTTGTTGTAACCGTAAATCCGGCCCACTTCCTCGATCAGGTCTTCCTCGATGGAAATATCCGGGCGGAAGCTGGGTACGCTGATGCGCCAGCCGTCTTTCAACAGCTTGTCGGTACGCAGACCAAGGCGTATCAGGATTTCTTCAACCGTGGTCCGGTCGATCGCCAGGCCCAGCACATCCGCCAGGCGCTGCTCTCGCAGGTCGATGGTACGCGCCTTGGGCAGGTGTTCGTCGCTGTACACTTCAACAATTTCGCCGGGCTCACCACCGACAATCTCCATCAACAGGCTGGTTGCCCGCTCCATGGCATCCCGGGCCAGCTCGTAATCGACGCCACGTTCGAAGCGGTGGGAAGCATCGGTGTGCAGGCCATACTCGCGCGCCTTACCGGCCAGGGTAATCGGGTCGAAATAGGCAGACTCCAGCACCAGGTCCCGGGTCTTGGCGCTCACACCTGAGTGCTCGCCACCCATCACACCGGCAATGGCCACCGGCTTCTCGTGATCGGCAATCACCAGGGTGTTTTCAGTCAGTTCCACTTCCTGGCCATCCAGCAACACCAGCTTTTCAGCGGGCTTTGCCATGCGCACCACAATGCCGCCCTGGATCTCTTCGCGATCGAACGCGTGCATGGGCTGGCCAAGTTCCAGCATGACGTAGTTGGTGACATCCACCGCCGCGTCAATGGAACGGATACCGGAACGACGCAGCTTTTCCTGCATCCACAGCGGGGTTTCTGCCTGCAGGTTCACGTTGCGCAGTACCCGGCCCAGATAGCGGGGACAGCCGGCGGGAGCTTCCACACGAATGTCAGGAACCTCTGAATGCACGGCCTCAACCGGCTCGATAGCCGGTGCGTTCACCAGCAGGCTGTTCAGAACACCCACTTCACGAGCCAGGCCTTTGATGGACAGGCAGTCACTGCGGTTCGGGGTGAGATCTACATCAATGGTGATGTCGTTCAGCTTGAGGTAATCCGCCACGGACTGGCCGACAGGGGCATCGGCAGGCAGCTCCATCAGGCCATCATGATTCTCGGACAACGCAAGCTCGGACTCGGAACAGAGCATGCCTTCGGAAGGCTGGCCGCGCAGCTTGGCCTTCTTGATCTTGAAGTTGCCAGGCAACACCGCGCCGACAACCGCGAACGGCACTTTCAGGCCGGCACGCACATTGGGCGCACCACAAACAACCTGCACGGTGTTGGTACCATCGCTCACCTGGCACACACGCAGCTTGTCAGCATCCGGATGGGGTTCGGCGGAGATCACCTCGCCAACCACCACGCCGGTGAATTCGCCAGCCACCGGTTCGAAGCCGTCCACTTCCAGCCCGGCCATAGTGATCTGGTCCATCAATTCCTGGGATCCCATATTCGGGTTAACCCATTCGCGCAGCCACTGTTCACTGAATTTCATCGTTCTTGCCTTGTCCTGATGCGATTTGTGCGGTTGATTCTGAGCTCTGCGTACGCCGTTCTGCCCTGGGGCTTACCGGAACTGGCGCAGGAAACGCAGGTCGTTTTCGAAGAACATGCGCAGGTCTTTCACGCCGTAGCGAAGCATGGCCAGGCGCTCTACGCCCAGGCCAAAGGCAAAGCCACGATATTCTTCGGCATCAATGCCGCAATGCTCGAACACTTTCGGGTGCACCATGCCGCAGCCCATGACTTCCAGCCACTTGATGCTGCCGTCTGCTTCCCGGCCCCACTCGATATCCACCTCGGCGGATGGCTCGGTGAACGGGAAATAAGACGGACGGAAACGTACTTTCAGGTCACGCTCGAAGAACACCCGCAGGAATTCTTCCACCGTGCTTTTCAGATCCGCAAAGCTGACGTTCTTCTCAACCAGCAACCCCTCCACCTGGTGGAACATGGGGGTGTGGGTCATGTCGGAGTCGCAGCGGTAAACGCGGCCCGGGCAGATCATACGGAACGGCGGCTTGCCGGCTTCCATGGTACGGATCTGGACAGGAGAGGTATGGGTGCGCAGCAGGGTACCGGGATTGAAGTAGAAGGTATCGTGCATGGCGCGGGCCGGGTGATGCCCGGGAATATTCAGGGCCTCGAAGTTGTGGTAATCGTCTTCGATCTCGGGCCCTTGCTCCACGCTGTAACCGGCGCGGGCAAAAATTTCTTCAATACGCTGCAGGGTGCGGGTTACCGGGTGCAGGCCACCCAGGTCCTGGCCACGGCCCGGCAGGGTAACATCAATGGATTCGCTGGCCAGCCTGGCCTCGATGGCCGCCTTCTCGAGATCCGCACGGCGGGCATTGATGGCCTGTTCAACCTGCCCCTTGGCTTCGTTGATCTTCTGACCGGCCGCAGGGCGTTCCTCTGCCGAGAGCTTGCCCAGGGTCTTTGCCTGCTGGGTGATCACGCCCTTCTTGCCGAGGTATTCCACGCGAATTTGATCAAGTGCCTGCAGGTTGTCTGCCTTTTCAACGGCGCTCAACCCGTCCTGAACCAATTGCTCCAGGTTTTCCATTGACCCTGCTCCAAACCAGAAATGGGGTAGGTTAAAACAAAAATAGGGGAAGAGCGTGCCCTTCCCCTATCAGAGGGTGCATTCACGATGACATGAAGCACCCGGATCGATCAGTCATCGATGAAAGAGCTTAAGCGATCACAGGGACGCTTTGGCCTTCTCAACAACAGCGGCAAACGCCTGCTGCTCGTTCATGGCCAGGTCAGCCAGAACCTTACGATCGATTTCAACATTCGCTTTCTTCAAGCCAGCGATCAGACGGCTGTAAGACAGACCGTTTGCACGGGCGCCAGCGTTGATACGGGCAATCCACAGTGCACGGAACGCGCGCTTACGGTTGCGACGGTCACGGTAGGCATACTGACCAGCCTTGATAACCGCCTGCTTGGCAACGCGGAATACACGACTACGAGCGCCGTAGTAACCCTTGGCCTGCTTGAGAATCTTCTTGTGACGACGACGTGCTACCACGCCACGCTTTACACGAGCCATACTATAATCCTTCTACCTTTACTTTCTAAGGAACGTTTCGCGCGGCTGGATCAGCACGCGGTCATGCGCTTGATAGATGCAACATCTGACTTGGCGATGAGCTTGGTGCCGCGCAGCTGACGCTTACGCTTCGGGCTCTTCTTGGTCAGGATGTGGCTGGTGAAGGACTGCTTGTGCTTGAAGCCAGTGGCGGTCTTTTTGAACCGCTTGGTAGCTCCGCTCTTGGTTTTCATCTTCGGCATTTTTAAAACTCCGCATTCTATTTTTAAATAAAACAAATTGTGTCCCTGAACGACAAATCCCCCGCCAATGCGGGGGACCCGTCAGAGGATCAGGTTCACTTCTTTTTGCGGGGAGCCACGATCATGGTCATCTGACGGCCTTCCATTTTCGGCCGCATTTCAACCGTTGCAATCTCTTCGATATCGGCTTCAATCCGGCCCATGAGCTTCATACCAAGTTCCTGGTGTGCCATCTCACGGCCGCGAAACCGAATCGTGATCTTGCCGCGGTCCCCGTTCTCAAGGAAACGTACCAGGTTGCGTAGTTTTACCTGGTAATCCCCTTCTTCAGTTCCTGGACGGAACTTAAGCTCTTTGACTTGCGTCTGCTTCTGTTTCTTCTTGGCAGCAGCCTTCGCCTTTTTCTCGTCGAAGATCTTCTTGCCGTAATCCATTATCTTACAGACGATCGGATCGGAATCCGTAACCTGTACCAAATCCAGGGTAGCCTCCTCCGCCATCCGGAGGGCTTCCTCGATTGCTACAACACCTACCTGGTTGCCTTCGGCATCGATCAGGCGGACTTCAGTTGCGTCAATATTCTCATTGATAGGCGCTTTAGGAGTGCGCCCACCCCGATTCGTTCGCTGTTTAATAATCAGTTCTCCGTCTTGGTTCTGCCCTTGCGTTGAATGTCGTCAGCCAGCAGCTGTTCAAACGCTTCGAGCGATAAGGTTCCCAAATCTTCACCTTTGCGAGTACGTACGGCAACGGCGTTGTTTTCGATTTCCTTGTCGCCTGCAACGACAAGATAGGGAACCTTGTTAAGAGTATGCTCGCGGATTTTAAAGCCGATCTTCTCGTTTCTCAAGTCAGCATTAACCCGATATCCCAAAGAATCCCACTTTTCGGCCAGTTTCTGACAGTAGTCACGCTGATTATCAGTGATATTCAGGATCGCAACCTGCGTCGGTGCCAGCCAGGTGGGGAAAGCCCCTTCGTATTCTTCGATCAGTATACCGATAAACCGCTCAAAAGACCCGAGCACCGCCCGGTGCAGCATAACCGGCGTTTTCCGCTCGGAATTATCGGCCACATACTGGGCGCCAAGGCGACCCGGCATGGAGAAATCGACCTGAATGGTACCACACTGCCACACCCGGCCGAGACAATCTTTCAGGGAGAACTCGATCTTGGGCCCGTAGAAAGCACCCTCACCCGGCAACAATTCCCAGTCTACGCCTTCGCGATTCAGGGCTTCTTCCAGGGCGGCCTCGGCCTTGTCCCAGACTTCATCGGAACCTACGCGCTTTTCCGGGCGGGTAGACAGTTTGTACAGAATCTCGTTAAAGCCGAAGTCTGCATAGACTTCGTGCAGCATTTCGATAAATGCCGATACTTCCTGCTGGATCGCATCTTCTTCGCAGAAGATATGCGCATCATCCTGGGTAAATCCACGCACCCGCATCAGGCCGTGCAGTGCGCCGGAAGCTTCATTCCGGTGGCAGGAACCGAACTCCGCCAGGCGCAGCGGTAAATCCTTGTAGCTCTTCAGGCCCTGGTTGAACACCTGCACGTGGCAGGGGCAGTTCATGGGCTTGATGGCATAGTCGTGTTTCTCGGACTCGGTGGTAAACATGCCGTCCTTGAACTTGTCCCAATGCCCGGATTTCTCCCACAGGGTACGGGACACCACCTGCGGAGTCTTGATTTCCTGGTAGCCATGCTGGTGCTGCTTGGCCCGCATGTACTGCTCAACTTCCTGGTACAAGGACCAGCCATCCGGATGCCAGAACACCATGCCGGGAGCTTCTTCCTGCATGTGGAACAGGCCCAGCTTCTTGCCAATCTTTCGGTGATCCCGCTTTTCGGCCTCTTCCAGGCGATGCAGATAGGTTTTCAGGTCTTTCTTGTTACCCCAGGCCGTGCCGTAGATACGCTGCAATTGTTCATTGCTGGTATCACCGCGCCAGTAGGCACCCGCAACCTTGGTGAGCTTGAACGCTTTCAGCTTGCCGGTGCTGGGCACGTGAGGACCACGGCACAGGTCAATAAAGTCACCTTGACTATAGAACGACAGATCTTCCTCACCGGGGATATCCTCGATGATCCGAACCTTGTATTCCTCACCCATTTTTTCAAACAGTTTGACCGCTTCCTCCCGGGACATGATGGAACGGGAGACCGGCAGGTCCTGTTTGGCGAGTTCTTCCATACGCTTTTCGATGCGCGCCAGGTCTTCGTTGGTAAACGGGCGCTCGTATTTGAAGTCGTAGTAGAAACCGTTCTCAATCACCGGCCCGATGGTTACCTGGGCGCCGGGGAACAGATCTTGTACCGCCATGGCCATAAGGTGTGCCGTGGAGTGGCGAATCACGTCTACGCCGTCTTCATCGCGCTCGGTTACGATGGCCAGATCCACATCGTTTTCGATCAGGTAGCTGGTATCCACGAGTTTGCCATTCACTTTTCCAGCCAGGGCGGCCTTGGCAAGGCCTGCACCAATATCGGCGGCAACGTCGTGAACGGTTACGGGTTCGGCAAAACTACGGTGGCTGCCATCGGGCAGAGTAATAACGGGCATGATGCTCTCCTGTGGTTTCTCAGCGGTGATCTATACCAAAGATCACATGGTGGCCGGCTGCCGCGATACAAACCGCGGGTCGGTTTGGAGGCGAGTTTAACAGAAAAAAACCCGGCAACAATGCCGGGTTTGTACGAACGCCGATTCAGGTTACGCAGCCTGGGGCTGGGCATCCTCCCTGGCTTTCCGCTTAAGCTGGCCAAAGGCCACCAACGCAAGCAGCAACAGGGCCGGGATGAACATCACTTCCTTCGGCGGCCTGTCGAGCTTGGCCTGCACCGCTTCGATGTTCCAGCCGAAATCGATACCGGCTTCTTCCGCGGCACTGCCGAAGTTCACGAAATCAACTGCCAGCATATCGCCACTGACAGACACCTCCAGGCCTGCAGCAGACAACCGCTCAGTTGCCGAATCGCCGGCAGGAATCTCCAGTTGGGTGTAGGTTGTGGTATCACTGCCATCCAGTGCCATACCGGAAACACGGAACACCACTTTCTCGCCTGGCTCAGCCTGCTCGACGTACTCCATGATGGCTTCGCCCTGGCGCTCCTCGTATGGCGGATAAACCATATCCCACCAGAAGCCGGGCCGGAACATGGTGAAGGTAATCAGCAGCAGCAAAACGGTTTCCCACTTATAGCTACGGGTAAACCAGTAGCCCTGGGTAGCCGCAGAAAACACCAGCATGGCGGTCACTGCACTGAAGACTGTAATCAGCAGATCCACCCAACCGGTCAGCCCGATCAGCAACAACTGGGTGTTGAAGATGAACATGAACGGCAGGATCGCGGTCCGGATATCGTAGGTGAAGCCCTGAATACCCGTTCGTATGGGATCTGCCCCGGATATGGCGGCCGCCGCGTAGGCGGCCAGCCCCACGGGCGGCGTGTCGTCCGCCAGTATGCCGAAGTAGAACACAAACAGGTGCACCGCAATCAACGGCACCAGCAGGCCGTTCTGGGCCCCCAGAGTCACAATCACCGGCGCCATCAGGGTGGACACCACAATGTAGTTGGCCGTAGTGGGCAGGCCCATACCCAGGATCAGGCTGATCACCGCGGTAAACATCAGCATCAGCAACAAGTTACCGCCAGACAGGAATTCCACGAACTGGGTCATCACCAGCCCGATACCCGTCAGGGTAACCGTACCCACCACGATGCCGGCAGTGGCCGTTGCCACACCGATACCCACCATATTCCGGGCACCGGTGGCCAGGGAGTGGAACAGATCACCGATACCACCGGTGAACTCGTCCATGAAGCCGCCATGCTTGCGAAAAAACGCCTTCAGCGGGCGCTGGGTGATGACAATGAACACCATGAACAGGGTGGCCCAGAACGCCGACAGCTGGGGCGAGAATCGCTCAACCGTCAGGCACCAGACCAGCACCACCACCGGAAGCAGGTAATACAACCCGGTTTTCACCGTAGGGCCGACTTCCGGAAGTTCATCCATGGCCTTGTCCGGATCATCTTCCTCCAGTTCCGGGAAGCGGGTGGCATAGCCAATCAACGCCACGTAGATGGCAACCAGGACGGGGCCAAGCACCCAGGGTGCCGCTTCTCCAAGCACACCCTTGGTCCAGCCGACGCCGTAATAGACGGCAAAGGTCAGCACAATCAGCCCGATCAGCACCACCACCCAGTTCAGCATGCGCTGGGCCAGGGATGGCCGGTTCGGCCGTTCAATGCCGTGCATCTTCAGCTTGCAGGCTTCCAGGTGCACGATGTAGATCAATGCCACATAGGAAATCAGCGCCGGCAGAATCGCATGCTTGATCACTTCCAGGTAGGAAATGCCCACATATTCCACCATCAGGAACGCCGCAGCGCCCATGATCGGCGGGGTCAGCTGACCGTTGGTGGACGCAGCCACCTCAACCGCACCGGCCTTGGTAGCCGGGAAACCCACCCGCTTCATCAGCGGAATGGTAAAGGTACCGGTGGTCACCACGTTGGCAATGGAAGACCCGGAAATCACACCGCTCAGGCCACTGGACACCACCGCCGCCTTGGCCGGGCCGCCCTTCATATGGCCGAGCATTGCGTAGGCAACCTTGATGAAATAGTTGCCGGCGCCCGCCCGCTCGAGCAGAGCACCGAAGAGCACAAACAGGAAGACGAAGCTGGTGGAAACCCCGAGAGCAACACCGAACACGCCTTCTGTGCCCAGCCACTGGTGTGAAGCCAGTTTATTCAGGCTGACCCCTTTGTGGGAGATGACATCCGGCATATAGGGGCCGGCAAGGGAATAGCCTATAAACACCGCTGCAACAATCGTCAACGGCAGGCCAAGCGCCCGCCGGGTTGCCTCAAGTAACAGCACCAGGCCAACCATTGCCACCCACAAATCCGCGGTAATCGGTGCACCCGGTCGCGTCGCCAGCTGGTCGTAGAAAACGTAGAGATAAGACGCCGCAAAGGCCGCGGCCAGGGCCAGCACCCAGTCATAGATGGGCACCTTGTTGGCATGAACCCCCTTAATCATGGGGAATGCCGAAAACGCCAGAAATACCGCAAACGCCAGGTGAATGGAGCGGGCTTCTGTCGAGTTGAAAATACCGAAGTTCAGAATGAACGGCAGGGGTGATGCGATCCAGAGCTGGAACAAAGACCAGCATACCGGAATGATGAAGAGGAGTACCGCTGCTGGGCCCTGCAGGGCACGGCCACCGGTTTCGGTCTGCAGTACCTCGCTTACCTTTGCGGCATCCGCACCTGCCCCGGTGCCCGGGTCATTCGTTGCCATAGAACGTTCCTGCAAATAAAAAACAGTCTGACTGAATCAACAGAGCGGGCTTGGCGCCCGCTCTGCTCTCTACCCGGCTGATCAGTCGATCAGACCAGCTTCACGGTAGTACTTGGCCGCACCCGGGTGCAGCGGTGCACTCAGGGCATCAGAGACCATTTCTTCCTTCTTCAGGTTGCCAAACGCAGGGTGCAGGCGCTTGAAGCTGTCAAAGTTCTCGAATACCGCCTTGACCACTTCGTATACCACGTCGTCCGGCACATCGGTGGAAGACACAAAGGTAGCTGCCACACCGAAAGTGGTTACGTCATCGTCGGAACCACGGTACATGCCGCCGGGGATAACCGCCTTACGGTAGTACGGGTTATCGTCGATCAGCTTCTTGGTGGCTGCGTTATCCACGTTCACCAGTACGCTGTCACAGGAAGTGGTGGCTTCCTTGATGGCACCGGAGGGGTGGCCAACGGTATAGAAGAAGGCATCGATGTTGCCATCACACAGGGCCTGGGACTGCTCTGCCGCCTTGATTTCGGCCGCCAGGGAGAACTTGTCCAACTCCCAGCCCATTTCCTTCATCAGAACTTCTGCGGTCGCGCGCTGGCCGGAACCCGGGTTACCCACGGAAACCCGCTTGCCTTCCAGGTCTTCGAAGTTCTTGATGCCGGAGCCTTTGCTGGCAACAACGGTGAACGGCTCCGGGTGCATGGAGAATACCGCGCGCAGCTTTTCATTCTTGCCTGCATCAGTGAACTCGCTGGTGCCGTTGTAGGCGTGGTACTGCCAGTCAGACTGGGCAACCGCCAGGTCCAGTTCGCCGGCACGGATGGCATTCAGGTTATAGACAGAACCACCGGTGCTCTCTACCGAGCAACGGATACCGTGTTCCTTACGATCCATGTTCACCAGACGACAGATCGCGCCACCCGCCGGGTAATAAACGCCGGTTACACCGCCAGTGCCGATGGTTACGAAGCGCTGCTCCTGGGCAGAAACTGCAGTCGATGCAGCTCCCAGAGAAACAGCTGCAGCCATGGCAAAAGCGGACGCTTTGAGTTTCAGTGTCATGTGTGCTCTTCCTTTTTCTTGGTCGTTGTAATCAATTGCCCGCCCAGAAATACGGACAAACATCCGGTTCGTTTTAAAACATAGAACACTTCGGGCGATAAATAAAGAAAGGATTAGTTCGCTAACCAGCTGAGTATTCAAGAAAAAAGCCCGCTTACGCAGGCTTTCGGGGGCTTTAGCCAATCATTAAGACTTGGCTGCGCGGGCTTTCGCCAGCATTTTGTCCGGTCTCAGCAGGAAGCGGGCCAGTGCTGGCAACAGCCAGATCGCTCCCACCATGTTCCACAGGAACATGAAGAACAGCAGGAAGCCCATATCCGCCTGGAACTTGATCGGCGAGAAGATCCAGGTCACTACACCAAGGCCCAGGGTCACGCCGGTGAAGATAACGGCCTTACCGGTCGAACGAAGGGTTTCGTAGTAAGCCTCCTGCAGCGTCTTGCCTTCCAGCAGGAACTTCTCGAGCTTGGCGTAGATGTAGATACCGTAGTCGACACCGATACCCACGCCCAGCGCGATTACCGGCAAGGTCGCCACCTTGATACCGATACCGGACACCGCCATGATCGCCTCACACAAAATGGAGGTCAGGCCCAGAGGAATCACGATACAGGCCACCGCACGAAGTGAACGGAAGGTCAGGAAGCACAGCAAGCTCACCACACCGTAGACCAGCAACAGCATCATGTCCTTGGCGCTGGAAATCACTTCATTGGTCGCCGCTTCAATACCTGCGTTACCGGCCGCCAGCAGGAAGGTGTGCTCTTCGTTGCTGTTGGTCTGGGCGAAGGCTTCAACGCGCTCAACCACGGTTTCCAGGGTTTCCGCCTTGTGATCTTCCAGGAACACCAGCACCGGAGTCAGGTCGCAACTGGTGTTGATCAGGCCGGCCGGCGCGTCCCGGATAGACGCGTTGATGATGGTCTGGTTGCGGGAAATCTCATACCACTTCCAGTTACCCTCGTTGAGGGCCTTGGTCACCAGCTTGGAGACATCTGCCAGGGATGCGGAACTCTGCACGCCCGGGGTGTTCTGCAGCTGCCACTGAAGGCTGTCCATGGCGCGCAGCACGTTGTACTGGGTGCACTGCTCTTCCGGGGTTTTCACCATCACCACCAATACATCGGCACTGGTGGAGTAGTTGTTGATGATGTAGGCGTTGTCCTTGTTGTAGCGGGAATCTGCACGCAACTCCGGCGCACCCTGGTCCAGGTCACCTACTTTCAGATCCTGCTTGTAGTACATGCCAAGACCCAGGCCAATCACTGCAATCAGCAGGGAAATCGGCGCAACCCCCGGATGGGCGAAATAGGACATGACCCGCCACTTGCGATCCTGCTTTTCACCATGATTCTGTACGTGCCGGACACCGCCTTTGGAGATGCCGATGTAAGACATGATCAGTACATGCAGCACCAGGTTGGTGATGATTACAAACGCCACACCCAGGCCGGCGGCAACGGCGAGGTCACGGATAACGTCGATTTCGATGAACACCAGGGTCAGGAAGCCCATGGCGTCGGAAATCAGCGCCAGCATGCCCGGGATATACAGGGCACGGAATGCCAGGCGGGCTGCTGTGACGGCATCAAAGCCCTTGGCCGCTTCCACAGCCATGGCGTTAACAATCTGTACGCCGTGGCTGATACCGATCGCAAACACCAGGAACGGCACCAGCACCGAGTACGGGTCCAGGCCATAGCCCAGAAGCCGGAGGGTACCCAGCTGCCAGAACACAGCGATGATGGAGGTCAGCACCGGGATCAGCGTGCCGGCGATGCAACGGGAATACCAGAACAGCAGCAACGTGGTCAGCAGGATGGTGATGCCGGCAAACCAGGCAATGGAACCGATACCTTCAATCAGGTCGCCCACTTTCTTGGCAAAGCCAACGATGTGGATGCTGATTTCCGGGTTCTGCTTCTGGTATTTGCTGCGAATCTTTTCTTCGAGCTCTTTGGAGAACGCGGCGTAATCCAACGGCTCGCCGGTTTCCGGGTTGGTCTCGTACAGCGGCGCGTACACAATCGTGGAACGGAAGTTGTCTGAAATCAGGCGGCCTACTTCGTTCGAACGCAGTACGTTCTGGCGCAACTGCTCAAGACTCTCGCGAGTGCCGTCGTAGGTGTCCGGAATCACGGTACCACCCTGGAAACCCTGCTCGGTCACTTCCACCCAACGTACGTTGGAGGTCCAGAGAGACTTCAGGCCGGAACGGTCAACACCGTTCAGGTAGAACATCTCATCGGTAATCTGCTTCAGGGTTTCCATGTATTCGGCGGTAAAGATATCGCCGTCTTCCACCGCAACCGCAATACGCACGAAGTTACCCAGGTTTTCCAGGTCGTCCCTGTGTTCGAGCATATTCACAATGTACGGATGCTCAAGCGGAATCATCCGCTCGAAGCTGGCGTCTGGCTGGATCTTCACGGCGTTGTAGCCGAGGAACAGCGTCAGCACAAAGAACGCGATAAGAATCAGCGCCCGGTTATTAAAAATCAAACGCTCAAGGAACGGCTCCGCCTTGGGCGTTGTCAGGTAATGTTCACCCCTGTCATGCATCGGGTCAGACATTAAAAAACCCCTCTATCCATTAAATCCGTTGATGCCACACCAGGGCGTTATTACAGGTCCCGGCCGCGAGAATCGGTGATCATTACACCGCCCTCGCCTACCAGAAGAAGATTGGTTCCGCTCAGTGGAACCACACCCATGACACCCTCCCGGTCGTTCCGGAAGTGCGCGCGGAAACTTTCACCACCGTTGCTGCTCATCAGCACCGCGCCGCTGTTACCCACCAGGGTGACCCGGCCATCGTCTGCAACCGAACCGTTGTTCAGGGTGGTGCCGCCTTCGTTAGCAACCATGGTCCAGCTGCGGCCGAGATCCGTCGATAACATGGTGTTGCCGCGAAGACCGAAGGCCAGCACTTCATTCACCTTGCCGGTACCCATCACGCCAAACAGTGAGCCATCGTAGGGGCTCTCGCGCCGCTCCCAGGTATCACCGTTATCGACGGATACATGCACCTGGCCGGCTTCGCCCACGATCACCAGCCCACCACCGGTTACCCGGGCCACGCTGTTCAAATGGAAGTTCTGCGGGTTGCTGAGCTGCGGGCCCCAGTCTTCCCAGGTTTCACCGCCATCCTGCGTGCGCAGGACCATGCCGTAGGCACCCACCACGAAGCCGTGCTGGTCGTTTTCAAACCACACATCCAGTAACGGGTTAACCGGGCCGATTTCCATGTCTGCCTGCACGTTCTCCAGGGCAAAGAACAGGTCATCCAGCGCCCATTCCAGGTCGCCCTTTTCGGCTTCCGGAGCCTGTTCGATACGCTCTTCCATCGCAGCAATCTGCTCTTCCCGGCTTTCGATCACCAGCTCAGCCGCCTGCAGGCCATCGAACTGCAGCTGCCAGGTAGCCCCGGCATCCCCGGAATGCAGCACCACACCACTGTGGCCAACAACCCAGCCGCTGCTGTCGCTGCCAAAATCCACGGCGTTCAGTGTCACCGATACAGGCACCTCGGCCTGGGTCCAGGTTTGCCCTTCATCATCGGAGTAAATCACATGCCCGCGCTCGCCAACGGCAACAATGCGGTCACCCGCACGGGTGGCATCGTTGAGCAGGGATTCCGGAGCCAGGTCCGACATTAAAGCCGGGGTCTCGATGATATCTGTCAGCGCAAACGCCGCAGGTGCTGCCAATGCCATGGACAGACCAAGACAGGCAGAACCCAGTGTCTCGCACATGAACCTATTAGCCATTCAGATTGCCTTTACGTTGGTTAGATCAGAAAGCTGCCGGCGCGGGCCTGAGCCCGCGCCAAAACTCAGCGTACACTTCGTCTGCGCAGGGAAGCCGGCGAGAAGTAACGCTTGCTGGGCACGTCGTCAGTGAACACTCGGGTGTTGGGTTCTTCGGTATCCAGGCCCAGAACATGGTAACGACGGGCCTGCAGGTCGTGGTACACGTCCAGTGCTGTCCACACACCCGGCATGTCGTAATAGTTCTTAGCGATACCCATGGTTACGCGCCAGAGCTCACCACGGCCGTCGTACTGGTCGAGCAGCAGAGTGTTCCAGCTGTCGGCATCGACATAGAAACGACGCTTGGCGTAGATGTGGCGTTCACCATCCTTGAGGGTGGCTTGAACCACGTGCACCCGGTGCAATTCCCAGCGGGTAAGGTCAGGATTCAGGTGGGAAATACCCAGAATCTCGGAATACGGAGTGCCCTTTTCGCCAATCTTGTAGTTGTTGTAGGGCACGTAGATTTCCCGCATCCCTTCGTAATTCCAGTTATAGCGATCCATGGCACCGTTGAAAATATCGGTGTCGTCGGCCGTCCGAAGGTTATCGGCCGCCGCGATCGGGGAGTCGTAACCCAGGTTGGGTGCCCGGCGCACACGGCGCTGCCCGGCGTTATAACCCCAGCCATTACGGGGGCTGACGATCTGGTTCAGGGTTTCATGAACCAGGATCGCACCACCGGCAAGGCGGGGCGGAGACTGGGTGAAAGACAGGTAGTAGAAAATGATGTTATCGAGATCTTTTTCACTGCCTTCAGGGCTGTAGAAGTTGAAAAAGGCTTCCTGCTGGGACGTCACCAGACCGTAATCCCCGTTGGGCTGCACGGCCACTTCACTGGAACGACGGGTAAGGGATATACCGCGCCAGCGGGTCAGGTGGTTCCAGATCACCTGCCAGGCTTTTTCTTCGTTATTGCCATGCAGGATCGGGAAAGGATAGCCACCGAAGGCGCCTTCCAGGCCCTCGGATTCACCCACAATTTCCGCATTCACCGCGTTCTTGCGAGTATTCTCGGCAACCCAGTCAGGAACCGCATGGGTACGGCGGGACTGGTAAACCGGAATCTGGAAGGTGGTCGGGTAGGTTTCAAACATGGCCTTCAGGCCATCGGTCAGGTGCTCGCTGTACTGGTCCATGTTGGACGCATTGATGGTGAACAGCACCTGGTCGTTCGGAAACGGGTTGATATGGTGCTGGCCACTGCCCTGATAGCCGGCCGGAGGCTCTGTCAGGCCGCCGTCCCACGCGGGGATGGTGCCATCGGCGTTTCCGGCCTTGACCGAACCGAAAGGGGTCAGGTCATTACCCAGCCGTGCTGCTTCTGAAGCAGACACAGCCGCGTAAACGGGGGATGCGGCAAAGGAAGCTGCCAGCAGCCCACCCAAAAGAACGTTTTTGTTGTATCTCATTGTGCAACCTTTCCGTCTGGAAGCCTCTGTCGGGCTTTATTGTTATGGTCTGATGCAATCGCAGACTTTCCAACAGATTAGCCGATTGAGCAACATTGTCTATCGACCGAAAGTGCGATTTTGTATCAGGCTGTGACGACGGTTGAAAAAACACAAAACGATACACAGCCAGCGCGGGCCCGTGCGCCTGGCTCGGGCCCCGCCAGCAGGTCAGCCTGCCAGGCTCTTATGCACAACTTCGTACAGGTCACGGGACAGGTTATCTTTGTCCCGGATGCCTTCCAGTGCCGCTTTCATCTGGCTGGAGTAGGCAGGTGCGAACTTCCGCCAGCGCGTTAACGGCGTTACCAGGCGGGAGGCAATCTGCGGGTTGCTGTCATCCAGGCGGCAAACCTGCCCGGCCAGGAACTGATAGCCACTGCCATCAGGATTATGGAACGCCGCCAGGTTCTGGCCGGCAAATACACCCACTACGGAGCGCACCTTGTTCGGGTTTTTCCAGTCAAAGGCCGGATGCTCCAGCAGCTGCAGGATGTGTGGCAGCTGGCCGGCCTGGCCGCTGGACGCCTGTACCGAGAACCAGAGCTCCACCACCTGCGGATCATCGCTGAAGCGCTGGTAGAAGCTCTCGAGGGCCTGCTCACGATCTGCTGCAAAGCCGGAATTGACCAGCGCCCGCAGGGCACCCAGGCGATCCGTCATGTTGTCTGCACTGCGGAACTGCTCTAACGCCAGCTCCCGGGCCCGCTCATCGTCAATACTCATCAACCAGCCCAGTGCCGTATTACACAGGCTGCGACGGGCAATGGCATCCGGGCCCAGCTGGTAATCGCCCTGCTCCCGGTTGCGCTGGTAACAGGCCAGCAGGTCATCTTTCAGCTCTTGTGCCAGGTGCTTCAACACCCGCTCCCGGGCCGCGTGGATAGCCGGCACATCGGCCTGCTCCGCCAGTTCTACCAGGTAGGCTTCCGACGGCAGCAACAGCATCTTGGCCACCAGCGCCTGGTCCAGAGAGGCATCGTTCAGCAATTTGCGGTAGGCATCCGCCAGCCGCGGCTCAACCTCGGCCTGCTCCGGCGCACCCACCAGAGACTGGATAACATCCACGGCCAGGCGCTGGCCCGCATCCCAACGATTGAAGCCGTCCGGATCGTGGCTCATCAGGAACAACAGCTGTTCCCGGCTCCACGGATACTGCACCCGCACCGGCGCCGAGAAATCCCGCAGCAGGGACGGCACAGGCCGTTCGGCCAGGCCATGGAATTCGAAACGGTGCTCGGCCTCAGTCAGCTCCAGCACCCGCTCCAGCGGGCCGTCCTGCTCGCCAGCGCAGGCATTCAGCGGCAACGGCTGGCCTTCGCTGTCAAGCAGGCCCATGGCGAACGGAATGTGCTGAGGCTTCTTGCCGGTCTGCCCCGGCGTATCGGGAATGTTCTGGCGGATGGTCAGGCCATACACGCCCTTATCCGCATCGTAGTCATCTTCCACGCTAACCACCGGCGTGCCTGCCTGTTCGTACCACAACCGGAACTGGCTCAGGTCACGCCCGGAGGCATCTTCCATGGCCTTGACGAAATCATCGGTGGTCACCGCCTGGCCATCGTGGCGCTCGAAGTACAGATCACTGCCCTTGCGGAACAGTTCGTCGCCAAGCAGGTTGTGAATCATCCGTACCACTTCCGCCCCTTTCTCGTAGATGGTCAGGGTGTAGAAGTTGGAGATTTCCATGTAAGACGCGGGCCGCACCGGATGGGCCATGGGGCCGGCATCTTCCGCGAACTGTGCGGTGCGCAACAGGGTAACGTCTTCAATGCGCTTGACCGTTGGCGATCCCATGTCGGCGGAGAACTGGGAATCCCGGAATACCGTAAAGCCTTCCTTCAGGCTCAGCTGGAACCAGTCCCTGCAGGTAACCCGGTTGCCGGACCAGTTGTGGAAATACTCGTGGGCGACAATGGCTTCGATACGCTGGAAGGTGGCGTCGGTCGCCGTGTCCTGGCTGGCCAGCACGCAGGACGAGTTGAAAATATTCAGGCCCTTGTTTTCCATGGCCCCCATGTTGAAGTCATCCACCGCCACGATCATGAAGATATCCAGGTCGTATTCGCGGCCGTAGACGTCTTCATCCCAGCGCATGGAGCGCTTGAGGGCGTCCATGGCGAAATCGCACTTCTGCGCGTTGCGGGGCTCCACGTACATGCGCAGGTCAATGTTACGGCCGGAACAGGTAGTGAAGGTGTCTTTTTTCTCCACCAGGTCTCCGGCAACCAGCGCGAACAGATAAGCCGGCTTGGGGAACGGGTCTTCCCAGGTGACAAAGTGGCGGCCGTTTTCGAGCTCGCCCTGCTCTACCGGGTTACCGTTAGACAACAGTACCGGGTAGGCGCCTCTATCCGCTTCAATCCGGGTGCGGAACCGGGCCATCACATCCGGGCGGTCCGGGTAGAAAGTGATGCAACGGAAGCCCTCGGCCTCGCACTGGGTACAGAACATTCCGGAGGACTTGTACAAACCTTCCAGCCGGGTGTTGTTCTGCGGCTCGATCCAGGTAACCACCTGCAATTCGAATTGCTCCGGTACCGAAGGCACGATCAGCGCATCGCCACGGTCTTCGAAATCACCGGCAGCCAGCGCTGAGCCATTCAGGGCCACCGACTCCAGCTTCAGGCTATCGCCGTGCAGGAACAGGGGGGCACCGGTGTCTACCGACTCAGGATTACGGCGTACAGACAGGGTACTGTGCACCCGGGCGCCATCTTCAAACAATTCGAAACGCAGATCCACGTGGTCAACCAGATACGCAGGAACCTTGTATTCACTCAGGTAAATGGTTTGTGGCTGGTTGGTTCGCATTCATACTCTCCAGACAAAAGACATGGCGGGCTCAGTCGAGAACCCGGAACCGGACTTCATAGCCGGTAAATTTGCGGATATTGATCACCCCGGTGTCCAGCATCAGGTACTGCCCCTTGACACCTTCAAGCAGCCCTTCCACTTCCGGCGTTTTATCCAGATTATGGGTTTTCACTTTCGCCGGCCATACCTGAACCGGATAACCCAGCCCAAGTGAGGCCTCGTCCACAATCCGGATGCTGTCTTCACCGTGCTCTGCGCGCAATTGCGCCAGGTCGTCTTCGATCAGCTCCAGGATTCTCTGGCGCTCCTGGGCCAGGTCCAGCTCCGGCACATCGCCCTTGAGCATGGCCCGCCAGTTGGTGCGATCGGCCACATGGCTCTTGCACGCCACTTCCACCAGCCCGGAAAGGTAGCGGCTGGAAACCCGCAGCATGGGGATCGCCGTCACCGCGCCCTGGTCAATCCAGCGCGTAGGCACTTGCGAGCCCCGGGTAATACCCACCTTCAGGCCACTGGAATTGGCCAGGTACACCACGTGCTCCACCATGCAGTTGGCGTCGCCCCATTCCGGCTCCCGGCAGGTGCCCAGGTGAAAATGGCACTTTTCCGGGCTCATGATGCAGCTGTCACAAGCTGCCAGCTTGCGGAAGCAGGGGTAACAATAGCCCTGGTTGAAACTCTTCTTGGTGGTGCGATCGCAATGGATACAGCGGATCACGCCATCAAAATCCAGCCGGACCTTGCGCCCTACCAGATCATTCAGCGGAATGCGGGTATCGCCCACCGCCAGGGTATAGGCTACCGGGTCGCCGGCTTCGGCCGGCATCTTGCGAAGACGGCCGGTTACATCAATGGAGTCGCTCAAACCTTGACCTCTACAAACTGATCCGGATCGACATCATCGTTGCCCTGGCGATCCTTGCGGAACTGCACAGACGGGTCACAGGCGGTACCCGCCTTTTCGCCCCGGTCGAGGTAGCCGACACGCTGCTCTTCCGGCACCTTGTGCTTTTCTTCGTAATAGATCACCGCTTCCAGGCTGATTTCCCGCTGCTCACGGGTCATGGCACGGCCGTCCGGCCACTTGCCCAGCTCAATCGCCTGTTTCAGATTGCGGTACACGTTCGGATCCAGCCGCTCGATCAACTCTTCGTAGGTCATTGCCCACCTCCTGAAAATTTGTTCATTGAAAAATCGGCAAATCCGTTTGACAGACGCAAATGATAACAATTATCATTACCTCACCAAATGACAGACGGTCGTATCATTTGGTCTCTCTCATCAGGAGCTAAACGCTCTTTTTATGCCCCACCTTCCGGTGGGGCTTTTTTTTTGGTTTATCGCCAGCGCTTGCCCCGCAAGGGCGACAACGCAGCCACCAGCAACCCTGCCACAAAACCGCCCAGATGGGCTTCGTTGGCCATGCGGCCAAGGCCAAGCATTTCCGGCAACGGCGTAAAGCCGATCACCATCCACACCAGCGCAAAGGTCACCAGGGCCGGCGGGAACTGGAAACGCGGGCGCCTGCGCTGGCTCATCCAGCAGTAACCTAGAATGCCGTACACCACACCGGACAAGCCACCAAACAGCGGGCCGGACACCAGGTACTGCAGGCCATTGGACAGCAGGCTTGCCACCACAAACAGCACCGCCAGCCGGGCACGGCCGTCTATCCACTCAATCTGACTGCCCAGAAACCACAACATCACCGAGTTGAAGATGATGTGGGTCCAGCTGAAGTGCAGGAAATCCGGGGTAATCAGCCGCCACACCTGGCCACTGGCCAGGGACGCCGACAGCGCCTCCAGGCGGCCAGCCAGCGAGCTAAACACCTCCCAACTGAATGGCCGGGGATCCACAAACATCAGGTTTGCCGCCAGGGCGTTCTGGCCCATGCCGGTAAACCACACCATCACCACCGCGATCACTATGGTTGCGATCACAAACGGGGCGTGGCGTGGCGCGGGCTGCCAACGGCCGTCCGGGGTAATCGGGTAAGACCTTTCGTTATCCACCTGCTCTCCCAGCCTCAGCGTGCCACACTGTCTTCACTGGTCGGATAATCCGGCTGTTCCGGCCGGTCTACATCCACCCAGACAAACTTGTCTTTCGACAGCACGTCTTCGCCGTCCATCCGGTACGCCACCAGCTTGCCGTACTTCACCGCACTGTAATCGATACAGGCCACATTGGCCTTCAGCGGCGCCGGCTTGCCATCCATCCAGTAATGGCCCACAAACACCGGGGGCGCATCCAGCGGGTAGGTGATCAGTTGCCGGTACTCGGCATCCGTCAGCTCCATACGGGCCACTTCCGGCGGCAGCGGGTCTGGCTGGAACACCACGTCGGCGTAGGTTTTCGGATCATCGGCCCAGAACTTGGTGCGGAAGAATTCCCGCACATAGCCGTCCTTGCCGGTAATCGACATGCCTTCCGGCAAGCGCAGGTCGGTTCCCCGCAGCAAGGTATCCATCACCTGCCCGGCAAACGACTCGATAGCTGCAGAGGCATGCAGGAAGTCTTCATCAATGCAGACTCCGCCCTGGTTTTGCCTGAACTTGTCGATCAGGTCCTGGTCCCAGCACGCGTGCACCACCCGGAAATCCTCGTCGTCGATGAACAGCGGAATGGTGTAAAACCATTCCAGGAATTCATTCCACTCATGAGGATACGCATCAAACTGCTCAAGGGTTTCCTTGATCAGCCGGTCGTGCCGCGGGTTGTGCTCTCGCAGGAACTGCTTGCCACTGCCCGGGCGGGCCCGGGTGCAGTAACCCAGCGCATTGTACTCATGGTTGCCCATGACAATACGGGCAGCGCCATGCTCCACCATATCCCGCACCAGGTGCAGGGCCTCGCGGATGCGCGGGCCGCGGTCGATAATGTCACCGATAAAAATTGCCTGCCGCTTCGGGTGCCGGTAAACCCCGTTCACCTTGCGGTAGCCCATCTGATCCAGCAGCCGCTGCAGCGTGTTAGCGCAACCGTGGATGTCGCCGATAATGTCGTAACCCGCCATACTCAACTCGCTGTAATCGTGCTTGCCCAGCCCAGCTTGTCACGGCAGGTGGCATAGAAGTTGTGGTCGGTGGGGTGAATCAGCCGAACCTTGAAGGGCTTCTTGGTGATGCGAATGATGTCACCCGGCGCGCAGGAAATGTTCATCTGGCCATCGAAACTGATCTGCGGATAGGTTTCGTTGGTCTCGCCGATCACCAGCTTGATCTCGCTCTTGCCATCCACCACGATCGGGCGACTGCTGAGGGTATGGGGGAACATGGGCACCAGCACCACGGCATCCAGCTTGGGATGCATAATCGGACCGCCGGCAGACAGTGAATACGCCGTCGAACCGGTGGGCGTGGCCACAATCAGGCCATCAGAGCGCTGGCTGTAAACAAAGTGGCCGTCGATAAACAGGTCGAAACCGATCATCCGGGTAGACTTGCCCGGGTGCAGCACCACGTCGTTCAGGGCAGAGCCATAGCCAAGAGGCTGGCCGTTGCGCTCTACGTGGCCGTCCAGCAGAAACCGGGATTCTTCGATGTAGTCACCGGCCAGCACCTGGGCCAGCCGCTCTTCAAGGTCGTTGGGGGAGATATCGGTCAGAAATCCGAGGCGACCCCGGTTAACGCCCAGCAACGGAATCTTGGCCTTGGCCATTTCCCGGGCGGCGCCCAGCAAACTGCCGTCACCACCGACCACGATTACCAGGTCGCAGATTTCACCCAGGAGCTTCTTGCTGGCCACCTGCAGGCCGTGGCCCGGAATCATGGTCGCGGTGTCTTCTTCGATAATGACGTGGTAGTTGTTTGCGGTCAGGTACTGTTTCAGCTGGCGCAGCGACTCAACTACCTTGACGCTGCCCATGCGCCCGATAATCCCGATATTCCTGAACTGGTCCATGAAGTATCCCGTGGTGTCTGAATGAGACGAACAGACCCACAGTTTAACGAAACTCGGGCGGATACTGAAAAAACTTCGCGGGATCAGGCTTTATGCTGTTCGCAGCGGTCGTCTTTGCCGGCCTCGAAATCCGCCGGCTGGGACACTCTCATGATCGGTTCACCGCACGCATTGCCGTCGGCACCAGCATGGTTGCACACAGGGTTTTCATAGTGGGCCAGCCACTCCCGGTAGGCGGCCTCGTTCATGCCGCACTGGTCAGCGGCGTAGGCCTGGGGATTGGCAAAGTAAGTTTCGATATCATCGTACGGCAGTGTAATGTGGCCGACACCCGGGTGATAAGCCACCAGGAACACCACCTGGTTTCGCAACTGTTCCAGCAGCGAATCTTCCGGCACTTCGCGATTTCTGAGCTCCTGGTTTTCCTGTTCGAGGGCAACCAGCCTTTCCTCCCGCAGCTCCAGCTCCCGCTCCTTGCGCTCCAGCTGCTCCCTCAGCAGGACCGTTTCGGCATCCGATTTGCCGCCCTCAACGTCGGGCCCTGCGTCCGGATCGGCCGGGGTCTCTTTACCCAGCTGCTCCTGTAGCGCGAGGTATTGCTCATTACGCTCCTGCAGGCGATTCTTGAGCTGCTCCTTACTGACCCGAAGCCGTTCGTACTTCTGGTCCAGCTCGGTCATCTCCGAACGCAAAGCCTGCATCTCCAGGCGATGGTCACGCTGCAGGTCAGACACCGCATCCCGGTGCACGCTCTGCAGGGTTTTGATGCGCAGCCGTTGCTCCCGAAGCACCTGGGCCAGGCGGGCACGTTCGATATCGACACGCTCGTCGGTGGCCGCAGACGACGAATTCACCAGTACAGGGATATTCTCTTCTGCTGGCTCAGCCTGGCGGAAATGCAGGGTATTGGCTTCAACAGCCTTGCGAATCGAGTGGAAATGGTTGCTGCCCGGGGTCATATCCGGGTCCCAGAGTTCTTCGGCAAAAGCAGGGTCCGGACACTGGCTGCGACACACCAGGCGGATTGCGCCACCGCCCAGGTCGGGGCCCTTGGCACCCTTTTCCGCCAGCGCTTCGATGGGCACGTTCCAACTGCTGTCTGCGCGGCCTTCTTCGTCAAACCAGATCCGGAAGAACACCAGGGAGGCCACCGTCAGGTCAGGGTTGAGATTGACCAGCACGGCGCGTACATCGGTTTCGGCAAGGTCCGAAAGCCCAACATAGCCATCCAGAAAGGCACCAAACTCCGACCAACGCATCTGCCGGGACACCTGGCTACCATCCATCAAGAAGACAGCTGAGTTACCCTCGGCTGCCTGGGCGGCACTGACCATCAACCTTCTCCATGCTTGTAACTTGTTATTCGAACGACAGGGCCGGCCCGAGGGTTCCCTACCCCCTTGCCGGATTTCCATAGTCTAGCCAGACCGGCCCCAAAACACAGAGAAAAACTGCAACGATTTGTGATCAGATCTCCGCTGCCAGGCGGCTGCCCTGATCAATCGCCCGCTTGGCATCCAGCTCGGCGGCAACATCTGCGCCACCAATCAGGTGCACCGGCAGGCCTGCGGCTTCAAGGCCTGCCTGCAGTTCGCGCAACGGCTCCTGGCCGGCACACACGATGATGGTATCCACCGGCAGCAGCTTGTCTTCGCCCTGCTCCGCGCCCTTGGGCGTAACCGTGATGTGCAGGCCTTCGTCGTCAATCTTGCGGTAAGACACACCCGGAACCATCTGCACATTGCGGTTCTTCAGGGATGTACGGTGAATCCAGCCGGTGGTCTTGCCCAGGTTCTTGCCCACCTTGGAAGCCTTGCGCTGCAGCAGGAACACCTCACGGGCCGGGGCCGGTACTTCCGGCTGCACGCCCTGAATACCACCACGATGCGCCACAGTCAGGTCGACACCCCACTCTTTCATAAAGTGTTCGGTGTTCAGTGACGGCGATTCGCCCTGATGCACGATGAATTCGGACACATCAAAGCCGATACCGCCAGCACCGATTACCGCGACACGCTGGCCCACCGGCTTGCGACCCATCAGGGCATCCAGGTAGCCGATCACCTTCGGATGGTCGATACCTTCGATATCCGGGGTGCGGGGCTCGACACCGGTGGCCATAACCACTTCATCGAAGCCACCGGCTTTCAGGTCGTCTGCACTCACCCGGGTGTTCAGGCGGACATCCACGCCGTGCTTGTCGAGCATCACACGGAAATAACGCAGGGTTTCGTAGAACTCTTCCTTACCCGGAATCCGCTTGGCCACGTTGAACTGGCCGCCGATCTCGCTGCCGTCATCAAACACCGTCACCTTGTGGCCACGCTCTGCGGCTACGCTGGCAAAGGCGAGGCCTGCCGGGCCGGCACCCACCACCGCGATGGATTTGGGCTGGGCGGTTTTCACATAGGTCAGCAGGGTTTCGTTACAGGCGCGCGGGTTCACCAGGCAGGTGGTGAGCTTGCCGCTGAAGGTATGGTCCAGGCAGGCCTGGTTACAGCCGATGCAGGTGTTGATTTCCTCGGCACGGTCTTCGGCTGCTTTCAGTACCAGCTCGGCATCCGCCAGGAACGGCCGGGCCATGGAGACCATGTCGGCATCGCCTTCGGCCAGGATCTTCTCGGCCACATCCGGCATGTTGATCCGGTTGGTGGTTACCAGCGGAATGCTTACCTCGCCTTTCAGGTGGGCAGTTACCTTGGTAAAGGCACCGCGGGGTACCGAGGTGGCAATGGTAGGCACACGGGCTTCATGCCAGCCGATACCGGTGTTGATAATCGTGGCGCCGGCTTTTTCGATTTCCTTGGCCAGCTGCACCACTTCTTCCCAGGTGCTGCCGTCTTCGATCAGGTCCAGCATGGACAGGCGGTACACAATGATGAAGTTCTCGCCCACCCGCTCACGCACACGGCGCACGATTTCAATCGGCAGGCGAATGCGGTTTTCATAGCTGCCACCCCACTGGTCGGTACGGTGGTTGGTGTGTTTGACGATGAACTGGTTAATAAAATAACCCTCGGAGCCCATAATCTCGACGCCGTCGTAGCCGGCGCGCTGGGCCAGGGCGGCACAGTTCACGTAGTCGTCAATCTGCTTCTGGATACCCGCTTCATCAAGTTCTTTGGGCTTGAACGGGTTGATGGGTGCCTGGATGGCAGAGGGCGCTACCAGCTCCGGAGAATAGGCATAACGGCCAGCGTGCAGGATCTGCATACAGATCTTGCCATCGGCCTCGTGCACGGCCTGGGTGATCACCTTGTGCTTGTCAGACTCTTCCTCGGTGCTCATCTTGGCCGCGTGCTGGAACACCGCGCCTTCGCTGTTGGGGCCGATGCCGCCGGTCACAATCAACCCGGCGCCGCCACGGGCACGCTCGGCATAGAATGCCGCCAGCCGGTCGAAGCCACCCTTCACTTCCTCAAGACCCGTGTGCATGGAGCCCATCAGGGTGCGGTTGCGAAGTTTGGTAAAGCCCAGGTCCAGGGGCTCAAGCAGGTGCGGGTACTTGCTGGTGCCAGGTGTTGCGGTCATTGCGGTGCTCCTCATCAGATTATCAGGCGGGATGTCGAGGCTCCCGTTGTTATGGGCCTACACTACCCAGCACCGAAGGCGCCAACAATATCCAGACCAGACATTTTATTATCTCTGGATAACAGCAATAATACCGGCATGCCTGAAAATAGCCCCCCTAAACAGAACGCCCTCGGCGATATCAGCCTGCTGTATGCGGCAGTACTGCTGCGCGCAACCGAAGCCGAAGGCGGCAATATCGACAAACTGAAAGCGAGGTTCCGGCTGGATGATGCTGCACTGGCCTCGGCTGATGCCCGCATCAGCATCCCCCGTTTTATGCGTCTTGGCCATGCTGCCATCACCGTGACCGGCAACCCCGCCCTGGGCCTGCGCATGGGCGCCCTGACTCGGCCGGTGGACGCCGGCATGGCCGGACTGGCCGCAGAAACTGCCAGCTCGGTGCGCCAGGCCTTCCGTAGCCTGATTCGCTATTCCCTGCTCACCAGCCAGAATTCCCGGGGCGAACCCTCGGTCGATGAATTCCAGCGCACCGTGCGCTTCTACTCGATCCAGCCCTACAACCCGTACAACTACTTTGTGGTGGATTCCATACTGGCGGCCTGGACCCAACTGGCCCGGCATATCACCGGCCGCTACGACGTGCTGGAAAAGGTATGGATAGAGTATCCATCCATTGGCCTGGACGACGTGTTCGAAAGCTGGTTTCGCTGCCCGGTAGAGTTCGGCGCCCGGGAAAACGCCATCCGCTTCAAGGAAAGCGTGTGGCGACAAAGCCCGTCCCAGGCCCATGAGGGCATGTACGACAAGCTGTCAGGAGTCTGTGAACGGGAGCTGCGGCAAATCCGCAAAGGCTGGAGCGTGGCCGACCGGGTGCGCCATCTGTTAACCCCCCTGCTGCGGGGTGAAACACCTACGCTGGAAACACTGGCGGCCCGGCTGGGCACCACGGCCTGGACCCTGCAACGGCAACTGAGCGCCGAGGGTACCGGGTTCCGGCAACTGCTGGACGACACCCGCAAACAACTGGCAGAGGATTACCTGAAGGAAACCGATACATCACTGGCGGAAATTGCCTGGCTGCTGGGCTTTGCCAACCCGCCGGCCTTTCACAAGGCATACCAGCGCTGGCACGGAACAAGCCCGGGCGAACGGCGAAAACAAATCAGGTCAGATAGCTGAGAAAAAGCTGGAAATAAAAAGGGGATATCGAAAACAAGGGGGAGGAGATAAATGGCGGAGCGGACGGGACTCGAACCCGCGACCCCCGGCGTGACAGGCCGGTATTCTAACCAACTGAACTACCGCTCCGCGCGGCGTGCCTGAGCTGTCTTGCGACTGCTCTGTGACAACGAGGGCGCATTATAAAGACGCCCCCGTTTATGTCAACGCTTTTGAAGAACTTTTTTCAGATTTTCAGAAAACCGCCTTACATGGCGTCGACCATCACATCCTTGGTCTGGGCGGTTTTACGGTACTCGATCGGCGTCATGCCGGACCAGCGCTTGAACGCACGGTAGAAGGTGCTGGGCTCGGAGAAACCGGTCAGATACACAATCTCGTCGATGGACTCGTCGGTGGTTGCCAGCAGCTGACGGGCCAGCCGGTACCGGAAATCCGCCAGTACCTGGTTGAAACTGGTTTCAGCTTCGGTCAGCCGGGTGCGCAGGGTTCTGGGTTTGATGCCTAGCCGTTCGGCCACCGCATCCAGTGTCACCTCACCGCTGTCCAGCAGCTCGGCAATAATCCGTTCCACCTGCCCTACGATGTCTTTCTTCTCGAGCCTCGCTACCTGCTCACTGGCAAAACGCTCGTGCAGGGCCAGCAGTTCCGGCTCGGCATGGGGCGAGGCATAGGACAGAATTTCCACCGGGAAGTACAGACGGTTTTCACGGGCGCCGAACACCACATCACAACCGAGCACTTCCTTTGCGTGGTCGATACCTTTTTCCCGCTCATGCTCGAACTCGATGCGGGAGGGATAAAAACGGCCATCGGTGATGGATTTGAAGAAGGTAATCAAGCCCTGCACAAAACACTCGTTGAAGTGCCGCAGCCGGCTGACTTCTTCCGAGGCTGCATCCAGCACCATGCAGGCTTCGTCGCCTTCCACAAAGAAATCGGTATTGGCCGCATCACTCAGCAGGCGCTGATAGTTCTGGGCCCGGCGAAGACCTTCGCCAAAGGTGGGGCTACTCAGGAACAGGTATTCCAGTACCTGCCCTTTGTAGGCCGGCAACAGTGGCCCCAGGTGCAGGCCAACATCTTCATCACCGGATACATCTTCAACCGCCTGCCAGAAATACAGCTGGGCATTGTGGGGAGTTCGGAGCTGATCGGTATAAACATACTGCTCGTCTACACCCAGACGGCTGAAAATAGCATTGGTATCAATGCCCTTTTTCTTCATCGCCTCATAAATCAGGCGCAGCATCACGCCCGCATCACGTAGTTCCTGCATAGAGTCCCGCTTTTTTATTTATCAGTTACCACTTTGACCCACCGGACAGGGTCCGGAGCACGCCGGGTCAATGCCACCTCTGGCCGGGTTTGCCAGACTTTCGTCGTACATTAGAGCATATCAGGCCACGCACGCACAGTTGTACCTGAAACCATTAATAATCGGGAGAAAGCCTTAATGCCGGATTCACTGGTCTACCACAGCGCACCGCCGGCCTTGCTGCCACTATATGGCAAGGCCCTGCTGCCCAAACAACACAAGCCGGGCGAGCAAACCCGCATTCCGGACCTGCAGGCAGACCTGCTGGGGATTGCCACCAACACTCCGGCCCTGAAAACCTATCAGCGCATATGCGGGTTCAAACCTGGCTCCCGGGCCCCCATTACCTGGCCCCACATCCTGGCGTTCCCCCTGCACCTGAAGCTGCTGACGGAAAAAACCTTCCCGCTGCCCTTGCTGGGGCTGGTGCACCTGCGCAACACCATCATCCAGCATCGCCCGGTCAGTGCCGGCGAAAACCTGGATATCCGGGTAACGCTGGGCAACCAGCAGCGCACAGACAGGGGCATGGAGTTCGACCTGATTACCGAAGCCCGGGCCGCCGGCAAGCTGATCTGGGAAGAAACCAGCACCAACCTGTTCCGAATGGCCGGCCAGGGAACCTCCGGAGGCAGCAAGAATCCCCCGCAACTGGACCATTACCCTTTCTCTGAAGCCATCAAGGCGCCGGAAAGCATCGGCCGGCAATATGCGAAGGTATCCGGTGACCGCAACCCCATCCACATGCACGCCCTGAGCGCCCGGGCTTTCGGTTTTCCACGGGCGATTGCCCATGGCATGTGGAGCAAGGCCCACGCACTGGCACTGCTGGAACAACAGGAAGACTGGCAAACAGGGCCCGTGAAGGTCAGCTGCCAGTTCAAGAAGCCGCTGTTCCTGCCCGGCACCGCGCAGCTGAACTGGCGCACCGGGGCAGACGGCTGGGACTATCAGATTCTGAATGCCAAGGGAGACGCGCCCCACCTTACCGGGCGCATAGACTGGCTATAAGGGAGTCAGACTTCGTCGGGGATGCAGGGTGCGCCCTCGGCGCCTGCAATGGGCAATACAAACCAGAAACAGGCACCGTCGCCTTCCGGGCGCTGGTAGCCGATATCGCCACCCTGGGCCTGCATCAGCGAGCGACAGGTAGCAAGGCCAATGCCCATGCCATCTTCCTTGGTGGTGTAGAACGGGTGGAACAGCTTGTCCTCGGCCTCTTCCGGCACACCGACACCGTGGTCACGCACCTCTACCCGAACGCACTGCTCACCACAACGCCGTGCTGAAACCTCCACAGGCTGGGACGAACCGGCACTGCGTGTTGCCTCCAGGGCGTTGCGGATCAGGTTCAGGGCCACCTGCTGCACCTGGATGGGGTCTGCCAGTACACCCGGCAGATCGTCGTCTATCCGCACCTCAATGCCGCCCTCATTGTTGCGCATGTCCACCTCGGCAAACTGCCGGGTGTCTTCCAGCAACTCGGGCACCGACAATTCTTCCTTACCGGTGGCAGGCTTTTTCATAAAGCGGCGGATGCGGCGGATAATCTCGCTGGCCCGGTGGGACTGGGCATCGATTTTATCCAGGGTTTCACCCAGCAGCTCAAGGTCAGGCTCGTCCTTGGCCATCATGCGCTTGGAAACCCGGGCATAGTTGGAAATCGCGGTCAGCGGCTGGTTTACCTCGTGGGCGAAACCGGCGGCCATCTCGCCCATGGTGGTCAGGCGGGACGTATGGGCCAGCTGGTCACGCTGTTCCTGCACCAGCTCACGGGCTTCTTCCAGGGCTTTTTCGCTTTCCAGCTCGGCGGTAATGTCGTGAAACACCACCACTGCGCCATGCAGCTCATCGCCATCAAGCTTGGGGGTGGCCCGGTATTCCGCGGGGAAGCTGCTGCCATCGGCACGCAGCATCTGGATATCCCGCTGGTGTTCAGGCACACCTTTGTTACAGGTCGCCATCACCGGCAGGCTGTCACGGCATTCTTCAGCCGTGGCAAAGTGCAGGTCAAAGAAACATTTGCCAATCAGGTCTTCAACCGGGCGGCCGGCAATCGCGGCGGCCGCCGGGTTGGCAAACTCGATCAGGCCATTTTCGTCCAGCCCGTAGATGCCTTCGCTGATGGAATCCAGGATGCGGGTCTGGTCGCCCTGCAGCTCCCGGTTGCGGGCCTGCAGCTCACGTTCCAGCCGGATAACCCGGGCATGGGTTTTCACCCGGGCAATCACTTCCAGGGACTGGAACGGCTTGGAGATGTAGTCGGCCCCGCCCAGGGAAAAGCCCTTCACCTTGGCCTGAAGGTCATCGAGGGCGGACAGGAACACCACGGCGATGTCGGCGGTTTCGGGATCGGCCTTCAGGCGCTCGCACACCTCATAGCCATCCATCTCCGGCATCATAATATCCAGCAGGATCACTTCCGGGTGGTGACGGTGGGCCAGGTCCAGTGCTTTCTCGCCTTCGTTGGCAATCAGCAGGCGGTAGCCTTTGTCTTTCAGGGTCTCGTAGAGGACTTTCAGGTTCTGCGGGTTGTCATCAACCAGCAGGACCGTCACCTCTGAGTTCTCACTGACAACTTCAGTCATACAAGCGTGGCCGGTTATAAACGTTCTGGCATGATGACCACAGCAACCGGCTTAGTCGATAAGGTCCTTTACGGACAGAACCATACGCACCAGATGTGCAAGGGAATGTGTACCCATCTTGTGCATAACCCGGGAACGGTGGATTTCCACGGTGCGCTGGCTGATCTCCAGCTCGATGGCAATCACCTTGTTGGCCTGGCCGGCAATCATGCGGTCCATGATTTCGGCTTCCCGCGGGGTCAGGCTTTTCACCCGGCGGATGATTTCCTGTTTTTCGTCCAGGGTCTTGCGCTGTTCGAGGTCCTGCTCCAGGGCCGCCTCAATCTTTTCCAGCAGGGCTTCTTCCCGGTACGGCTTCTGGATGAAGTCCACTGCGCCTTCCTTCATGGCGTCTACCGCCATCGGCACGTCACCGTGGCCGGTCACAAAGATAATGGGCAGAATCGAATGCTTTTCGTTCAGCTTCTTCTGCAGCTCCATGCCGTCCATACCCGGCATACGGATATCCAGCACAATGCAGCCGGCCATTTTATCGGAGTAGTCCTTCAGAAAGGCGTTGGCGCTCTCAAAGGTCTTCACCGGCTTGCCATCGGATTTCAGCAACAACTCCAGGGAGTCGCGGACGGCTTCGTCGTCTTCTACCACGTACACAGTTTGCTGGATATCAGTCATGGATCTCTATTCTCCTGTCCGTTTTATTATGGTCCCGGTCAGTGGATGGACGGGTCTTTGTGCTCGTCCCGCGCGTGTTCCTGCCGCTCGTGTTCCCGCATTTTCTCAAGCCGCTGCTGAATAATGCCAAAAACACTCTGCCTGGGATACCGGCCTTTGTCATTCGCCTTGCCGGCGGGCTTGTCCAGCAGCAAGGTAACGGCCTCTTCCACCCGGCTTACCGGGTAAACCGCAAACTTGCCATTGCGCGCAGCCTGCACCACTTCACTGTCGAGCATCAGGTTCTGCACGTTGGTTTCCGGAATGATCACACCCTGGGTGCCGGTCAAACCGCCCTTGAGCTCGCAGGTGGCAAAGAAGCCTTCAATTTTCTCGTTCACACCGCCGATGGGCTGCACCTCGCCAAACTGGTTCACTGAACCGGTAATGGCCAGGTCCTGGCGCACCGGCACACCGGACAACGACGAGATCAGCGCCACCAGCTCCGCCAGCGATGCGCTGTCGCCGTCTACCTCACCATAGTTCTGTTCCATGGTCAGGCTGGCGGACAGGTGCATGGGATCGTTCACCGCAAAGTAAGACGCCAGCCAGGAGCTGAGAATCATCACACCCTTGGAGTGAATGTTGCCACCCAGCTTTACGTCCCGCTCGATATCCATCACGGCACCATCACCATAGTAGCAGGTTGCCGTTACCCGGTTAGACAAGCCGAACTCGAAACCGCCGGTAGACAGCACAGACAACGCATTCACCTGCCCCACACATGTGCCGGAGGTGGTAACCAGTGTGGTGCCGTCGCGAATGGAGTCGTAGAACTGGTCACGAATACGACTGCTGCGGTAACGGGCACTTTCCAGCGCCCGCTCCACGTGCACCTCGGTAATCAACCGGGCGCCGGCCTGGCGGGCCCAGAAATCCGATTCCCGCAGCAGGTTGGCAATATCCGCGGCATGCAGCGATAACCGGTCCTGGTGGTCGGCCATACGGGCGCTGTGTTCAATTACCCGTGCCACCGCCCTGGTGTTGCAATGCAGCAGTTTCTTTTCCACCACCAGGCTGGCAATAAACTTGGCGTACTGCAGCTGACTTTCCGCCGTGCGGTACATTTCATTCTCGAAGTCCGCCGTTACCCGGAACAGCTCGGCAAACTCGGAATCGTATTCCTGCAGCAGCATCCAGGTTTCGCGGTCCCCGAACAGCACAATCTTCACATCCAGCGGCACCGATTCCGCCTCGATGGAAATGGTCCCGGAGAGGGTCAGTTCCCGCTCCAGGGAGTTGATCTGAAGGGTACGGGAGCGCAGCGCCCGCTTCAGGCCATCCCACACGAAGGGCTGCTCCAGCACCTTGATGGCATCCATCAGCAGGTAACCACCGTTGGCCTTGTGCAGGCTGCCGGGGCGAATCAGCGAGAAGTCGGTAAACACCGTGCCCTTGTAGGTGACGTTTTCCACGTAACCGAACAGATTGTGGTAGGTGGGGTTATCTTCCACCACCACAGGTACTTCGTTGCTGGTCTGGTGTACCAGCACATTCACGATGTAGCGGCGGGGTGTTTTCTTGTCCAGTGACGCATAGGCAATGGCCGCCTGCTCTTCGTCGTCTTCCAGGAAGATATCCAGGTTTTCAGCCAGGTCTTTGCGCACCGCTTCCAGGTAGGCCGTTACGTCTGGCAGCTCTTTATACTTGTCTTTCAGCTCGTCAATCTGGTGGCCGGAGATGCCTTCCAGGGTTTCCTGGTTCAGGGCCTGCTGTTTCTCGGCGTATTCCTGCTCCCAGTCTGCCAGCTTGCGCAGAACCTGCCGGAGTTTCTTCTCCAGCTTGTTGATAACTTCCTCGAACTTGTCCCGCTGCTCCTGGGTCAGGGCCTGGAAGCTTTCCGCCGTGTGGGGCTCTTCGCCGTTCATAGCCACCAGCCGGTATCCGCCGGGGGTGCTGATGGTCAGGCGCACTTTCTTGCGCTTGGCCTGGTTGGCCACCTTTTCGAGTTCGTCTTCCTGCAGTTTGACGTAGTCGTTCTTCAGCTGCTCGGCGCGCTCCAGAAAACTGTCGCCCTCGAAGGTCTGGGGAATCATCTTCACCAGCCGGGCCATCAGCTTTTCCATGTCCTGCTTCAGCTGGGTGCCCTTGCCCGAGGGCAGCTTCAGCAGCTTCGGGTTACGAGGCTCTTCGAAATTGGCCACGTAACACCAGTCATGGCTTTGCTGCTCGGTGTCTACATGGTGCTCCAGGTAGCGCAGCATCATGGTGCGCTTGCCCAACCCGTTCCGGCCTACCGCATACACGTTGTAACCACCATGGGGCATGGCCAGTGCGAAGCGCACGGCTTCCTGGGCACGGTTCTGGCCGACGATCTCAGCCAGCGGCTCAAGTTGCCGGGTGGTTTTGAATGGCAGCTCTTTCAGAACACAGGATTTGTAGAGTTGGTGCAGCGGCAATGACTTCAAGTTTGCTTCCCGTCGACATCGGTTTGAATGGTTTTGAACCCGCCATTGTAGTGTTTGCCAGACAGACTGTCGCCTACCGGTTCCGGTTTTATCCGATCAGGCCGGAGCAACTGCCGGGTGAGACGCCAGTCACACTTTTCATGTTGATCAATTTTCAGACAACCCGGTGCTAGCTACACTTGAGGGTCCGGATGGCTTCCGGAAACAACAAAGACAAAAAGACAGTGGATGCAGCCATGGCAAGTAAGCCCTCAGATCGCCGAATCAAGGAACGGTTTCCCGCCACCTGCCTGAACGTGCAGCTCAGTGAACGCGGCTTTTTTGGCCGTGGCAAGAACCCGGTGGCGGTGAACTGCCTGGATATGAACCGCTACGGCATGGCGGTTCAGTGCCCCCGGCCGGTCGAACCCGGCGCCCGCCTGTACCTGCAAATCCGCGGCAAATACATTAACGAACCCCGCGTGGCGGCCCGGGTGGTCCGCTGCCAGCCATGGCGCACCGGCTTCCGGGTGAGCGTTCAGTTCAGTTACTGCCTGGACCAGAAACGCTATTCCCGGGCCGTCGACAATGCCCTGTCACGCATTGAAGGCTTTTACAGCCGCCTGGCCGGCTAGGCCACCGCCTGCCCGCTTACCCGCTTTTTCCAATCCACTGCACCAGGTCCTCGAACACCATGGGCCGGGCAAAGTAGTAGCCCTGGAAGCTCTCGCAACCATGGCTCTTCAGGTAGCAAAACTGCTCCTGGGTTTCCACGCCTTCGGCTACCACGTTCAGCCCCATTTCCCGGGCCAGGGTGATCACACCCTTGCACACCGCCGCGTCTTTCTCGTTGGTGGTGACGTTGTCTACAAAGCTGCGGTCGATCTTGATGTTGTCCACCGGCAGGTCTTTCAGGTAACTGAAACTGGAAAAACCGGTACCAAAATCATCAATGGCCGTGGCAACCCCCATGCCGTTCAGGGCATTGAGAATATCAATGGCGCCTTCGCTGTCTTTCATCAGGATGCCTTCGGTCAGCTCCAGCTCCAGGTGTTCCGGCGCAAGACCGGTGTCTTCCAGAATCGACCTGAGCGCTGTCAAAAAGCCCGGGCGGTGGAACTGCAGCGGCGACAGGTTCACCGCCATACGGCCCTTCAGCAGCCCCATCTCCAGCAACCGCCGTGCATCTTTACACGCCTGGGTGGTTACCCACTTACCCAGGTGGGCAATCTGGCCGGTTTCCTCGGCTACGGGAATAAAGTCTGCCGGTGAGATAAAGCCTTTCTCCGGATGCTTCCATCGAACCAGCGCCTCCAGGCCGCAAAGGTGACCGTCCTGATCCACCTGGGGCTGGTAATTCAGGAACAGCTGGCCGGTTTTGATGGCTTCCTGCAATTCATTACGCAAGGCCACCCGCTTGGACAGTTTCGTGTCCAGGTCTTCGGAATAGACTTCGCAGGTATCCCGGCCTTGCTGCTTGGCTTTATACATGGCCATGTCGGCCTGCTGTATCAGTTTTTCCGGGCTGTCCAGATGCTCATCCAGCAGGCTGATACCGATACTGGCCGAGATGTACAGCTCGTGGCTGCCCACCTGGTGCGGGTCTGCAATCTCATCCAGAATACGGTTTGCCACTTCCTCGGCCTGCGCCGGCGACGTCAGATCCGGCAGCAGCAATACAAACTCATCGCCGCCAAAGCGGGCCAGGGTATCTTCCGGGCGGGTAACCTTGTCCAGCCGCCGGGCAATGCTGATCAACAGGCCATCACCCACCTTGTGGCCAAGGGTGTCATTGATCGGCTTGAATTCGTCCAGGTCGATAAACAGCACCGCCAGCTGCTGGCTGTTTCGGCGAGCCAGGGCAAAGTCATGCTCCAACCGGTCTTCAAACAGGCTGCGGTTGCCCAGGCCGGTCAGCACATCGTGGGTGGCCTGGTACGCCAGCCGGTGCTCCTGTTCTTTCTTCTCGGAGATGTCCGTCATAATCGCGGTAAAGTGGGTAATCTCCTGCTTATCATTCTTTACCGGCGCCAGGGACACATGATTCCAGAACGGAGTTTCATCCCGGCGATAGCTTTTCAGGATAACCGTAGCGGGCTGGCCTGCCCTGACCGCTTCGCGAATCTGCTCCATAGCCGCATCCTCGGTCGCCGGCCCCGTGAGCAGGCGTACCGGGGAACCGAGGACTTCCTCCCGGGTGTAACCGGTCACCTCGGAAAAGGCCGGGTTGGCAAATACCACCGGCAGGTCTTTCGCCCGCACATCGACTACCACAACAGCGTTGTCGCTGGATTCCAGGCTGCGCTGCAGGATGCGCTGGGCTTCCTGCGCCTCGTGCCGTTCGGTCACGTCCTTGGTCAGGGCAAAGACACCGACGACTTCGCCATCAACCACTGTGGGAACGAAGGCAACATCGAACAGCCTTATCTCGCCACTGGCATTTTTAAAGGAAACCTCAAACCCCTGGGGGTGTCCCGCTACGGCATTTCGGAAGGCGGTATCGAAAACAGCAAAGTCGCCTTCACTGATCGCATCAGACGTAAGTACGTCCTGGTAGCAGGTCACACCAATATTCTTCTCGGTAAAACCAACCAACTCTTGCGCCGCCGGATTCACTGCCTGGTAAACGCCCTCACGGTCAAACGCAAAAACGGCATCCGGAGATTGGGTAAACAAGGAACGGAAGCGCTGTTCTGCAGTGAGAATTTCACGCGCCTGGTCTTTCTGAACACTCAACAGACTGCGCCCCATCACCAGCAGGTAACTCATAAGAACGCCGAACCCGAACAGCGCCGGAGGCAACATGCCCCGCAGGGTCAAAATCGAGGCCGGGCCGGCTGTGGCACTTAGCACCAACTCAGGCCCGTTCGGAATACTCACCGGGAGATATTCAAACACCTCGAATTCGGCATGGTGATTAATCATGGCAGTCTGGATGACCGGGCTATCCACGCCTTCAATACGGATTTCGTAGTCGTGGTAATTCACCGAAGAATCAAGGGACAGCAGAGCCGATACATCAAAGACCGCGAGGAAATACGCCCCGGCTCCCATCTCCGGCCGGACCAGGGCAATGCCGGTAAATGGCCGGCTCTTGTCAGGGAAGATCCAGGCACTGGGCAGGCGATTCTCCCGGGCATTTCGCATCCAACGCAGCACCTGGGGGTTCACGGTTTGCTCCATTACCCACAACAGGTCTTCCGGTGCACGGCTGCGAGGCCACAAGGGTGCGGATCCCTCACGAAACAGCAGCAGGGACTCGAGCGCAGGCAAGTCTTTAAAGTAGAGCCGCACCTCGGTTTGCTCCAGAATCTCCGGCACATCGAAATCGAGCGATGCCCAGCGGTTAGCCAGCCGGTCGATGACCGCAACGGAAGACTTCAGCTCATACTCAAGTTCGCTGGCATAGTAACGAACCGTAGACGCGGCAGCCTGGTGCCGCTCCTCGTGAGTACCCCAACTGGCAATCATCGAAAGCAGAAACGTACCCAGAACACCAACCACGCCTGCCGTTACACCATCCCGCTTCAGCAGGAAGGGCTTGTTCGGGTCTCGCTGGGCCAGGATCAGCAACGCAATGCCAAAACCCAGGCAAAACAATCCGGCAATCAGCGAAAACCCGCCCACAAAACCGCCCGCGTCTCCGGTAATACCCTGCCGCAGATACTCCAGCACCGCGTAGGCACCCACCGGCAGACCGAAACAACCCGCAAGAAACGCCACCAGTCGCCCGCCGCCACTGGCCAGCCCGACAACCGACACCACCCCCAGCACCATAACGGCAAAGGCCGGAACTGTTTTCAGACGGACTTCCCCGGTTAGCAGCGACAGCCCGGAATCTTCTGCCCCAGCCAGCACATTGTGGCCCAGGCTGTAGCCACCCAGAAACAACAGGACCACCCCAAGCACCAACTGCCACATGCGCTTGCGGAAGAATATCGCCGTCATGGCCGCACCGCCCGCAATCACGGCGAGCGCACCTTCCAGCGACAGCCTCAGGCTTTCAGGCACCGGCACCATCGGAAACATGGCAACCACCAGGCCCACCAGCCCGGCAAAGAATCCGCACAGGAAGAGCACCAGCAGGCAGGCCTGAAGCCTCAGATCATTGGGGGTTTGCGTCATAGTACAAAGTTTGCTTACTCAACGAATTAACGGAACGCCGGCGATACTAGCACTGGTGAAATCCCAGTTCCGTTACTGCCATGTAAACAGTGTAAAATCTTGCAAATTCCAGCTTAGATCGAATGTTCGCGGCTTGTTAGCCAGCCGGCAACAAAGTGAAGCTGGACCGCAGCTTTGTGCAGAAAACCCTGTCGGACCGGCGCATGGCGGCCATTGTGCAAGGTGTGATTACCATGGCCCATCACATGGATATGATTGTGGTTGCCGAAGGTATTGAAACCCGGGAGCAACAGGACGACCTGGCGCGCCGTAACTGCGACATGCTGCAGGGCTATCTGTTTGCCAGGCCCATGCCGTTGGCGGAGTTGAGTAAGCTACCGGAGCTGTTACCGGTGGCCAGCAGCGATTAAACGCCGTTGCGCCGGGGTTTTCAGATAATTCCGGCATCCAGGCTGGCCGCCACAAACAGCCCCAGCTCTTCACACTGGTCGGAAAATTCGGGCTGGTAGTCACCCCGGCACAGCAGGGGTTCTTGGATAAGTTTCCAGCGCAGGCCAGTGGTGATGCTGTCTATGGCGCGGCGAGTGCCGGTGCCGTCGTGGCCGGCGCGGATATAGAAAGTAAAAGGCAGGCCCTGGGTTTTCTCCAGGCAGGGGTAATAGCTACGGTCAAAGAAGTCTTTGAGGGCGCCCGACATATAGCCGAGGTTTTCGGTGGTGCCAAGTATGATGGCGTCACAGGCGAGGACATCTTCGGGGCCGGCTTCGAGCGGCGCTTTCACCACCACTTCCACCGCTTCAATATCCGGGTTACGGGCGCCCTTTTCCACGGACTCCCGTAACCGCAGGGTATTGGGAGACGGTGCATGGGCTACTATCAACAGTCGCTTCATGTAACGCCTCCCGGGTTCTTACTTAGAGCAATTCACCGTTCGCTTCCGCGGGCGCTTCTGCCGCTTCTTTCTTCACCGGCTTGGGCATCAGCTTGTCACGAACCTTGGCTTCGATTTCGTTGGCGATGTCCATATTCTCTTCCAGGAACTTGCAGGCATTGGCCTTGCCCTGGCCGATCTTGTCGCCGTTGTAGGCGTACCAGGCACCGGATTTGTCGACGAAGCCTTCTTTAACACCCATGTCCAGAACTTCGGCCATGTGGTAGATGCCCTTGCCGTACATGATCTGGAACTCGGCCTGTTTGAACGGCGGCGACACCTTGTTCTTGACGACTTTTACGCGAGTCTCGTTACCTACCACTTCGTCGCCGTCCTTCACCGCACCGATGCGGCGGATGTCCAGGCGTACGGAAGAGTAGAATTTCAGGGCGTTACCGCCGGTGGTGGTCTCTGGGCTGCCGAACATCACACCAATCTTCATACGAATCTGGTTGATGAACACCATCAGGCAGTTGGCGTGCTTCACGTTACCGGTCAGCTTACGCAGCGCCTGGGACATCAAACGGGCCTGCAGGCCTACGTGGCTGTCGCCCATTTCGCCTTCAATTTCCGCTTTCGGAGTCAGGGCCGCTACCGAGTCGACGATGATGACGTCGATGGCATTGGAGCGTACCAGCATATCCGCGATTTCCAGGGCCTGCTCGCCGGTGTCCGGCTGGGAGACCAGCAGGTCGTCGACGTTTACGCCCAGCTTTTCAGCGTAGATGGGGTCGAGTGCGTGCTCGGCGTCGATGAAGGCACAGGTTTTACCGGCTTTCTGCGCTTCGGCAATCACTTGCAGGGTCAGGGTGGTTTTACCGGAGCTTTCCGGGCCGTAGATTTCTACAATCCGGCCATACGGCAAGCCACCGATACCCAGGGCCACGTCCAGCCCCAGGGAGCCGGTGGATACCGCAGGAATGGCTTCACGGGGCTGGTCGCCCATTTTCATCACGGCGCCCTTGCCGAACTGACGTTCAATCTGGCCCAGTGCTGCGCTGAGTGCTTTCTTGCGGTTGTCTTCCATTGTTACCTGCCCCTCACTATTCGATATGACGACACCGGAGGTGTATCCAGTGTTTTCCTGTATATTTGAACAGTATTAAAACATAAGCCTTGGCACAGACCAACCCCTGCCGGGGTGAAAAACATCACAGTGTTTTCAGAAACTCCGTAACCCCTTGCAACACATACAAAACCGATTGCCGGCGGACCTGTTCCCGGTCGCCGTCAAAGTGCTGAACACGGGTTTGTGTGTTGTCCGGGCCGGTTCCCCAGGCAAACCATACCGTGCCTACCGGCTTTTCCTCGCTGCCGCCGCCAGGGCCGGCGACGCCGCTGATGGCCACGGCCACATCCACACCGGTGGCGCGAACGGCACCGGCCACCATCTGGCGCACCACCGGTTCGCTGACAGCGCCGTGCTCGGCCAGCACCTTTTCTTCTACGCCCAGAATGGCCTGTTTTGCCTCATTGCTGTAGGTCACCAACCCGGCCATCACATAGGCAGAGGAACCCGCCCTGTCTGTCAGCACCTTGGCCACCCAGCCACCGGTGCAGCTTTCAGCGGTGGCCATGGTTCTGCCCTGCTGTATCAACAAGTCTCCCAGCGCATTGCCGGCGGTTTCCAGTTGCTGATCGGTTGCTTGCATAGCCGTCTCCAAGCTTCTGTTGCCAAACCCTTCGTTTCATCCCGGGCGTTATTTTCTTACAATCCCCGCTTTGACCCAAACGCACGATCAACCGGACGCTTCCATGCCTGCAACCCAGACCGATCTTTCCAAGCATACTCCCATGATGCAGCAGTACCTGAAGATCAAGCGGGAGCACCCGAACGAGCTGGTGTTCTACCGCATGGGTGACTTCTACGAGCTGTTTTACGACGATGCCAAAAAAGCGGCCGAGTTGCTGGACATTACCCTGACCGCCCGGGGGCAGTCCGGCGGCAATCCTATTCCCATGGCCGGCGTGCCTTTCCACGCGGCTGAGGGTTACATTGCCCGCATGGTGCGCGCGGGTCAATCCATTGCCATTGCCGAACAGATTGGCGATCCGGCCACCAGTAAGGGGCCGGTGGAACGGAAGGTGGTGCGCATTGTTACCCCCGGCACCCTCAGCGATGAAGCCTTCCTGGAAGACCGCCGCGACAACCTGCTGGCGGCTATTTTCAGCCATAAAGAGCAGTTCGGCTTTGCCTCGCTGGATATTTCCAGTGGTCGCTTTGCGGTGTCTGAACTTGACAACCTGGAAGCCCTGCAGGGGGAACTGCAGCGGCTACGCCCGGCCGAGATCCTGATCAGCGAAGACTTTCCTTTCGGTGACCTGCTGGAAGGCTTCACCGGTGTCCGCCGGCAAGGCCCCTGGCTGTTCGAGCTGGATTCGGCCCGGCGGGTGATTACCCAGCAGCTACAGGTGCGTGACCTCACCGGTTTTGGCTGCGAAGACCTGCACCTGGCCATTTGTGCCGCCGGCTGCCTGCTGCAGTACGCCCGGGAAACCCAGCGCACCGCCCTGCCCCACATTCGCAAACTGACCCGGGAGCGCCGGGAAGACGCAGTGATTCTGGATGCCGCCAGCCGCCGTAACCTGGAAATCGACACCAACCTGATGGGCGGCCAGCAATACACCCTGGCCTGGGTGATGGACCGCACGGCCACCGCCATGGGTGCCCGGGAATTGCGCCGCTGGCTGAACCGCCCGCTGCGGAATGTGGAAGTGGTTCAGCAACGCCAGCAGTCAGTCTCGGCCCTGCTGGACGGTTTTCACTATGAACCGGTGCACGACCTGCTCAAGCGTGTGGGCGACATCGAACGGATCCTGGCCCGGGTAGCCCTGCGCTCTGCCCGGCCCCGGGACCTCGCCCGCCTGCGGGATGCTTTCCAGACCCTGCCGGAGCTTCAGGAAGTCCTGAAGCCCGTTAGTTCCAGCCATGTAGCCCGGCTGGCCGGAACCATTGGCGAATACCCGGAGCTTGCTGACTTGCTGGAGCGGGCCATTATCGAAAACCCGCCGGTGGTAATCCGCGAGGGCGGCGTGATCGCCGAGGGCTTCGATGAAGAGCTGGACGAGTTGCGCAACATCAGCGAGAACGCAGGTCAATACCTGCTGGATGTGGAAACCCGGGAGCGTGAGCGCACCGGCATCTCCACCCTGAAAGTGGGCTACAACCGGGTACACGGTTATTACATTGAAATCAGTCGGGCCCAGTCTGCCCAGGCGCCGGTGGATTACATTCGCCGCCAAACCCTGAAAAACGCCGAGCGCTTCATCACGCCCGAGCTGAAAGAGTTCGAAGACAAGGCCCTGAGCGCCAAGAGCCGCGCCCTGGCCCGGGAAAAAGGCCTGTATGACGACGTCTTGGAAACCGTCGCCGAACAACTGGCGCCGCTGCAGGATGCCGCCCAGGCCCTGGCTGAGCTGGATGTACTGAGTAACTTTGCCGAGCGCGCCACCAGCCTGCGCTTTACCGCACCGGAGTTTACCGACCAGCCCGGCTTTGATGTGGAAGAAGGCCGCCATCCGGTGGTGGAACAGCTACTGGACGAGCCCTTCGTACCCAACAACCTGCTGATGGATGCCAAACGCCGGATGCTGGTGATTACCGGCCCGAACATGGGTGGTAAGTCCACCTACATGCGCCAGGCCGCCCTGATTGCCCTGCTGGCCTACACCGGCAGTTTCGTGCCCGCCAACCGGGCGGTACTGGGGCCGGTAGACCGGATCTTCACCCGTATGGGTTCTTCCGACGACATCGCCGGTGGCCGCTCTACGTTTATGGTGGAGATGACCGAAACCGCCAACATCCTGCACAACGCCACCGAACACAGCCTGGTGCTTATGGACGAAGTGGGCCGGGGCACCAGCACCTTCGACGGCCTGTCGCTGGCCTGGGCCACGGCAGAGCACCTGGCGAAGGACATTCGCTGCTACACCCTGTTCGCCACCCACTACTTCGAGCTGACGCAACTGGCGGATGACCTGGAACATGCGGTGAACGTGCACCTGACCGCCACCGAACATGATGATTCCATCGTGTTCCTGCACAATGTGCATGACGGCCCCGCCAGCCAGAGCTATGGTTTGCAGGTGGCCAAGCTGGCCGGCGTGCCACAGGATGTTATCCGTAACGCCAAGGCCCAGCTGGCACACCTGGAAGGCAGTGCCAGCCCCTCAGCGCCGGCCCCGGAGCATGTGCATGAACCGGCGCCGAAAGCCGTCAAACAACCGACCAGCGCGGAAACGGTTTATCAGGGTGATATGTTCGCCATGGCGGAGCCAAGCGCGGTGGAAGAGGCCTTACAGCAGCTGGATGTTGATGGCCTGTCGCCCCGGGAGGCCCTGAACCAGCTGTATGAACTGCGGGCATTATTGAAGAAATAACAGAAAACTGGGCCAAACTTGATCTGTGTAATAAGGTTATAGCAGCCCAACGCTTGCGGCTGCGGGGGCCGCTCCCTACAATATCGCGCACAAAATTATAGATGGGGCCGGATTTTCAGGGCTCCTGATGAGACTGAATGTTCTACGAACCAGGGATCTGACTATGGCGTTTATCGTTACTGATAACTGCATCAAGTGCAAATACACCGACTGCGTGGAAGTGTGTCCGGTAGACTGCTTCTATGAAGGCCCCAACTTTCTGGTGATCGACCCGGACGAGTGCATCGATTGCGCCCTGTGCGAGCCCGAGTGCCCGGCGGAAGCCATCTTCTCTGAAGACGAACTGCCTGCAGGCCAGGAAGCCTTCGTTGAGATCAACGCGGACCTGGCCGGCAAGTGGCCGAACATCACCGAGAAGAAAGACCCGCTGCCAGACGCCGACGAGTGGGACGGCCAGCCCGACAAGCTCCAGTACCTGGAGCGCTGAGGCCAAAAGCTGTCAGCAGCTACAAAAAAGCCGGAAGAGCGATCCTCTTCCGGCTTTTTTTATATCAGGCCTGTGCAGCCCGACTTAGCCCTCTGCCAGCAACTTCTTCGCGGCAGCAGACTTGTAGAAGCTTCCCAGCCTTCTGCGCACCAATGCCTCCACATAACCTTCCTTGTGCAGCACATCGATAATCGGCAGGCCCAGTTCGGCAATTTCCGTAACAATCACGTCCCGGGTCACCCCAATATCATTCAGCAGGTCCATCACCGGTCGGTCGCCATACTTGGCAAACAGGTGCTCGACCACGGCCCGGGCGCAACCTTCAAAGTAGGCGGTTTTACGGAAGTTCAGCCAGAAGTCATAACCCAGTACCACAAACTCCTGTAGCTCCACCTCACCCAGCCCGTCCTGGAGCTCGGCAATGGTCTGGTTCTCCAGCGATACCCAGGCCGCCATCACGCTGTCGCGCAATTCATCGTCGGTCAGTGCCCGGTGCAGGAACTGCTCGCTGCGTACAATCAGCCCCGGCAAGCTCTCTGCCAGCCAGGCCTTGATGCGACGTTCGAAGGTTTCATCCAGCCCCGGCACGGCCTTGTTGGCCATTTTCTTGCCGAACTTCATCACCGAACCCACTCCCGGCACCGAGCGGGTAATCAGGTTGTCTTCATACAGGTAATTCACCAGCCCGTGGTACACCACGTTCGACACCAGCTCCTGGTACACCGGGTGCGCCATGATCTCGCTGATGATCCGCTCCCGCTGCTGGCGCAGCTCCAGGGCCTCTTCGATAAAGCCGCTGGCCTGCTCCCGTGACAGGATTTCGCCCAGCGTGGTGTCTGCCTGAACCGGTGCCTTGAGCACTTCTGCCGCCATCTCCGCAGCCAGTTCCGGAATGCCGGCATCCAGTTCCATGTTCACGGCGATGCGCTTGATCACGCCCATTACCTGCTCGGGGCTGATCAGCCGGCCCAGCGGCACTTTTTCGGCATAGCCAAGCAATTCATCCACTTCCTGTTCCAGGAACTTCTTCAGCTTGGCGCCTTTGAGGGCGGCCACTTCGTGCTTTACGTGGGCTTCAAACAGGGTATCGACAAGACTGGGGGCAGTTTTGCTCATAGAGCTGGCATCCTTTGGCTGAATTCCTGAAGTATGCCGGTGAGGCTAACACGGAAGCAGGCAGCTGGGGTTTGCCGGAATTACCGGCGGACCCGTGATTATGGGCCAGTCCGGCGACCAGCCCGGCAAAAACAGACGGTTACTGGAAGTCTGAAAACTCGTGGGGTTCCGCCGCCAGCGCCAGGCACAGGCTGCCGGGGCCAACGTAGATGGAGCTGGTAATGCCCATCTGCGACAACAGCAACTCTACACCGTGCTTTTCACAGGCATCGCGCAGGCGATTCAGGCCCGGCAGCTCTTCGATCTCAGTCCAGCTCAGGCCGCAGGACAAACTCACATAGGGTGTCAGCAAACCGGCTTCCAGGCGGCCGATGGCGTAATTCATCACTTTCTCGACCGCCACGTTGAAGTCGCGGGTTTTGGCCACGGGCTTGCCTTCAACGCCCTGCCCGAAGATCACCGGGTTGATGTTCAGCACCTTGCCCATGAAGGCAGCCATCGCAGATACGCTCTTGTCACCACGGCGCCGGGCCCGTTCACGGATATAATGCAGATCTCGGGGAATCACGCAGGTGTAGATCTTGTCAGTGAAGGTTTCCACCTCGTGGCGCAGGGCATTCTTGGAGACTTTCTGGTTGATCAGCCGCAGGGTGTGGGCCGCCAGCAATCCCTGGCCCGCAAAGATCTGCTTACTGTCGATGACCCGCATGGAGAATTTGCCTTCCCGTCCAGCGGCCTTGCGGGCGCCTTCGTAGTTAGCCATTACGGTGTTCATGGCTTCGGAGGCGTGATCGAAAATCTGGCTACGGCTTCGGGTGACGGTTTCACAGATGGCCACGTCAAACTCGGTGACGATCTTTTCCATGAACAGGTTGTGGATCTGCTCTGCGGTAAAGGCTTCAGTTTCCGCCTGGTGGCCCTTATCAAGCAGGCCGCTCTGGTAAAACTCCTGGGTACGCACAGGATCGTGGGTATCGATGTAAGTCTGGCCATCAATAATGGCCGTTACCGGCAGCACAAACAGATCGTGTTTGCGGGAAAATTCATAGGGTAGATCACAGGCGGAATCAACGATCAAACCAACTCGCATGTGCAAAAGCCTCCGGGGTTCGGGTGTTTCCTCAGGCGGGAGCACCCTTTCTTGTGATTATTCTGGAGACACAAGTCTTGCACATGCCGGCGATAATTTCAGCCGCCCCGTGAAGCAGTTAACAAAAAGGCCCACGACAACAAATCCGGTAACCGAAAACAAAAAAAAGGAGGCCGAAGCCTCCCAAGGACACACAGTGGGTTGGTGCCGCTGCTAGCTCAGCGGCACCGGGTTCAGAATTACTCGCTCTTCTCGGCGCCCGGCGCTTCCGGGTCAGAGGTAAACTTCAACAAGTGAGTACGCTCGATCAGGTAGTACAGGATGGCACCGGTGGCCAGGCCCCAGCCTGCGCCGTACACCGCCAGTACCACACCCATGGTGCCGGCAATGCCACGCTCAGTGTTGTTCTCCAGCTGCTCCAGGCCCACCATCAAACAGATGTAACCGGTCAGCAGCAGGGTCAGTGACAGGGCAATCGGCAGCACCGGCTGGAAGAAGCTCACCAGCGGCAGCACGAACAACGCAATGAAACCGGTAATCCAGAAGGTGCCACCACCGCTGTAGATGGAATCCATAGCATTACGGCCATACTTGTAGCGCTCGGCCATAGTAGCGGTTACGGCGGTCCAGATTGGGCCGGCCAGGCCAGGATACGGCGCGAAGAACGCATGGCCACCGTTCCGGATGGCGGTTACCAGGTGGGCGCGGTCGATGCTGTTGTCGATGTCTTCATCTTTGCGCAGGTGGTCGACACGGCTCATCAGGGATTGACCCACCACGATGTCACCAAAGGCGATGACATAGGCGATCACCGCGGTCGGAATGGCATACAGGAAGATGTTCAGGTCCGGGAAACCCACGCTGAACGGCAGGTAGTTCCACAGCTGGTCAAAGGCCGGCTTGGTGATGCCCCACTGCACGTCGGGGACTTCATACTCGCCAACGGCAAAGCCCACCAGGATAGCCACAACCATGCCCGGCACCATGCCGTAGTTGGCAATCTTGCGGGCAATGTTGCTCTTGTCCACAAAGCCTTTGAAGGAAACGGAGAACATCAGGTACAGGCACACCAGACCGCCGACAATCAGGGAGATCGGCGTATTGGCCAGGCGGCCGCCGGCTTCGATTTCACCCATCAGTGCAGCAATACCGGCACCGATGATAATACCGCCCTTCATGGACCGGGGAATCCAGTTCACCAGCTTGCTGCCAAGCCGGGTAACACCCAGAAACAGGAAGATCAGGAACACCAGGAATTGCAGGGCAAACAGCGCCTGGATGGCCTCGGGGCCGGGCTCGTAATCTGAAAGGAACAGCAACACCACGGGGATACCCGGGGTAATCCAGCCGGGCACCAGCGGTACACCCAGCAGGGCCGGCAGCATGAAGCCGATACCACACACCACAACGTAGGCCAAGGCCACGTCGTAGGGAACGCCCAGGTATTTTTCCAGCAGGGGAATCATCGCCAGGCTGACCACGAACATGATCAGTGCCTGCACCATCTCCGCGAATTCCCAGCGATAGTGAACAAACGGCAGACGGATTTTGAACGGTCCAGCCGGCCAGAACGGCTGCTCTTCACCGTTTTTTCTGTGGAACATTTGCATAACAGTACCTCCGGGCACACCGGTGTCGGGTGCCAGTCAATGTTGTTTTTGTGGAAAGAGGTGTGGCTGCGCCCGGCGGCGCAGCCTTGCCGGATCAGTTCAGTTCTTTGGCCTGGTCCCGCAGTACGAACTTCTGGATTTTGCCAGTCGATGTCTTCGGCAGCTCCGAGAACACCACGGTTTTCGGCACCTTGAAGCGGGCCAGGTGCTCGCGACAAAAGCTGATGATGTCTTCTTCAGTGACATTACCGGCTTCCGGCTTGAGGGTTACGAAGGCGCAGGGAGTCTCACCCCACTTTTCGTCTGGCCGGGCAACCACCGCCGCTTCCATCACCGCCGGGTGGCGGTACAGAGTATCTTCAACTTCGATGGTAGAGATGTTCTCGCCACCGGAGATGATGATGTCTTTCAGGCGGTCCTTGATTTCCATGTAACCGTCTTCGTGCCATACGGCCAGGTCTCCGGTGTGGAACCAGCCGCCCCGGAAGGCTTCTTCGGTGGCACTCGGGTTCTTCAGGTAGCCCTTCATCACCGTGTTACCACGCAGGAAGATCTCGCCGATGGTCTTGCCGTCTTTCGGCACCGGCTGCATGGTGTTGGGATCGGCCACCATGGTGCCGCCCAGGGTGTGATAGCGAACACCCTGACGCGCCTTGACCTTCGCACGCTCCTGCAGGGGCAACTCGTCCCATTCGGATTTCCAGGCACACACGGTAACCGGGCCGTAGACTTCAGTCAGGCCGTATACGTGGGTCACTTTGATGCCCATCTCTTCGATGGCACCAATCACCTGGGCTGGGGGCGCCGCACCGGCGGTCATGGATTTCACATCGTGGTCGATACCGGCCTTGGCTTCCGGAGACGCATTCAGCAGCGCGTTCAGGACAATCGGCGCACCACACATGTGGGTTACCTGGTGATCGCGGATCAGCTTGAGGATTTTCTCAGGGTCTACCCGGCGCAGGCACACGTGGGTGCCGGCCATGGCGGTGATGGTCCAGGGGAAACACCAGCCGTTGCAGTGGAACATCGGCAGGGTCCACAGGTACACCGGGTGCATGTCCATAGACCAGACCGCCTGGTTACCCAGCGAGTTAATATAGGCACCACGATGGTGGTAAACCACGCCCTTGGGGTTACCGGTAGTACCGGAGGTGTAGTTCAGGGAAATCGCATCCCACTCGTCGGCGGGGAAGTTCCACTGGTATTCGGGGTCACCCTCCTGCAGGAAGGCTTCGTAATCCAGGTCGCTTACCTGAACGCCTTCACCGTACTCGGGATCGTCAACATCGATCACCAGCGGCTTGTGTTCAAGGTGACGAACAGCATCTTTGACCACCTGACCGAATTCACGGTCGGCAATCACCACCTTTGCTTCACCATGCTCCAGCATGAAGGCAATGGCTTCGGCATCCAGGCGCACGTTCAGGGTGTTCAGCACAGCACCAATCATCGGCACACCAAAGTGGCATTCCACCATGGCCGGAATGTTCGGCAGCATCACCGCAACGGTATCACCACGGCTGATTCCGCGGCCCTTCAGGGCAGACGCCAGCCGGCGGCAGCGATCGTAGGTTTCGGCCCAGTTACGACGGATGGCACCGTGAATAATCGCCGGATAATCCGGGTAAACACTGGCGGTACGTTCGATGAAATCAATGGGGGACTGGACCGCGTAGTTTGCGTTCCGGGGCTCAAGGCCCTGATCAAAGATCGAAGTCATTGGTGTGGTCCTCGTATGCTTATGTTGTTCTTATGCGTGTTCAGTAGAAACGCCAAAGCAGCTATACTTTGCATTAACAACAATGGTAGTTAACGAAATCAATACTAGAAACTCTACCATGGTATTATAGGAACGTTACTATAATCTATGAAAACCCCCGAGAAAGACCCCCAACCCACACTCGTGACCAGCGCCGATGCCCGGGTTTTAAGCTGCAATGCCGCCGCCCGCCAGCTGGTGGAAGCCGCGCGCCTGGCCGAGGCCGGGGAACTCTTGCCGGTAAACGCCCCGGCCCTTGCTGCCTCGGCCCTGAACCAGGACCGGGCCATCGAGAACGTGGAATCCCGGTTTGCCGACAAGATCTGCCTCTGGACTTTCATTCCGGACTCCGACAAGCAGCAGGTCATGATTCGTGGGCGAGACGCCACCACCGATGTACTCACCCAGGAAGAAGCCCTGCGTTCCAGCCGGCTTTACCGGCTGATTACCGAGAACACCACAGACCTGATCTCCCGCCACGCCCCGGACGGCCGGTTTATCGACGCCACACCGGCCTCCTGGCGGCTGCTGGGCTACTGGCCGGAAGAGCTCAGGGGCAAATCCCTTGAAGAGGTTTTCGGCAACGACAAGGTGGCGGAACAACTGACTCACACCCGCAATCGCCTGCAGGAAGACGGCTACGCCACCCTGACCCTGGAAATCCAGCACCGCAACGGCAGCCGCCGCTGGTTCGAGATTGCCAGCCGGGCCATCCGGGAAACCTATACAGGCGCTGTGGTGGAAGTGATCAGCGTGTCCCGCGACATCACGCCCCGCATCGAGCAGGAAGAACAGAATCGCCTGCTGGCCGAGGAGCTGGCCCACACCGCCCGGCTGGCCACCCTGGGCGAACTGGCCTCGAGCATTGCCCATGAGATGAACCAGCCGCTGGCCTCGATTGTGAATTTCGCCAGCGCCAGCCAGCGCTTTATGAAAGAAGCCGACAAGCGCCCGGAGAAACTGGCCAAGGTAGAGGATGGCTTGCAGAAGATCGTGCACCACGCCAACCGGGCCTCGGAAGTGATCAAGCGCCTGCGGGCCTTCCTGCGCAAAGGCCAGAAACAGATGGCCCCGGTGCAGTTAAACTCGGTGGTAAGCGACGTGGTTCGCCTGTGCCAGTGGGAAGGTGAAAAGAACGGCGTAAAGCTGCAAGAGAACCTGGCGGAGAATTCCCCGGTGATCACCGCAGACCCGATTTTGCTGGAGCAGGTGTTGATTAACCTGATTCGTAACGGCATTGAAGCCAACGTGGAAGCTGCCAACCAGGGCGAGAACCTGGAACCGTCCCGCATTACCGTATGCACCTGCATCAACGACCAGCAGGAAACCCTGATCCAGGTAACCGACGAAGGCCCGGGGCTGGACGACGAAGGTATTCGCCAGATGTTCCAGCCGTTCTATACCAGCAAGCCCAAGGGGCTGGGGCTGGGCTTATCCATGAGCCGATCCATCATTGAAGGCTTCGGCGGATTCCTGGACGCCACCCCTGCCGGCACCGGCGGTCTTTCACTGATTTGCCGCTTTCCGGCCAACCTTTCCTTCAACAACAGCCGCGGGAGCTCTAGAATGACCGCCGCCAACAATAATACGGAGAGATCCCCTGATGTCCGCTAGCACTCCTGCCGAAGCCAACACCGTGTTCGTGGTAGACGACGATGCCGGTATGCTCGAGTCCACCCAATGGCTGCTGGAATCGGTTGGATTACAGGTGCGGGCCTACAGCGACGGCCGCCAGTTTCTGAACGATGTGGCCGAAAACCGCCCCGGCTGTGTGGTGCTGGACATCCGCATGCCCGGGCTCGGCGGCCTGAACGTGCAGGAAGAACTGCAGAAACGCGGGCTGGAGATTCCCATCATCTTCGTGTCCGGCCATGCCGATGTGCCCATTGTGGTGCGCGCATTCAAATCCGGCGCCTTCGATTTCATCGAAAAGCCATTCAACGAGCAGTTGCTGCTGGACAGTGTGCAGCAGGCGCTTCAGGAGGCATCCTCAGCTCCGGAAAAGATCCCGGTCAGCGCCGATACCGAAGCCCTCATCAGCACCCTCACCCGTCGGGAGCGAGATGTGTTCCTGCCTCTGGCCCAAGGATACACCAGCCGGGAAATTGCCGAGCAGCTGGATGTGAGTGTCAAAACCATCGACCTGTACCGGGCCCGGGTGATGAAGCGCCTGGGCGCCGAACGGCTGCCGGATGTGACGGGCCTGGCCATCGCCGCCGGCCTGTTGGACCCCGAGCACCTGCGCGGCGTTCAGGCGCCCTGATCACGGAGCTCGTGGGCCAGGGCGCCCAGGCGGATAACCGCCTTTTCAATGCGCTCAGTCCAGGGATTGCCGCCATTCAGCCGCAAGCAGTTCTCAAACTTGTTGGTGGTGGAGAACATCAGGCCAGGCGCCACGTTGATGCCTTCCTGCCGGGCCCGACGGTACAGCCCGGTGCCTGACACACCCGCCGGCATCTGAACCCACAGGACAAAACCGCCCTGAGGCCGGCTAACCGCCGTGCCCTCTGGAAAAGACCGGGCCACCGCCGCGCGAAGCCGCTCAATGCCCTCACGATAATGCTGCCGGGCCTGACGCAGGTAACGGTCGTATCCACCCTGCTCAAGAAAATGCGCCATTGCCAACTGCGGAATGGTCGAGGTGGCCAGGTTCACAAAATATTTGTGTTGGCGGGCGCTGGCCATGTGGCGCCCCGGGATCATCCAGCCCAGCCGAAGACCAGGCGACACGGTCTTGGAAAACGAACTGCAGAAAATAACGTTGTCGGAGCGGTCGAAGGCTTTGGCCGGCCGCGGGCGCTCACCCGAGTGATAGAGATCACCGTATATATCATCCTCAATCAATGGCACATTGGCCGCCGCCAGCATGGATACCAGCTGCTGCTTGCGCTCGTCACTCATTCTGGCACCCATTGGATTGCTGTGATTGGGCACCACCACGCAGGCCTTCAGTGGCCATTGCTCAAGCGCCAGTTGCAGACCCTCCAGGCTCATGCCTTCTGATGGATGAGTGGGAATTTCAATCACCCGCAAGCCCACCACCTCCAGCGCCTGCAGGATACCCGGAAAGGATGGCGACTCTACCGCAACAATATCGCCAGCCTGGGTGACCGCCCGCAGTGCCAGAATAATCGCTTCCTGCGCGCCATTGGTAACCAGCACATCATCCGGTGACACCGGAACCCCCAGTGTTGCCATGCGCTGGGCAATCTGGCGCCGGAAACTTTCCTTGCCGGGAAAGGCGTAATCCAGCGTTTCCAGCCCACGCCTCGCGGCCCAGATCGTGCTCTGCTGGATCTGCCGGACCGGCAGGTAATCCGGATGGGGAATGGCCGTTGCCAGCGGCACCATCCGTTTTTGCTCATCGGCACACAGGTCCAGCGTCATCTCCCGGGCAGACACCGGCAAAGGCCGGGTGCGATGTTCCGGCATGGTTGGCTCCGGCACATCCCGGGCCGGCAGACGCACGAAATAGCCGCTGCGCTCCCGGGCCTGAAGGAAACCACGGGCTTCGAGGGTCTGATGGGCCTGCAGCACGGTAGAAATGCTCACCCCGAACTGACGGCTGAGCGCCCTCACGCCCGGCAGGCGGTCTCCTGTCCGATAAACACCGTCTGCTATCAGCGCCTGCAACTGGTCAGCCACCTGGTTATATAGCGCACCCATACTTGCCTCCCACAATCACCATTCATCGCTCCATCACCTATTGGACCAGAACCACCAACAAAACCGACAGTACAGATCGGCCACTTTTTATGCAGTACAGCCCCCTGAAAATGACAACTGTACCGGCTCAATAGAAACTTATCTGAATCTGTTATGGAAGTCTGGCCCGTCAGACAATGGTGTCCGGATCAGAGAAGAAGGAATTTCACCATGGCCGCATCACTTTCAACACCTGCCCGTGCAGGCGAGAGGACACGCCCTCACTACCGGAGAAATCGCAAGGACGTACTTGGTCTTGCTGATGCCGGTGAAACCGGACACCCCACCCTGTTACAGGCCTTCCAGAAGCTCGCGCAGGCTGGCTTCAGTGTTAACCAGACCGCGCCAACGCACTGGATCATTCGAGGCAGAACGCCACTGCCAGAATTTCATTGCTACAGTGAACTGGAATTACAGCAGTTCACTGCTAACCGAACATAGGACGAACCATGCAGACACCGATCTTTCAGATAGATGCCTTTACCAACACACTGTTCGGCGGCAACCCGGCCGCCGTCATGCCCCTGCAACGCTGGCTGCCAGACTCCTTGTTGCAGGCCATTGCCGGGGAAAACAACCTGTCGGAAACCGCCTTTCTGGTGGCAACACCGGAGCTTGATGACGCCGACTTCCACATTCGCTGGTTCACCCCCACTGCCGAGGTGCCGTTATGCGGCCATGCCACCCTGGCCTCAGCCTGGGTGGTGTTCAACAAGCTGGACTGGCCCCACAACATCGTTCGATTCCAGTCAAAATCCGGGCCGCTGGCGGTTTCGCAAAAGCCGGACGGCTGGCTGGAACTCGACTTTCCAAACCTGGCCTTCGAACGCTGCCCCACTCCGGCCCTGATTACCGAAGCGCTGCCCGGCTCGCCGGATGAGGCCTTTTTCGTACCCAACGACACCAACTACATGGTGGTTCTGGAATCCGAGGCAGAGGTCAGGTCCGCCGTCCCGGATATCCGCAAACTGGCACAGCTGGGCAATCAAGGCCTGATTGTGACGGCGGAGGGGGAACACTGTGATTTTGTCAGCCGATACTTCGCGCCGGGCGTGGGTATCGATGAAGACCCGGTCACCGGTTCGATACACAGTATGCTAACGCCTTACTGGGCAGAACGTCTGGGCAAAACCTGCCTGCAGGCGCGGCAACTCTCGGCCCGGGGTGGTGAACTGCGCTGTGAACTGAAAGGCGAACGCGTGGCCATTGCCGGCCAGGCGGCGTTCTTCTTGGAAGGCTCCGTACAGCTGCCCTGAGACTGATATACTGCCCGCCGGTTTTCTATCAGCGGCGGGCAGGCAATGGCAGTATCCACATCCCAGTATGACGTGATCATCATCGGCGCCGGTGCCGCCGGGCTGATGTGCGCGGCCACCGCCGGCTATCGCGGCCGCAAAGTGCTGGTGATTGACCACGCCAACAAGCCCGGCAAGAAGATCCTGATGTCCGGCGGTGGCCGCTGTAACTTCACCAATCTGAACAGTACGCCGGCGAACTTCCTTTCGGACAATCCCCATTACTGCATCTCTGCCCTGAAGCGTTATACCCCGCAGGATTTCGTCGAACTGGTGGACCGTCACGGGGTGGAATACGAAGAAAAAGCACCTGGGCAGCTGTTCTGCAAGGACAGCGCGAAGGACATTCTCAATGTGCTGTTAACCGAGTGCGAGTGGGCCGGTGCGGAAATCCGTATGAACACCGCTGTTTCCGGCGTTCAGGCCTCCGGTTCCGGCTATGCCGTCAAAACCACTGCCGGCAGCCTGAAATGCCAATCGCTGGTGGTTGCTACCGGCGGCCTGTCCATCCCCACCATGGGCGCGACCGGTTTCGGCTACGAACTGGCAAAGCAGTTCGGGCTGGCAGTATTACCCACCCGCGCCGGGCTGGTACCTTTCACCCTGCACCCGGAGCTGAAACAACAGCTCGCGCCACTGGCAGGTGTCAGTTGCCCCGTGGACGCAAGCTGCCGCAAACAACATTTTCGCGAGCCCATGCTGGTCACCCACCGGGGCCTGAGCGGGCCGGCCATGCTACAGGTATCCAGTTACTGGCAACCGGGGGACGAGTTGCACATCAACCTGCTGCCGGCACAAACCGTCCAGGACGACCTGTTTGCCCTGCGCAAGCAGAAACCCCAGTCCACCATGGCGCAGTACCTGAACCAGCACCTGCCCAAACGCTTCGCCCAGGCCTTTAATGAACTGCAGGGCTGGAGCCGGCCGCTGCAGGAGTACCGTAACCAGGATATCGAGCGGATTGCCGACACCCTGGGCAACTGGACCATCAAACCCGCCGGCACCGAAGGTTACCGGACCGCCGAGGTGACGTTAGGTGGGGTGGACACCCGGCAGTTATCCTCGAAAACCATGGCCGTGCTGGAGCAACCCAACTTGTTCTTTATCGGCGAGGTGGTGGATGTGACCGGCCATCTGGGCGGGCATAACTTTCAATGGGCGTGGGCGTCCGGCGTGGCGGCAGGCAACGAGGCCTGAGCCGGTTACAGATATTTCTCGATAGGTAACCAGGACAGGAAGCGCGACGTCGCCCGCCGCCAGAACCCGACGCCCGGCTCATGGCCAACCTGCTCGCCCGTAGACTGCCAGACCAGGTCGCCCTGCTCGTCCAGCGTTACCTGCCAGCTGTTTTCCGGCGACATGGCATAGCGGATGTCTTCAGCAACGGCGGTGGCCAGTTCCGGGCTATGAATAATCAGCACGGTTTCGCCATTCAGGTAGATCGAGCGCAGGTTGACGTTGAACGAGCCGATGAACAGGGTTTCCCGGTCAAACACCACTGCCTTGGAATGCAGGCTGACAGCACCCTGTTCGCAGGCCGGGCGGCTGGCTACCCAGTGCTGGCAGGCCGGCGCATCCGGGCGCAGTTCGTATAGTTCGATGCCCTGCTCCAGCATTTCCCGGCGCCAGCGGGCATAGCCGGAGTGGTTGGTCACCAGGTCGTTGGTTGCCAGGGAATTGGTTAACGCCGCCACCTTCAGCGGCTGGTTGTCCAGCGCTCCGAGGTTGTCGAGCTGGTTGTCTGCCAGGATCAGGTAAGCGGACTCAATCAGGATTTCGGATTGGGCTGCCTGAACCAGTCCGTACAAGGCCCTGGCGGTGTTCTGGGGGGAATCCGCCGGAACCTGGGGATTTTGCGGTGGCGGGTCAAACACCAGTTCGCCCGGGGCCTGCACCAGACCGGCAAACCAGCCCCTCAGATAGGTTTCCGCCGCGTCCTGTTCCTGGTGCGGAACTGCCCGGATACCCGGATCAGCCGCCGTTTCCCTGAGCAGTTGCGACAGCGCATCGCGGCCAGCGAGGTTGTCAGGCAGGTCATAGAGGGTAGCCAGCGGGTAGGCCCACTGATTGTTCCAATAGGCCTCGAAGTTGGCAGTCATATCTTCGGCAAGTGGCCCCAGAACCATCACATCCCGGTCCCGGAAATTCAGGCTGGGATGTTCGTCAAAATATTCGTCGCCAATGTTACGCCCGCCGGCGATGCCCACCTGGCCGTCCACCACAAAGGTTTTGTTGTGCATGCGCCGGTTGATGCGGTCGAAGTCGGTAATCAGCGACAACCAGCGCCCCACCCCGCTGCGGGAACGGGCCGGGTTGAAGATACGCACCCGGATGTTGGGGTGTATTGCCATCGCAGCAAACAGCGGCTCCTTGCCAGCCACGTTGATGTCGTCCAGCAGCAGGCGCACCTGAACGCCACGGTCTGCAGCGGCTACCAGCCGGCCGGCCAGATAGCGCCCGGTGGAATCGTTATTCCAGATGTAATACTGGGCGTCGATAAACTGTTCGGCGGTTTCGATCAGCGCAGCCCGCACCAGGAAGGCATCACGGCCACTGTTCAGCAGCTGAAAGCCGGTGTTCGGGGAGTCTGGGGCAAGGTGCATCCGGCGCTGATCCGTTATGAAGGAATCCTTCACCGAGGATAGCCGGAAATCCGGGTCATGCACGACCGGTTTCAGGGCGGTGGAACACCCGGCCAGCATCAGCAACACGCAGAGGCTGGCGACAAACGAAAGCAATCGCTGACCGGGCATAGGCTGGGCTCCTTAGCGAAGGATAACCAGGGGCTTCTTCGCGGTTTTCAGCATGGTGGTTGTGGTGCTGCCCACCAGGAACTGGCGAATGCGGGAATGGCCATAAGCGCCCATGACCAGCATGTCGATGTCGTGCTCGTCCTGATAGGCATGGAGCGTGGGCTCCACATCGCCGGCGCGGATGGCGAGCGTGATCTCCACATCCAGGCCTGCCAGCATTTTCTCGGCCTTCCGTAGCTGTTCCCAACGGTCTGCCGTATCGGCTCCCACCATCACCAGGTGCAGGGGCATGTCTTTCAGAACCGGGCTGGCGGCCACCATTTCCACGCCTTTGAAGGCGGTTTCGCTGCCATCAAAGGCCAACATGGCGCTCTTCGGCTGGGTAAATTCGTCGGGCACCAGCAAAATCGGGCGGTGAACGCTGCGGATCACGGTTTCCAGCTGGCTGCCGATGTGAATATCCCGGTCGGAGCTGCTTTCACCGTGCAGACCCATCACGAACAGGCGGGTTTCTTTCTCCAGGGCCAGCAGCGAATCGGTCAGATTATCATGGCGCTGGCGCTTTACCACTTCGGCAATGCCGGCCTTCTGTACCCGCGCTTCGGCTTCATCCAGCATGTGGTGGCCGTGCTCCAGGGCCAGTTTGGAGCGTTTCCGGTCAAGGTCTGCCAGCTCGTCCAGCAAGTGCTCCCGGCTACCCAGCCCGATGCTGCCAGCCAGGTCCGGTTCCGCGGGGTAGCGCTCTTCATCCAGAACGTGCAGCAACATCAGCGGTGTTTCCATGTGCCGGCTGGCCCAGGCGGCGTAATCACACACCGCGGGGGCTGCCCGGGAACCGTCGATACAGGCCACTACTCGTAACATGTTCGCCTCGCCTTTCTGATTCATGGTCAGTGCCCTCCCATCAGCTGGTCAACGGCTTCGGGCTTGTCATGCACCCCGAAACGGTCAACGATGGTGGCACTGGCTTCGTTCAGGCCGATTACCTCAACGTCTGCACCCTCACGGCGGAACTTGATGACCGCCTTGTCCAGCGCACCTACGGCAGTAATATCCCAGAAGTGTGCGCGGCTCAGGTCTATCACAACATTATCCACCGCTTCCTTGAAGTCAAAGGATTCGAGGAATTTTTCCGAAGAACTAAAGAATACCTGGCCTACAACCGTGTAGCGACGGGTGTCGGTTTGCTCGTCCAGTTCGGAGGTCACCAGCATGTAATGGCCCACCTTGTTGGCGAAGAACAGGGCTGCCAGCAAAACACCGGCCAGCACGCCGAATGCCAGGTTGTGGGTGGCCACCACCACAATCACCGTCACCAGCATGACAATGTTGGTGGACAGGGGATGCTCCCGAAGATTGCGAATGGAATCCCAGCTGAAGGTACCGATGGATACCATAATCATCACCGCCACCAGGGCGGCCATGGGAATCTGTACCAGCCACTTGTCCAGAACCAGCACCAGAATCAGCAGGAACACGCCGGCTGTCAGCGTCGAGAGCCGGGTACGGCCGCCGGATTTCACGTTAATAATGGACTGGCCGATCATGGCGCAACCGGCCATGCCGCCCAGAAGGCCGGAACCGATGTTGGCAATGCCCTGGCCTTTACACTCGCGGTTGCGGTCACTGGTGGTGTCGGTCAGGTCATCCACAATGGTCGCGGTCATCAGCGATTCCAGCAGGCCCACGACGGCCAGGCCGAGGGAGTACGGCAGGATGATCATCAGGGTTTCCAGGGTCAGGGGCACATCCGGCCACAGGAAAATCGGCAGGGTATCCGGCAGCTCGCCCATATCTCCGACAGTGCGGATGTCCAGCCCGACAATCATGGCCACGGCCGTCAAACCCACAATACACACCAGCGGAGAAGGGATCAGCTTGCCGACCACAGGCACCAGCGGGAACAGGTAGATAATGCCCAGGCCCGCAGCCGTCATGGCATAGACGTGCCAGGTTACGTTGGTCAGTTCCGGCAGCTGGGCCATGAAGATCAGGATAGCCAGCGCGTTCACAAAGCCGGTAACCACCGAGCGCGACACAAACCGCATCAGCCCACCCAATTTAAGGTAGCCGGCTGCAATCTGGATGACACCAGTCAGCAGGGTAGCCGCCAGCAGGTACTGCAGGCCGTGCTCTTTCACCAGCGTAACCATCAACAACGCCATGGCACCGGTGGCTGCAGAGATCATCCCCGGCCGGCCGCCAACAAAGGCAATGATTACGGCAATACAGAAAGAGGCATACAGGCCGACTTTCGGGTCTACGCCCGCAATGATGGAGAACGCGATGGCCTCCGGGATCAACGCCAGCGCCACCACAATACCGGCGAGCAGGTCGCCACGAATGTTCGAGAACCAGTTTTGCTTGAGTGCATTTATCATGGCAGGAAATATCGCTTTAACTTATTGGGAGGTCATATCGGGGCCGCGCAGGTTACCAGAAACCGCCTGAAAAGTATGGCAGCGCGATGTTGCTAACCGGCTAAAGGGTGACCTGGCCACCGGTAATTGCCTAGAATGCAAGGCAAATCTATTTTTTCAGGGACACGCGGCCTGTGGATGACGTAGCCAGCCAGTTTATTGCCTCTAACCAGACCACCATTAACCTGGCCGTGGCCCTGTTGCTGGGCGCGATTGTTGGCCTGGAGCGGGGCTGGGATGCCCGGGAGCAGAAGTCCGGGGAGCGAATCGCCGGTATCCGCACCTTCTCGCTGGTGGGGCTGCTCGGTGGCATCTCGGCAGTGCTGGCCTCGGAGATTACAGTTTGGGCATTCCCGGTGCTGCTACTCAGCGTGGTGGCCATGGGGCTGGTGGCTTACAGCGAGCGGCTCGAACACATTCGCAATTTCAGCATCACCGGGCTGGTGGGCATGCTGCTGACCTTCTGTTTTGGTGCGGTGGCGGTCGCGGTTGACCCGGTGATTGCCACGGCAGCGGCGGTGGTCACCGCCATTATCCTGGACAACAAGCAAGAAATTCACGGCTGGGTGCAGAAGCTCCAGGCCCATGAACTGGACGCGGCCCTTAAACTGCTCCTGATCTCCGTGGTGATGCTGCCCCTGTTGCCCAACGAGCGCATGGGCCCGGGCGGTGTGCTGAACCCCCGGGAAATCTGGTGGATGGTGGTGATGATTGCCTCCATCTCCTTTGTCGGCTACTTCGCCATCCGGGTGGCCGGCGCCCGCAAGGGCATTCTGTTCACCAGCCTGTTTGCCGGCCTCAGTTCGTCCACCGCCCTGACCCTGCACTTTGCCCGCCAGTCCCGAAGTAACGAAGGCTTCAGCCCCCAGTTTGCCGCCGGCATCCTGATTGCCTGCGGCACCATGTTCCCCCGCATCCTGGTGTACTGCCTGGTGATCAACACTGCCCTGCTGCCCAGCCTGGTCTGGCCGGTGCTGGTTATGACTATCCTGCTCTACGGCCCGGCGTTGTACATCTGGCAGAAAAACTCCAAACAGCTGCAGGTCAGCCAGCCCAGCTTGTCCCAGAACCCGCTGGATCTGTCTTCCGCACTGGTGTTCGGGTTGCTGCTGACCGCTATCCTGCTGCTGGGGGAATTCCTGAAAAATGCGTTTGGCGATGCCGGCATCTTCGCGCTGGCGGCCACCTCCGGCGTGGCAGACGTGGATGCGATTACCCTATCGCTCACCCGTATGTCCAACAACGGACTGGCGATGGACACCGCTGTGCTGGGCATCGTGATCGCAGCGGCGGTGAACAACCTGGTGAAGTCCGGTATTGCCTGGAGCATCGGCAACCGGCAGACCGGACTGCTGGTGGCCGGGCCCATGGTGCTGTCACTGGGGGCCGGCTTGCTGGTGGCGTGGATTCAATAACTAACTGCCTGAATTTTCAGCGCAAGCGTCTAAACTGACGGTAGGCTTCCATTTCCTTCAAGGGCTCTCCATGCAGCAACACCGTCAACTCGCCCAGGTTTCACTGGCTTTTTTGATTGCCTCCGCAGTTACCCTGGGCATGTTGATTCTGACCATCGTTCTGGTGGGCCAGAGTTTCCGTGGCATGGAGCAAGCCAAGGTCACCGCAGCCACGGCCACCGCCCGGCAGCTGGCGATCAGTGTGGATGACCGGATTCAGGCCATTACCCAACCCCCGTCCACCGCCCTTGCGGTGCTCCGGCACGACCCACTCACCGAAGCCGATACCCTGGAACAACGCCTGGACCGCCTGCCGGTTGTGGCCGACATCCTGGCCAGCAGCGAGATTGTCAGTGCCGTATACGCGGGCTATGAAAACGGCGACTTTTTCCTGTTCCGGAAATTGCAGAATTCGAGCACCAGGCAGTTTCCGGATGCGCCGGCCAACAGTCATTACCTGCTGCAAAGCCTGGTTCGCACCGGCAACGATCACCAAGGCCGCTGGCATTTCTATGGCCGCAACCTGAACTTGCTCGAGCAAAGGGACCTGACCAGTTACAACTTTGATCCGCGCGAAAGACCCTGGTACCAGGCCGCCCGGGAATCAGGCACCCTGGAGTTATCTGCGCCCTATGTGTTTTTTACCACCCAGGAAACCGGCATCACCCTGTCGCAGCGTGCCAGCGAAAAGGCAGGAACCGTTCTGGGCATTGATGTCACGGTAACCGATCTTGGTGCCCAGCTGGCGGAACTGAAGCAAACCCCCGGCAGCCGCATTGCCATCCTGAACGCCTCGGGCCAGCTGCTGGCAAGCTCATCACAGGGCAGTGAGCCAAGCGAGGTAGTTCTCCAGGCCCTGCAACCGGAAAGCCATAGCGGCATCAGCCAGTTCACCCGCGACGGGCGAAGCTGGTACGGCATCAGTGAACCCCTTGAGTCTCTGCCCGGCGAGGAATTGTCCATTGTTGTCGCCATACCCTCCAACGAGTTACTGGCCGATGTCTGGGCCGCCCTCACCCGGCAAACCCTGATCGCCGGGGCCATCGCCCTGCTGTTACTGCTGGCAGGCTGGGTGCTGGGCAGGCAGGTCGGTAAACCTATTGAACTGCTGACCGGGCAGGTCAGCCGGCTGTCCAGGTTCCGGTTTGATACGCCGATGCGGTCGACCTCCCACATTCGCGAAGCCTCCGAGCTGAGCATCGCGCTGGACGATATGGCCCACACCATTCGAAGCTTCCAGAGTATCTCGACCGTGCTGAACCGGGGCCAGGATCTCAAACAGTTGCTAAACGACATCCTCGAACAGCTTGTGAGCATCGTCGGGCAGGAACGGGGTGCGGTGTATCTGTTCAACAGTCGCGAGCAAAAACTGGAACTGTCTGTTAACCGGGGGCTGGAGTTGCCACAGGCCGTAAACCCGGTCGCCCCGGACGCCAGCGACTACGACGTTATTCAGGAGCTTCGCCGATACATTGCCGGGCACCCGGTGTTTGCGGTACTCAGGAACCGCCGCAGGAAACTGATCGGTGTGCTGGTTATCGAGATCGAAAACGGTGATCAAACCAACCTGAGTGATGACCTGATTACCTTTGTTGATGAGATTGCCGGCTCTGCCGCGGTTGCCATCGAAACCCGGGAACTGATCGAAAGCCAGCAGGCCCTGCTGGACGGCATTATCCGGCTGGTAGCAAACGCCATTGATGCCAAGTCACCCTACACTGGCGGCCATTGCGAGCGGGTTCCCAAACTGGCGCAGATGCTGGTTGAACAGGCGGAGCAGAGTTCCGAAGGCGCCTTCGCCAGCTTCGGCATGACGGAAGACGAGCGCTACGAATTCCACCTGGCGGCCTGGCTGCACGATTGCGGCAAGATCACCAGCCCGGAATACGTCGTCGACAAAGCAGTGAAACTGGAGACCATCTACAACCGCATCCATGAAATCCGCACCCGGTTTGAAGTGCTGCACCGGGATGCCGAAATCACCTGCCTGAAGGCCATCCTGGCCGGTGGGGATCCGGACCAAGCGCGGCAAGACAAAGCCGACGTCCAAACCCGCCTGCAGGAGGACTTCCGCTTTCTGGCCGCCGTTAATCAGGGCAGCGAGAGCATGGAGGATGCTGACATCGAACGCATCCACGCCATTGCCGGGCAAACCTGGACCCGCCATTTCAGTGACCGGCTGGGGCTGTCAGAGGAAGAGCAACAGGCCTTGAAAGGCCATCCGGAGCCCCCGCTGCCTGCCACCGAAACACTGCTGGCCGACAAACCCGGCCACCTGAGAGCCTGGGGTGAGCATGTGCCACCGGTGCGCAAAGATGACCCGGAAAACCGCTGGGGCTTCGATATGTCGTTGCCGGAATACGCCTATAACCAGGGCGAGCTGCATAACCTGACGGTGCGTTACGGCACCCTGACCGAGGAAGAGCGCTTCAAGATCAACGAGCACATTGTGCAAACCATCTGCATGCTCGATGCCCTGCCCCTGCCCGACCGCCTGGCCAGGGTACCGCGACTGGCGGGCACCCACCATGAGCGGACTGACGGCAACGGCTACCCCTGCCGCCTGACCGGCGATGACATGGGCGTTCCGGAAAAAATCATGGCCGTTGCCGATGTGTTCGAAGCCCTGACCGCCTCGGATCGTCCCTACAAGCGGGGTAAAACCCTGTCGGAATCCCTGACCATTATGGCCGGCATGGTTGAAAACGGGCACCTGGATGGCGAGGTTTTCCGGCTGTTTGTAAGCTCTGGCGTCTGGCGTAACTATGCCGAACAGCACCTGCATGCCGACCAGGTCGACACCGTGGATGAAAGCCTGTTCATGAAGCCTTGACCAAAAACCCGTATATTCTACGGACTGATTTACTAGCGAAGGAACTCTGAATGCTGTTTGCAATTATCTTTGGTGGCCTGATCGGTTATGCCTTTGGCCGTTTTCCGGGATTTCTGGTGGGGGCTGCCATCGGTGCCTTCCTGTTCCAGCGCATGAAAAAGCGCCTGATCGGCAAGCTTCAGAACCTTCAGTCCGGCTTTATCGAATCCATGTTCGCGGTGATGGGCGCCCTGTGCAAGGCCGATGGCGTGGTCACCCGGGATGAAATCCGCATGGCCGAGACCATGTTCGCCCGGTTCCGTCTCAACGAAGCCCAGAGAGCCGTGGCAAAGGAAGCCTTTAACCGGGGCAAGTCGGAGGATTTCGACCTGGATGCCGAGCTGGACCGGTTCCTGCGCAGCACCGGCCGGCAGCCGGCCTTCCTGCAGATGTTTCTGCAGGTTCAGGTTTCTGCCGTGGCCGCCGATGGCGTGGTGCACCCGGCCGAACACGAAATGCTGGTACACATTGCCCGCAAGCTGGGCTTGCCGGAAAGCCAGGTAGACCAGCTGGAAGCCATGTTGCGGGGCGCCCATGCCGGCCAGGCAGGCGGTGCGTCCAACTATTCCACCAGCCAGCAGCTGGACGATGCCTACAAGGTGCTGGGGGTGTCACCCTCGGTGTCGGACGCCGAACTGAAACGGGCCTACCGCAAGCTGATGAGCGAAAACCATCCGGACAAGCTGGCCGGCCGGGGCATGCCGGAAAGCATGCGGGAAATGGCCGAAGAGCGTACCCGGGAGATCAGCCACGCCTACGATGTGGTCAAGGCGGCCCGCAGCCGGAACGGCTAATACCCGAAATGACATATCGTCACATTTGAAGGTGCGGTATGGTTCAGGGCAAACAACAAGCTCGGAGTGAACCATGCCCCACACGTCTTCTTCCCCTTTCCACTGTTTTCGAGATGATGCGGTGGGCGAGTCTGATGCCACGGAGCTTGCCGCCCGCATCCGCAGCGGCGAAGTTTCAGCGGAAGACGTAGCCCGGGCAGCGGTACAAAGGGCAAGGCTGGCACAGCCCGTTCTGAACGGTGTGGTGGCAGAGAACTACGAGCAGGCCCTGAAGCAGGCCGCCAGCCTGCCCGACCCGGACGCCCCCTTTGCCGGCGTGCCCATGTTTATCAAAGACAACACCGATGTCGCCGGCCTACCCACCGGCCATGGCACTGCAGCGGTGCCCGCCAATGTTGCCAGAGCCACCGGCGCCTTCGCCCGGCAGATGCTGGCCCAGGGTTACCTGAACCTGGGCAAAAGCACCCTGCCGGAGTTCGGCTTTAACGCCACCACAGAGCCGGCCCACGCCGAGCCTACCCGCAACCCATGGAATCCGGCCTATTCCTCCGGCGCATCTTCCGGTGGCGCTGCGGCGCTGGTGGCAGCCGGGGTGGTACCGGTGGCCCACGCCAACGATGGCGGCGGCTCCATTCGCATCCCGGCGGCCTGTTGTGGACTGGTCGGTTTGAAACCCACCCGGGGCCGGGTGGTGGATAACGATGCCGCCAGGGATCTTCCGGTCAACATCGTCAGTGATGGCGTGGTTACCCGCTCGGTTCGGGACACCGCAGGTTTCCTGGCCCACGCCGAAGACTACTTCCGCAATCGCAAGTTGCAGGAAATCGGCCATGTGCACGGGCCATCCGGCCGGCAACTGCGCATTGGCCTGGTACTGGATTCGGTGAATGGTCACCCGACGGACCCGGTCACCCGAAGCACGGTGGAGAACACCGCACGCCTGCTGGAAAAACTGGGGCATTTGATCGAACCCATGGCGGTGCCCATCAATAAATCCTTCCCTCAGGACTTTGCCTTGTACTGGGCGATGCTGGCTTTCGGCGTAAAAGCCCGGGGCCACAAGCTGATGCACCCGGATTTCGACAAGCGTAAAACCGATGGCCTCACCAATGGCCTGGATGCCATGTTCCGGAAGCATTTCTGGCGTCTGCCTGCGGTTATCTGGCGCCTGAAGCGTTCATGGAACGACTACGCCCAACACATGACCAACTACGATGCGGTACTGACACCGGTGCTGGGCCAGACCACCCCACCGCTGGGCCATCTGAGCCCCACGGTGCCGTTTGACCTGCTGTTCGAGCGGCTGAACAGCTATGTAAACTTCACCCCGCTGGCCAACGCCACCGGCGCCCCGGCGATCTCGGTACCCATGGCACTGACCGAACACAACCTGCCGGTCTCGGTGCAGTTCATGGCCCGCCACGGGGATGAACGCACCCTGCTTGAACTTGCCTACCTGCTGGAAGCGGAGCAACCGTGGCCACAGATTACGCGGTTCTCGGCAACAGCCTATGACAACGCAGTTGCCGAAATGCTCTGACACTTGTGCGGGTCTGAAGCCACACGGTTCCGGCCCAGATTCTTGGCCTGGTACAGGGCATCATCCGCGCAGGTAAAGATTTCCTTGGTGGCGTCGGCCCGCGCTGGCGTGGCACTGCATACGCCAATGCTGACCGTTACCCGCAGAACTTCGCCGGATACCCGGAACCCGGTTGCTTCGATTTCATTCCGTATGCGCTCGGCCACCCGGAGGGCGCCCTCCTCCGGCGTATCCGGCAGCAGCACCACAAACTCTTCGCCACCGTAGCGGGCCGCCATATCCTGGGGACGGGTAATGTGCCGGCCAATGCACTCGGCGACCATCCGCAGGCAGTCGTCCCCCACCAGGTGGCCGTAGGTGTCGTTGAAAGACTTGAAGTGGTCAATATCCACCACCAGCAGAGACAACGGCTGCTGGAAACGATAGGCCCGCACCACATCCTGCTGGAAGACTTCATCAAAGTGGCCGCGATTCTTCAGGCCGGTCAGCGGATCCCTGGCGTTCAGCTCCAGCAACTTCAGGTTAACGGCCTCAAGGTCACGGGTGCGCTCCTGCACCCGCTGTTCCAGCATGGTGTTGGCTTCCTGCTGGACGCGCAATGAGTCTTCCTGGGCCATGCGGGCTTTTCGCTCCTCGGCCAGCAGGCGCTGCTGCGCGGCGAAGGCCCGTTTCTTTTCCCGGTTGATGCGGTCAGCCAGCGCAACAGACAGCAGGATAACCCCCAGGGCCGAACCCACCTGGGTGGCGTTTTCAGTGATCAGGTTACGGGGCAATACGGTGAATTTACTGAGCGCCAGAACAATGCCGCCGAACAGCATGAACACCCAGGCCACGGTGTAATAGCGGGCGGCTGGATCGCGCTTTATCCAGCGCACCACACTGAGCATCAGCATGGTGGAACACCCCACAAAGGCCGCCAGGATGGTAGGCAGTATCATGTGCTCGTAAGGCACAAACAGCCCGGCCAGCGCCAGCAGGCCGGCGGTCATAACCATGGCCATGGTCCAGCGGTTCAGGTAAGGATGGTTTTGCCGGGTTACGCTGATAAAGCGGATGCTGAACACCCCGCCAAACAACACCACCAGGTTGAGGAACACGATGATGGACTGGTCGTTCCACCAGGTGGCCTCCGGCCACAGGTACTGGAACGCCACCCCGTGCAGGCTGGCGAGGAACAACGGCATACTGCTGATGTAGCCCACGTAATAGAGAAAACTGCGCTCCCGGACCGCCATGTACACAAACAGGTTGTACAGGATCATCACCAGGACAATGCCGTAATAAACCCCTTCGAACATACTGCGGGACTGTTCTGCCTCATAGAAGACATCCTGGTCCCAGAGGGTCAGGGGCACCTGCATGGAGCTGGTAGTTTCAACTCTCAGGTAAAGGGTTTCCGTGGTATCCGGCGCTATGGCGATAGGCACCACAAAATTCCGATGGTGAATGGGGCGCTCGTGGAAAGGTTGTTTATCGCCCAGAACGAGTGGCTGCTCCGGGTTAGCTGCCGAGGCACGATAGAGTTCGATATGGTCCAGCACCGGATAACTGATTTCCAGGAAGGTCAGGGCCTCGGCCGCCCGGGCATTTCGTAAACTGACGCGGAACCAGTAAACATCGCCGCCATAACCCAGGCTGACACTGTCACTGCCGTTCTGTTGCCACTCGGACTCCGGCAACGCCTGCACCTGGGAGAACGAGATAGGGCTGGATTCAACACGGTAATCCACGAACCGGGACAACTCCAGCCGCTCAGACTGCTCGTTCCAAACGGCGGTCTCCGCCTGGACCAACGCAGGCAGCAACAGACCGGTAATGAGCGCAAGGACAAAACAGAATCTGGGCACGGGAAGCCTCGATAACGAGCTTTATTATTCGGTTATAAGCTTATTTTCGACTATGCACCAAAGAGTTCTGTGTTTCCGCCGATCCCAACCAATCGAAGCAAAACGATATAAAAAGATACACAAATCACATCAAAGAGTGACAGGCAGGGGCGTTTAGCCGGCACCCGGCGACGGAAAGATGGACAGAACATCCATGAAACTCTGCTCCGGCGGAGCTTTCAGAGCCAGCTCCTCGCCGGTTACCGGATGCGTTAACACCAACTCTGTCGCTGCCAGCATCAGCCGCCCCTGCCCGAAGCGCTCGGCAAAATACCGGTTATGCCGGCCGCGGCCGTGGTTGGCATCGCCAATGATAGGATGGTTAATGTGCTTCATATGGCGCCGCAACTGGTGTTTGCGCCCGGTTTTCGGACACAGCTCTACCAGGCTGTAGCGGCTGGTGGGATAGCGCTCGATTTCCACCGGGATTTCGGTGGTGGCCAGCCGGCGGTAATGGGTTAGCGCGTCCCGCACCGGTTGCTCCTGTCCTCTCAGGCGCCGGTCTTCCGGCTCGTCCTTCAGGGGATGATCAATGGTGCCGGATTCCGGCGTCCAGCCCCGAACTACCGCCAGGTAGGTCTTGTTCACCTCACCGGCCATCATAGCCTGGCCGACTGTCCTGGCGGTGTCCGGGTCCCGGGCAAACAGCAACACGCCGGAGGTGGGCCGGTCCAGCCGGTGCACCGGGTACACGTGCTCGCCACCGTTCAGGGCCCGGGCGTACTGCAGGGCAAACTCGGTTTCGTGCTTGTCGATCGGGCTGCGGTGTACCAGCAGGCCGGCGGGTTTGTGGACTGCCAGCAGCCACGGGTCCCGGTAGATTTCCATAAGCGGATTGTTCTGGTAATCCATCACTGCCTCCGGCCAATCAGTGCCCGGAACCGCTCACCGGCCTTGTCGCCCAGCACCAGCAAGGCCGGTGTCAGCAGCAGGGTCAGGAAGGTGGCAAAGGCCAGGCCACCGGCAATGGCGCTGGACAGCTGGGTCCACCATTGGGTAGACGGTGCACCCAACCCCAGTGACGGAGACAAAAGATCTACGTTAATGCCCAGCACCATGGGCATCAGCCCCAGTATGGTGGTAATTGCAGTAAGCAACACCGGCCGGAAACGCAGACAACCGGTTTCCAGCGCCGCGTCATAGGCGGCTTTGCCTTCCTGTTTCATCTGGTTGTAGGTATCAATCAGAATGATGTTGTTGTTCACCACAATGCCGGCCAGGGCAATAATGCCCATACCCACCATCACCACGCCAAAGGGCTGGCCGTTGAACAGCAGCCCCAGCAACACGCCGGCGGTGGACAACACAATGGCCGACAGAATCATGAAAGTCTGGTACAGGGAGTTGAACTGGGTTACCAGAATCAGCAACATCAGCCCCACCGCCACCAGGAAGGCTGCCACCAGGAAGTTTGCGGCCTGTTGCTGGTCTTCGTTTTCACCGGCAAAGCGCACGGTGACGCCTTCCGGCGGCTCCGGCATCTCTGCCTGCAAAGTGCGCAGCAGTTCATCCATCCGCTGCCCGGGGGCTACATCGGATTTGATGGTAACGGTACGCTGGCCGTCTACCCGCACAATGGTTCCGGTCTTGTCGCCCGGCTCCAGGGTCACAAATTCGGACAGCGCCACCTGGCCCCTCGGCGTGTTGATGGTCTGGCGTTGCAGCTGCTCCAGCTCACGCCAGTTGTTGGGCACCCGCACGGCAATGTCCACTTCGTCCCGTACGTCTTCAGGCCGGTAGGTGGCCAGTATCAGGCCGTTGGTTACCAGGCGCACGGCGCTGCCAATACTCAACACATCGGTACTAAAGCGGGCGGCGGCCTCCCGGTCTACCTTCAGGCGCCACTCAATGCCGGGCAGGCTGCGGTCGTCTTCAATGTCGACAAAGCCACCCTGGGCGCGCATTTGCTGTTGTATCTGGTCCACATAGCCGTCCAGGTCGCCGCTGTTCATGCTGCTGACCAATAACTCCACCGGCTTGCCCTCAGCGGGGCCGCCTTCCTGTTTGCGGAATTCCAGCTCTACCCCGGGAATGTCTGCGGTACGTTCACGGAAATCCTCCAGGATCTCGGTGGCCGTCCGGCGGGTGAACCAGTCATTGAACTGGAACTGCAGCACACCGACAACATCCGGTGCCATCTGGGTACTGGTCGACAGCATGGAGCGGGCGTACAGCGCTTTCACCTCCGGCATATTCTGCAGGCGTTGTTCTACCTCCCGCACAATGGCATCCCGCTCCCGGATGGAAAGGTCGCCCCGGGCACGCACCTGCACCTGGGCGGAATCCGGTTCAACACCGGGAAAGAACTCCACCCCGTGATTGAAGCGGCCGTAGGCGGCGTAGATCAGGATTATCAGCACCAGGGAACCAAGCAGGGTCAGCCCCGGACGCTTGAGCAGGGTCGCCAGTACCTTGCGGTAGCCCTGAACAAACCGGCTTTCTTCCGGATCATGGTGCGAGCGCTTGCCACCACTGACGCCCCCAAGCACCGGCAGGAATACCAGTGCCATGGCCAGGGACGCAATCAGGCAGATCAGCACTGTCATGGGCAGGAATTTCATGAACTCCCCCACCACCCCGGGCCAGAACAGCAGCGGCACAAACACCGCCAGGGTGGTGGCGGTGGAAGCAATCACCGGCCAGGCCATGCGGGACGCGGCTTCTACCCAGGCTTGCTTGACCGTCTGGCCATCGCTGAGGTTTCGATCCGCCAGTTCCGACACCACAATGGCGCCGTCTACCAGCATGCCGGCCACCAGGATCAGGCTGAACAGCACGACAATGTTGAGGGTGAGGCCCATGCCCCAGATCACCAGGATGCCGGTCAGGAAGGCACCGGGAATGGTCAGGCCGACCAGCAGAGCCGAACGGGGACCCATGGCGGCGATGACCACGATAATCACCAGCACAATGGCGGTCAGTACGTTGTTGAGCAGGTCCGACAGGATGTCCCGCACTTCCTCGGACTGATCCATGATGTAGCGGATTTCCAGCGTCTCCGGCAGCCGCGGGCGGGCGTCAGCAATCAGGGTGCGAATCTGCTCGATGGTTTCGATGATGTTGGCCCCGGAACGCTTGGATACCTCCAGCACCAGCGCCGGCTCGCCGTTAATCCGGGCAAAGCCGGTGGGGTCCTTGAAAGTGCGCTGGAGCATGGCAATATCGCCGAAAGTCACCACGGTATCGCCGTCCACCTTCACGGGCATCGACATCACATCTTCAATGTTCTCGATGACCCCGGGTACTTTCAGGGCCATGCGGCCATTGCCGGTATCCAGCGAGCCGGCCGCCACCAGCTGATTGTTGCGGGTAACCAGTTGCGCCAGCTGGTCGAAATCGATGCCGTAGCTTTCCAGCACCTGGGCATCCACCACGATTTCCAGCAGGTCTTCCCGGTCGCCGCCTATTTCCACTTCCAGCACATCGGGAATGGCTTCAATGGCATCCTGCAGGCGGCGGGCAATGGTGATCAGCTCCCGTTCAGACAAGGGGCCGGACAAGCCGATGGACAGTACCGGAAACAGGGACACGTTGATTTCATGCACCCGGGGCTCGTCCGCCTCCTGGGGCAGCTTGGAGCGGGCGGTGTCCACTTTCTCGCGCACATCCTGCAAGGCTTTGTCGGGGTCGAAACCGGCATCAAACTCCAGCATCACCGAGGCATGGCCTTCAGCGGAGGTGCTGCGCATTTCCTTGATACCTTCGAGCGCCCTCAACTCCTGTTCCATGGGACGCACTAACAGGCGCTCCGCATCCTCGGGGCTGATGCCATCCAGGGTCATGGACACATAGATCATGGGAATGGTGACGTCCGGGTTCGATTCCTTGGGAATCGCCTGGTAAGCCGCCATGCCGCCAAGAAGCAGGAACAGGAAGGTCAGCAGCGTGGTGCGGCTGCGGTCCATGGCCGCAGAGATCAGTGCTCTCATGCTGGTCAGCCCCGCTGGTCTGAGCGGTCGACCGGCTGCACGGCCTCACCCTCGGCCACAAACCCGCCACCCCGGGTAATCAGCCGGATCTGATCCGGCAGGCCGGACACCCAGGCGCCATCGGTGGCTACGTTGAGCAGTTTGACGGTCTGGAACATCACCCGGTCCTGCCCGTTGACGTACTTCACACCGGGCCGGCCGTCGTCGTCCAGCGTCAGGTAGGCCGGTGAAATGAACTGGGCCTTTTGCTCCGGCAAGCGGATGTTCAGGGTAGCGGTGCCGCCAGCCGCTCTCAGCAAATCCGGGTTCTCCACCAGGATTTCCACCGCAAAGCTGCGGGTTTCCGGGTCTGCCGCACTGGCGACAAAGCTGACCACACCCGCCATGGCGGTGCCATCCAGCAATTTGATCTCCACCGCCTGCCCGGGCTCGACCGCAGACACCGACTGCTGGGGAATCTGCCCGGTGGCTTTCAGGCGATCAACCTGAACCAGCTCGAACAGGGGCGTGCCCACCTGCACCAATGTACCGGGGTCTACTTCCCGACGATTCACTACCGCATCAAAGGGAGCGGCCGGTTTGAGGTGTTGCAACGCCAGTTCTGCGGCAGTCAGCTCGGCCTTGGCGGCTGCCAGTTCACTCTGCAGCCGTAACACTTCGGTTTCGGAAGCCAGGTCATTCGAACGCAACCGGCGAGCGCCGGCAAGGTCGGCTTCCAGCTTGCGGATATTGGCTCGCCAGCGCTCAACCACGGCCTCCCGGCCATCGGTTGACAACGTCAGCAACGGCTCCCCGGCTTTTACCTGATCCCCCAGCTGCACGTGCAACTGCTCTACCGTTCCGGCCACCCGCGCACCCACCATCACCGACTGCCAGGGCTGCAGCTGGCCCTGCAGTTTCAGTACCGGCCGGTAGTTGGTGGCTTCCAGCATTTCCACCTCTACCCGGGTGGGCTGGCGCTGCTCCTGCCCGGGTTCGGCCGGGGCATCATCACTGGCCACTTTGAGCTCACCCGTAGCCATCCAGATCACCAGAAGAACAACAACCAGAAGAGATAAACCGAGGGATCCGAGTTTTGCTTTTGTCATGAAATGCTCATCACTTCCGTATTTGAGGCAATAAAAGGGTTGCAACCGGTTTTAAACGTGGGTTAGATTCTACACATATTGTTTTTACAAATTCAGAGCAGATTGCCGATTTTATGAATCTCAACGCAGTGATTGTCCTTGTAAAGCTAGTCCTGGTGGTCGTGGTACCGTCCGGGGGCTTTTGCGTGGACAAGCGGGTGAGATAGCGACAACCTGACTCAAACACCAGAAACCCCCGGCACCGAAAGGTCCCGGGGGTTTCTTTTTTGCGGCAAAGAAAAAGGGAAAAACGACCATGAACGGCGCACAGCACATTCTTGAAGCGTTCCACCGCCATAACATCAACACCGTTTTCGGCTATCCGGGCGGCTGCATCATGCCGCTATACGATGCCCTGGTGGACGATGTCGGTGTGGAACACGTGCTGTGCCGCCACGAACAGGCCTGCGCCCTGTCCGCCGACGGCTATGCCCGTGCCAGTGGCGAGATTGGCGTGTGCATCGCCACCTCCGGCCCCGGTGCTACCAACCTGATCACCGGCGTTGCCAATGCCTATATGGATTCCATCCCCATGCTGGTAATCACCGGGCAGGTAGCCACCAGCATGATCGGCACCGATGCCTTCCAGGAAACCGACATTCTGGGCATGACTCTGGGCATCGTTAAGCACAGCTACCTGGTGGACGATGCCGAAGCACTGCCGGTGATCATCGAAGAAGCCGTCCAGCTGGCCCAAAGCGGCCGCCCGGGGCCGGTGTGGATTGATATCCCCAAAGACGTCCTGCTGACGGAAGTTGCGACTGCCTCACCGGCCACTGCGCCCACACCGGACGCCCACTGCCCGGACATCACCCGCGCCCTGGCCATGCTGCGCTCGGCACGGCGCCCCCTGCTCTACAGTGGCGGCGGCGTTTCCCTGGCCCAGGCCGAAGACAGCTTCCGCGCCTTTGCCGAAACCTCCGGCCTGCCGGGCGTTGTTACCCTTAAAGGCATCGGCAACGCTGGTAAGCACAATCCCCATAACCTGGGCATGTTAGGCATGCACGGCTCCCGCGCCGCCAACAAGGCAGTCGACGAATGCGACCTGCTGTTCGTAGTCGGCGCCCGCCTGGACGACCGCGCCACCGGCAAACTGGACGGTTTCGCCCCCAACGCGAAAATGATCCACATCGACGCCGATGCCGCCGAGATCAATAAACTCCGGGAGGCCGACCTGGCGCTGCGCGGCGACCTGAACGCCATTCTGGTGGCATTCATTGCCGCTCTGGAAAGCGAGTCGCTGGCCATCGCCGACTGGCAAAAGCAATGCCAGACCTGGCACACCACCGGTGGTTTCAAGGCCGCGGATAACGAAGAGCCCATGGCCCCCATCACCGGCCCGGCCTTCATCCGCCAGCTGTCCCGCACCGCCCCGGATGACACGGTCATCGCCTGTGACGTAGGCCAGCACCAGATGTGGGTTGCCCAGCATTACGAGTTTGACCACCCCCGCCGACACCTCACCAGCGGCGGCCTGGGCACCATGGGCTTCGGCCTGCCGGCGGCCATCGGCGCGCAGTTTGCCGACCGAAACAGCACCGTCATCAACGTAACCGGCGATGGCTCGTTCATGATGAACGCCCAGGAACTGGCAACCATCCGCCGGTACAAGTTGCCCCTGAAGCTGATCATCCTCGACAACCAGTGTCTGGGCATGGTGCGCCAGCAGCAAGAGCTGTTCTACAACAACCGGGAAAGCCACATAAACCTGGACGACAACCCGGATTTCGTGGCCATGGCCCGCGCCTTCGATATTCCGGCCCTGCACATAGACCGCACCGACCAGATCCGCCGGGGCATAGAAACCATCCTGGCCTACGACGGCCCGATGCTGCTGCACGTGGCGATCAGCCGGGAAGAAAACGTATGGCCCATCGTAAAACCTGGCGCCAGCAACCGTGAAATGATCGACGAAACCAAGCGCACCAGCACTGCAAACAAGGAGAACGTAGCATGAACCCGCAATCCCAAACGGCTATGCCAAGCTACACGTTAAACTGCCGCATGAATCAGGAAGCGGCTGCACTGGAGCGCCTGTGCCAGGTGGTTCGGGTTCGGGGTTTCCGGATTTCGCGCATGTCTATGGAGGCCGCCGAAGACCACCTGGATATCGCCCTGACCCTTTCGGGTAGCCGGCCTATCGGTATGTTACGTTCGCAGCTGGAGAAGCTGCATACGGTTGTTGAGGTGGCCCTTCAGGAACAGGCGGCTGTTCGTTCGGTTTCTGCCTGAGGGTCTGGCTTGGGCTCCCAGACTTTCGGTTGTGCGGGCGGGCTTGCGGTGTGGCTGTTGGATTTTTTTTGGAAAAACAACTCGCTTCGCTCAGACATCTTTTTCCGGCAAAAAATCCAACAGCCGCCCCGCGCCGACGGGCATTGGCGGGTTCACGGGAAAACTTCCCGGGCGCGTGTTGTCCCCACTACCGACGGCCTCTCTGATATAGGCTTTTTTTGCCTGCGGCGTTTTCCTGGAAACTGTTGCACTTTGGTGCTTTGTGGGTTTCGCTGGTGAGAGGCTGATTTCGTTAACGACTTTTATTGGGAGGTTTTGTTATGACCACGGATAAACGACGTCGTTATTCCGCACCGGTGGTGGATGGTATTAACAAGTCTGCCAGTCGCGCGATGTTGCGTGCGGTGGGGTTTCAGGATGAGGACTTTCGGAAGCCGCAGGTGGGTATTGCCTCTACCTGGAGCAATCTGACGCCCTGCAATATGCACATTGACGGGCTGGCCCGGGAAGCGGCGAAGGGGGCAGACGCAGCGGGCGGCAAGAGTCTGATTTTCAATACCATCACGATTTCAGACGGCATTGCCAACGGTACCGAGGGCATGAAGTATTCCCTGGTGTCCCGGGAGGTGATTGCGGATTCGATTGAGACCGTGGCCGGTTGTGAGGGTTTTGACGGGCTGGTGGCGATCGGGGGCTGTGACAAGAACATGCCGGGCTGCATGATGGGCCTGGCGCGGCTTAACCGGCCGTCGGTGTTTGTGTATGGAGGGACCATCATGCCCGGTAAGAATCACACCGACATCATTTCGGTGTTCGAAGCGGTGGGTGCCCATGCCCGGGGCAATATGGATCTGATTGAGGTGAAGCAGATCGAGGAAACCGCCATTCCGGGGCCGGGCTCCTGCGGCGGCATGTACACCGCCAACACCATGGCGTCGGCCATCGAGGCGATGGGTATGAGCCTGCCGGGCAGTTCGGCTCAGCATGCGGTGTCTGATACCAAGCTGGCCGATTGTGAGGCTGCCGGTGCGGCCGTGCTGAAGCTATTGGAGGCAGATATCAAGCCTTCCGACATCATGACCCGCGAGGCGTTCGAGAATGCGATTACCGTGGTGATCACCCTGGGCGGTTCCACCAATGCGGTGCTGCACTTGCTGGGCATGGCCAGCACGGTTGGTGTGGAGTTATCGCTGGATGACTTTGTACGCATTGGCAAACAGGTGCCGGTACTGGCCGACCTGCGGCCGTCTGGCCATTACATGATGTCGGAGCTGGTCGCCATCGGCGGCATTCAGCCGTTGATGAAGATGCTGCTGGAGCGGGGACTGTTACACGGCGACTGCCTGACTGTCACCGGCAAAACCCTGGCTGAAAACCTCGAGACCGTAACCCCTTACCCGGAAGACCAGCAGATCATCCGGGCCTTTGAAAACCCCATCAAAGCCGACAGCCATTTGCGCATCCTGTTCGGCAACCTGGCGCCGGAAGGCTCTGTGGCGAAGATTACCGGCAAGGAAGGCACCCACTTCTCGGGCCGGGCACGGGTGTTCCATTCCGAGGAAGAAGCCCAGGAACGCATCCTCGACGGCACGGTGGTGGCCGGCGATGTACTGGTCATCCGCTACGAGGGCCCGAAAGGCGGCCCCGGCATGCGAGAAATGCTCAGCCCCACCTCCGCCATCATGGGCAAGGGTTTGGGCAGCGACGTCGCCCTGATCACCGATGGCCGTTTCTCCGGCGGCAGCCACGGCTTCGTGGTAGGCCACATTACCCCGGAAGCCGCCGTGGGCGGCCCGATTGCCCTGGTGGAAGACGGCGATACCATCACCATCGATGCGGTCAACAACTCGATCCTGCTGGAGATTTCTGACGAAGAAATGACCAAGCGGCAAGAAGCCTGGACCCCGCCCGAGCCAAGATTTACCCGGGGCGTGTTGGCGAAATATGCTCGCACCGTGAGTTCGGCTTCTACCGGGGCTGTTACTGACTTGCCCGAGTCTGGCTTGGGCTCCTAGCCTGTTGGTTTTGGGGCGGGTACGCGGGGTGTGGGGTATTTTTCTTCGGGGAAAAACAACTCGCTTCGCTCAGACATCTTTTTCCCTGTCAGAAAAATACCCCACACCCCCCTACCGACGGGCCTAAAGGGAATAGGAAAGTTTAAAGACAAAGCGAAAGATACAAACTCAGATACAGGCAAAGGCAAAGGCAAAGGCAAAGGCAAAGATTGTGTGGGTTAGCTGCCACTCACAAGGGTAGGCACTTGGTTTTCCCGAAAAAGTCTTTCCAAACGAGAACCCGCCAATGCCCGTCGGCGCGGGGTGGCTGTTGGATTTTTTGCCGGAAAAAGATGTCTGAGCGAAGCGAGTTGTTTTTCCAAAAAAAATCCAACAGCCACCCCGCAAGCCCGCCCGCACAGCCGGAAGGCTGGGAGCCCAAGCCCAGCCGCCCCACCAAACGGGAAGTCCGGGAGCCCAAGCCGGACTCCCAGAAAGCCAAACTTAAATCAGCTCCACAGCCACGGCAGTCGCTTCACCACCGCCAATGCAGAGGGACGCCACACCGCGTTTCAGGCCGCGCTGCTTCAGGGCATTGATCAGGGTGACGATGATACGGGAGCCGGACGAGCCGATGGGGTGGCCCAGAGCGCAGGCGCCGCCGTGGACGTTGACCTTTTCAGCCGGCAACTTGAGTTCGTTGATCGCCGCCAGGGTGACCACCGCGAAGGCTTCGTTGATTTCGAACAGGTCGACATCATCCAGAGTCCAATCGGCTTTTTTCAGTACCTTTTCAATGGAACCGATCGGGGCCAGGGTGAACTCTGCCGGCAAGCGGGCGTGGGTGGCGTGGGCTACGATTCGCGCCTGCGGGGTCAGGCCACGGTTCTGAGCTTCCTCAGCGGTGGTCAGGACGAGGGCCGAGGCACCGTCGCTGATGGAGCTGGAGTTGGCCGCGGTTACCGAGCCGTCTTTGGCGAACGCCGGTTTCAGCTGGGGGATTTTCTCCGGCTTGGCGTTGCCCGGTTGTTCGTCGATGTCGACTTGGGTATCTCCACCGCGGCCGGAGACCGTCACCGGTACGATCTCATCCCGGAACCAGCCATTCTCGATCGCCGCCAGGGATTTCTGCAGGGAGCCAATGGCGAATTCGTCCATGGCTTCACGGGTGATGTTGAACTCATCAGCCGTTCGCTGTGCGAAAACGCCCATCAGGCCGCCTTCGTAGGCGTCTTCCAGACCATCCAGGAACATGCTGTCCATCACCTGACCATGACCCATGCGCATACCGCCGCGGGCTTTAGGCAGCAAGTACGGCGCCTGGCTCATGTTTTCCATGCCACCGGCAATCATGATGCTGTTGGTGCCCGCTTTGATCTGGTCGTGGGCCATGATAATGGCCTGCATGCCGGAGCCGCACATTTTGTTGATGGTGGTACACCCGGAGCTATCCGGGATACCAGCAGCACGAGACGCCTGCCGAGCCGGCGCCTGTCCCAGGCCAGCAGGCAGCACACAGCCCATGATAACTTCCTGAACGTCCGCCGGCTGCAGCCCTGCACGTTCAATGGCAGCCTTAATGGAAACCGCCCCCAGTTCAGGCGAGCGAACAGAGCTCAGCGAGCCCATCATCCCACCCATCGGAGTCCGGGCGGAGCCTGCAATAACGATGTCGTTGTTCATGGATTTCGTTCTCCTTCAACAGAACTTAGTTTGTATTCTTGTTTTGCCGATCGGTCTTGTGTGGGTTTCTAGCCTGATAGTTTGGGCTCCCAGACTTCCAGCTGGGCGGGCGGGCTTGCGGGGTGGCCTTTTCATTTTCCTTGAAAAAGAACTCGCTTCGCTCAGACATCTTTTTCTGGCGAAAAATGAAAAGACCACCCCGCGCCGACGGGCATTGGCGGGTTCTCGTTTGGAAAGACATTTCCGGGAAGAACCAATGCCTACCCTTCTGACTGGCGGCTAACCCACACAATCTTTGCCTTGGTCTGTGTCTTTAAACCTTCCTATCCCCCTGCTGCCCGTCGGTAGGGGGGTGTGGGGTGTTTTTCTGGCGGGAAAAAAGATGTCTGAGCGAAGCGAGTTGTTTTTTCCCAGAAGAAAAACACCCCACACCCCGCGTACCCGCCCCCACAACCGGAAGGCTAGGAGCCCAAGCCAGACCAAAGCACCAAAGTCAGCGCCCAAGCACCGAACGGGCAATGATCTCCTTCATAACCTCCGAAGTGCCACCATAAATCCGCTGAACCCGCGCATCGATGAAATTGCGGGAAATCGGATACTCGGTGGTGTAACCGTAACCGCCGAACAGCTGCAAACAGCCATCAGCCACGCGACACTGCATCTCAGTGGCGCTGTACTTGGCCATGGACGCTGTCGGCGCATCCAGCTTGCCGTCTTCGTATTCGCGGATGCACTGGTCGACGAACGCTTTGTTGATGCGGTAGTCGGTTTCCATGCGGGCGATTTCGAAGCGGGTGTTTTGCAGCTGGCTCAGTTTCTGGCCGAACAGTTCCCGTTCCTGGGTGTACTGGATGGTCATGTCCAGTGAGCCACGGGCGGCGGCAACACCCAAGGCGCCGATGACCAGTCGTTCCCGGGGCAGCTCGCGCATCAGGTACACAAAGCCCTGCCCCTCTTCACCCAGCAACGCCGAGGCGGGGATGCGCATGTCGGAGAAGAACAGTTCAGAGGTGTCGCCGGAATGCTGGCCGATTTTGTCCAGGTTGCGGCCTTTGCTGAAGCCCGGCAACGAGGTGTCGACCAGGAACAGGCTGATGCCCTTGGCGCCGGCATTGGGGTCGGTCTTGGCGGCGACGATGACCATGTCGGCGTGCTGGCCGTTGGTGATGAAGGTTTTGGAGCCGTTCAGGATGTAGTCGTCACCGTCTTTCACTGCGCTGGTGCGGATGGCCTGCAGGTCGCTGCCTGCTCCCGGTTCGGTCATAGCTATTGCGCCGACGGCTTCGCCGGAGACCATTTTCGGCAGCCATTGCTGCTTCTGCGCGTCGTTACCGATGTGGCTGAGATACGGCGCCACGATGTCGGAATGCACCATCACGTTGGTGGACAACGCACCGAATCCCATCCGGGCCAGTTCTTCGCCCACCACAACCGAATACTGGAACGGCGCTCCGCAACCGCCGCAGTCTTCTGTTACGTCGACACACAGCATGCCGGCTGCGCCCAGGGTGTTCCAGAGTTCCCGGGGTACGATGCCGCTCTTTTCCCAGGCTTCATAATGGGGCGCCACTTCGGTTTCGAGGGCCTTGATGACGGCGTCCCGGAACAGTGCCAGTTCTTCCTGGTCAACGGTGTTGGTCATTTCGCTCACCTTTTATCCTTGTTATCCGTGCCTTATCGGGGCGCCATGCGCAGGGCGCTGTCGAGCCGGATGACTTCGCCGTTCAGAACGGGGTTGCGTACCATCTGGTCGACCATCATGCCGAATTCTTCCGGCTTACCGAGGCGCTTGGGGAACGGCAAGGTGGCGGCCAGGCTGTCCTGAACTTCCTGGGGCATGCCAGCCATCATCGGGGTCATGAACAGGCCCGGAGCAATGGTGTTCACCCGGATCCCTTCGCGAGCCAGTTCCCGGGCCGATTGCAGGGTCAGTGCTACCACACCGCCTTTCGAGGCACTGTAAGCGGCCTGGCCAATCTGGCCTTCGTAGGCGGCAACCGATGCGGTGTTGATGATCACACCTCGTTCGCCGTCGGCGTTGGGTTCGCGCTGGGCCATGTCTGCTGCCGCCAGCCGCAGGATGTTGAAGGTGCCGATGAGGTTTACCTGGATCACCTTGCTGAAACTGTCCAGCGGCATCACGCCTTCACGGCCCAGAATCTTTGATGCCGGGGCAATGCCGGCACAGTTCACCGCAATACCACAGGGGCCATGGGCTTCCCGGGCGGCTTTCAGTGCAGCTTCCGCGCTTTCTTCCGAGGCCACGTTGCATTCGATGAAAATGCCGCCCAGCTCGGCAGCCACCTGTTCGCCACGCTCTTTGTTCAGGTCCAGGATAGCCACTTTGCAGCCTGCGGCAGCCAGCGCCCGCGCGGCGCCTTCACCCAGGCCGGAGGCACCGCCGGTGACGATCGCGGGAATGTTTTTGAAATCCATAACTTGTGTCCTGTTATTGGTATTAGCGCGGCCGAAAACTGGCCGCGCATAGTTTACGTTTACGTAAACTTAATCCAGATACCCTAGCTGAAACAACACCCGTTTCAGCCGAGGCGCTCAACAATTAGTGCAATACCCTGCCCGCCACCGATACACATGGTGATCAGGCCGTAACGGCCACCGGTACGTTCCAGTTCCGCCAGGGCTTTGATAGTCAGGATGGAGCCGGTCGCACCCACCGGGTGGCCCAGAGCGACCGCGCCGCCGTTCGGGTTCACCTTGTCTTCCGGCAGGCCAAGCTCGCGGCTGACGGCCATGGCCTGGGCGGCGAAGGCTTCGTTGGATTCGATCACGTCCAGGTCGGCCACAGACAAACCGGTGTTCTTCAGGACCTGGCGAACCGCCGGAATCGGGCCCACGCCCATCACTTCCGGGTCTACGCCGGCAAAGGCATAGCCTACCAACCGGGCGCGGGCTTTCAGGCCACGCTTTTCGGCTTCCGCGGCACTGGTCAGTACCATGGCTGCAGCACCGTCGTTAAGGCCGGAGGCATTGCCCGGGGTCACAATGCCGTCTTTCTGGAACGCAGGTTTGAGGCCGGCCAGGCTTTCAACCGTGGTGCCCGGGCGTACGTGCTCGTCTTTATCGAACACGACTTCCTTACGACCCTGTTTGACCGTAACCGGCACGATCTGGCCATCGAAGTAGCCTTTCTCGATGGCATTCGCGGCCCGGCGGTGGCTTTCAGCAGAAAACGCGTCCAGTTCTTCCCGGGTCAGGCCCTGATTGGCGGCAATACGCTCGGCGGTCATGCCCATGTGGCCACTGCCAAACGGATCGCTCAGAATACCCAGGGTCAGGTCTACCGCACGGCCATCGCCCATGCGCAGGCCTTTGCGAACGTTTGGTAACAGGTAAGCACCCTGGCTCATGGATTCGGCACCACCAGCCAGCGCCATGCGGCTGTCGCCCATCACAATCAGCTGGGCCGCGCTGATCACCGACTGCACGGCAGAGCCACACAGGCGGTTCACGTTGAACGCCGCAGAGCTTTTCTCCATACCCACATTCAGGGCAATGTGCCGGGCCAGGTAAGCGTCCTGTGGGCCCGTGGTGATGATGTGGCCGAATACCGAATGGTCGATATCCGCGGCTTCTACGCCAGCGCGGCTGATGGCCTCGCGAGCGGCGGCGGTGCCCAGCTCGGCCGGAGCCAGTGAGCTCAGGCTGCCGCCAAAGCTGCCGATAGCGGTGCGGGCACCGTCCAGAATGACTACGTCTGTCAGTTTCATGTTCTTCTCCTGAATATAAGTGTTAGAAAGGCTCATTTGCCCAACATGGAGCGGGCAATCACTTCTTTCATGATTTCCGAGGTGCCAGCGTAAATGGTCTGTACCCTGGCATCTACAAAGAATCGGGAAATCGGGTATTCCAGAGTGTAACCGTAGCCGCCGAACAACTGCAGGCACTCGTGGGCAATGTCACACTGCATTTCGGTGAGCATCAGTTTCAAAATGGCTGCGTCGGTGGCCGTCATGGCGCCTTGATGATACTTGCTGATGCACTGATTCAGGTAAGCGCGGGCCATATCAATACGAGCCCGGGCTTCCGCCAGCTTGAACCGGGTGTTCTGGAAATCGGCAATGCGCTGGCCGAAGGCGTGGCGCTGCTGCACGTAATCCAGCGTCAGCGCCAGTGCGCCTTCTGATGCACCGATTGCCTGGGCACCCACACCCAGCCGCTCCCGGGGCAGCTCCCGCATCAGGTAGGCGAAGCCCTTTCCCTCTTCCCCGAGCAAAGCCTCCTCGGGCACAATCAGATCCGAGAAAAAAAGCTCGGCAGTATCACTGGCGTGCTGCCCGATTTTCTTGATGCCCTTGCCCCGGCTAAAGCCCGGCAGGCTGGTATCCACCAGGAACAACGACACACCCTTGGCGCCGGCTTTCGGATCAGTCTTGGCGCAGACAATCACCATATCGGCATGCAAGCCGTTGGTGATAAACACCTTGGCGCCGTTAATGCGCCAGCCGCCCTCGGTGCGCTCCGCCGTGGTGCGCATAGCAGCAAGATCACTGCCGGCACCCGGCTCGGTCATCGCGATCGCCCCCAGCACCTCGCCAGAGATCATCGCCGGCAACCAGGCCTGTTTCTGCTGTTCATTACCCAGATGCAGGATGTACGGCATCACAATGTTGGCGTGGATGTTGTAACCGGAGGCCAGGCCGCCAAAGCCCATGCGGGCGATTTCTTCGATCGCCAGCTGGCTCACCTCGAAACTGGCCGCCGCACCGCCATACTCTTCGGGCATATCAATGCCGAGCATGCCGGCCTGCCCCAGGGTGTGCCACAGCGGCCTCGGAATCTCTCCGGCCTCTTCCCACTGCTCATAAAAAGGTGTGACTTCCTGCTCCAGAGCCCGGACAATCATGGCCTGGAATAATTCGGTTTCTGCCTGTTCTGCTGACATGGGCGCCCCGCGTTTAAATTCAGTGAATAAAATGGAACACTATTAGACTCCGTATGCCTCCGGGCTAGAATGACCCTTCTTGCCGAATTAATTGACCTGTTACGCGGCTGCGCTGACCACTATGGCCAAGGCTCACATTGCCAACCACTACCTTCAAGCGACCCTTCGTGGCGCGGAACGCCAGGGCCACGACGGCCCCACACTGCTTGAACAGGCAGGCATCCCTGCCGACTGGCTAAACACGCCGGAACAGCTGATCACCGAACAACAACTGACCCAACTGGTGAAATCGGTCTGGCGCGCAACCCGGGACGAATTCCTCGGCTTGTCATCGGAACCCTGCAATAACGGCACTTTTGCACTGATGTGCGACTACTGCCTGGGCTCGGCCACGCTCGGTGCCGTGCTTCGAAAAAGCGCGCACTTTTACCGGGTGATCTGCCGGAATCTCGATATTGCGATGGAAGAGCAAGGCAAGCAGGTGTTCTTCCGTTTGCACCTGAAAGACGCCCGTAACGACACCGACCACCTGCTGCAGGAATTCCTGATTCTGATGTGGGAACGCCTGTCCTGCTGGCTGGTAGACCAACAGATCCCCTTCGCCCGCACCCAGTTCAGCTACCCGGCTCCGGCCCACAAAGCGGAGTACCGGGCCATGTACCCGGGTGAACTGAAATTCGAGCAGCCGGTGTGCGGCTTTCTGTTCCATGAAAAATACCTGCAGCTGCCCATCGTGCGCAGCGAGGAAGAGCTCCGGCAATTCCTGCAGGCGGCTCCGGCCTACATCCTGCACCGCCCCAGCCAGGACGAAAGCCTGCGCGCCCGCATCCACGCCCTGCTCGCCCGCTACAATTACCCGGACATGCCGGGGCTCGACGCCCTGGGCCGGGAGCTGCACATGACACCCCGCAACATCGGCCGAAAACTGCAGGACGAAGGCACCTCCCTGCGCAAGATCAAGGAAACCCTGCGGCGGGAACACGCCACCCGCCTGATGACCAGCGAAAGTCTGAGCATCAGCGAAATCGCCGAACTGGTGGGCTTCTCCGAAACCGCCGCCTTCTCCCGGGCCTTCAAGCGCTGGACCGGCTTATCGCCGGCCCGATGGCGTGGCAGCCAGGTTAACGGGTAGTGCGGGCTTGATTTGGCTTGGGCTCCCAGCCTGTTGGGTGTGCGGGCGGGGTCCAGCTTGGGCTCCTAGCCTGCTGGGTGCGGGGGCAGGTACGCGGGGTATGGGGTATTTTTCTTCGGGGAAAAACAACTCGCTGCGCTCAGACATCTTTTTCCCTGTCAGAAAAATACCCCACACCCCCCTACCGACGGGCAGCACGGGGATAGGAGAGTTTAAAGACACAGGCAAAAGCAAAGATTGTGGAGGTTAGCAGCCGGTCAAGAGGTTAAGCTTTGGATTTTCCCAGACACGTCTTTTCTAACGAGAACCCGCCAATGCCCGTCGGCGCGGTGTGGCTGTTGGATTTTTTGCCGGAAAAAAATGTCTGAGCGCAGCGAGTTGTTTTTCCAAAAAAAATCCAACAGCCACACCGCAAGCCCGCCCGCAAAACCAACAGGCTAGGAGCCCAAGCCAAGCCCACCCCCACAACCGGAAACCAGGGAGACCAAGCTTTACGTTAACGTAAACTTGAATTACCCTGAACAAAAATAACACAACCGTTCCGGACCGCACATGAGCGACAAGAAAACCTTCAATATCAGCGAGCTCTCCCAGGAGTTCGACGTAACCACACGAAGCATCCGCTTCTACGAAGACCAGGGGCTTTTGAACCCCACCCGGCGCGGGCAGACCCGTATCTTCAGCAACAAAGACCGGGTACGCCTGAAGCTGATCCTGCGCGGCAAGCGTATGGGGTTTTCCCTGGCCCAGACCAAGGAGCTGTTCGACCTTTGGGATGAAACTCTCACCGGCAATGAAAAGCAGCTGCTGAAAATGCTCGAGATCCTGGGCGACCGGCGCGCGCACCTTGAACAACAAAAAGACGACATCGCGCAGGCGGAGATGGAAATAGACACCGCAGAAACCCGGTGCCGCGAAGCCCTGGACGAACTGCAGAAAAAGAAAGAACAACAAAGCCTGGCCACCGACTAGGGCAACAACCCGCAGCGGGCAACTAAACGACACACTAGCAAGAACAAAAAAGGCAGCACACGATGAAATCCCAATACAGCGAACTCAACTTCGGCCTTGGCGAAACCCTCGACAGCCTGCGTGAACAGGTCAACCGCTTCGCCGCCGATGAAATCGCCCCCCGGGCCGAGGAAATCGACCGCACCAACGAGTTCCCCATGGACCTGTGGCGCAAACTGGGCGCCATGGGCCTGCTGGGCATTACCGTGAGCGAACAATACGGCGGCGCCGGCATGGGCTACCTGGCCCACGTCGTCGCCATGGAAAAAATCAGCCGCGCCTCCGCCAGCGTTGGCCTGTCATACGGTGCCCACTCCAACCTGTGCGTCAACCAGATCAACCGCAACGGTACCGAAGAACAAAAACAGAAATACCTGCCCAAACTCATCACCGGCGAACACATCGGCGCCCTCGCCATGTCTGAGCCCAACGCCGGCTCCGACGTCATCTCCATGAAACTCCACGCCCGCGACGAAGGCGACCACTACGTCCTCAACGGCAACAAAATGTGGATCACCAACGGGCCAGACGCCAACACCTACGTCATCTACGCGAAAACTGACCCGAAAGGCGGCTCCAAAGGCGTCACCGCCTTCATCGTAGAACGCGACCACCCCGGCTTCAGCCGCCACCAGAAACTCGACAAACTCGGCATGCGCGGCTCCAACACCTGCGAACTGGTGTTCGAAGACTGCAAAGTCCCCAAAGAAAACGTCCTCGGCGGCATAGGCAACGGCGCCAAAGTCCTCATGAGCGGCCTCGACTACGAACGCATCGTCCTCTCCGGCGGCCCCCTCGGCCTCATGCAAGCCGCCATGGACGTCGTCGTGCCCTACATCCGCGAACGCAAACAATTCGGCCAGGCCATCGGCGAATTCGAACTGGTACAGGGCAAAGTGGCCGACATGTACACCTTCATGAACACCGCCAAATCCTACGTCTACATGGTCGCCCAATCCGCCGACCGCGGTGAAACCACCCGCAAAGACGCCGCCGGCGCCATCCTGTATTCAGCCGAAATGGCCACCAAACTCGCCCTCGACGCCATCCAGCTCCTCGGCGGCAACGGCTACATCAACGACTACCCCACCGGCCGCCTGCTGCGGGACGCGAAGTTGTATGAAATCGGGGCTGGAACGTCTGAAATCCGCCGCATGTTGATTGGCAGAGAACTGTTCCTGAACAAGTAAGCGTTGCGCGGAATCCACTGACCAAGTCAAACGAGGTCCTGCGGGTAGAGCGATTCAAAAATTTCGTAGGCCATGGATGGCCGGAGAGAAGCGCACAGGGACGTGCTTGTAGCGGTTTTTGAATCGCTCTACCCGCAGGGCCGATGCACGGACGAATATCTAATGACGATACTCCAGAGCAAAATTAACCCGAGGTCCGACGAATTCCAAGCCAACCACAACTCCATGGCCGCCGCCGTAACCGACCTAAGGGAAAAAGTCGAAACCATCCACCAGGGCGGCGGCCCCGAATACCAGAAGCGCCACACCGAACGCGGTAAACTCCTGCCCCGCGAACGCATCAACAAACTACTCGATGAAGGCTCCCCCTTCCTCGAAATCGGCCAGTTCGCCGCCTACAACGTCTACGGCGAAGACGTCCACGCCGCCGGCGTAATCGCCGGCATCGGCCGGGTCAGCGGCACCGAATGCATGATCATCGCCAACGACGCCACCGTTAAAGGCGGCAGCTACTACCCGCTGACCGTCAAAAAACACCTGCGCGCCCAGGAAATTGCCGAAACCAACCGCCTGCCCTGCATCTACCTGGTCGACTCCGGCGGCGCCAACCTGCCAAGGCAGGACGAAGTCTTCCCGGACCGCGACCACTTCGGCCGCATTTTCTACAACCAGGCCCGAATGTCTGCCGATGGTATCCCCCAGATCGCCGTTGTTATGGGTCTGTGCACCGCCGGCGGTGCCTACGTACCCGCCATGGCGGACGAATCCATCATCGTGCGCAATCAGGGCACCATCTTCCTGGCCGGCCCGCCGCTGGTCAAAGCCGCCACCGGCGAAGTGGTCAGCGCTGAAGATCTGGGCGGCGCGGATGTACACTGCAAAATCTCCGGCGTGGCCGACCACTACGCAGAGAACGACGCCCACGCCCTCGACATCGCCCGGCGCTGCATCGCCAACCTCAACCGCCGCAAACCCGTGCCGGTCGAACTGCGCGAACCCAAGGCACCGCTGTACAACCCGGAAGAAATCTACGGCATCGTCGGCACCGACTTGCGCAAACAGTTCGACGTACGCGACGTGATCGCCCGCATCGTCGACGGCTCCGAATTTGACGAATTCAAACGCTACTACGGCTCCACCCTGGTGACCGGCTTCGCCCATATCCACGGTTACCCCGTGGGCATCATCGCCAACAACGGCATCCTGTTCAGCGAATCCGCCCAGAAAGGCGCGCACTTTATTGAACTGTGCTGCCAGCGCAACATCCCGCTGCTGTTCCTGCAAAACATCACCGGCTTTATGGTGGGCCAGAAATACGAAGCCGAAGGCATCGCCAAGCACGGCGCCAAGATGGTCATGGCCGTGGCCTGCGCCAACGTGCCCAAGATCACCGTGCTGATTGGCGGCAGCTACGGCGCCGGCAACTACGGCATGTGCGGCCGCGCCTACAGCCCGGACTTCCTGTGGATGTGGCCGAATGCCCGCATCTCGGTGATGGGCGGCGAACAGGCCGCCAACGTACTCGCCACAGTCAAACGTGAAGGCATGGAACGCAAAGGCCAGGACTGGAGTGCCGAAGAAGAAGCCGAATTCAAGCAACCCATCGCCGATAAATACGAACAGCAAGGCCACCCCTACTACGCCAGCGCCCGCCTGTGGGACGACGGCGTGATCGACCCGGCCCAGACCCGGGAAGTCGTAGCCCTCAGCCTGTCTGCCACCCTGAACCGACCCGCCAAGCCGACGCGCTTTGGCGTGTTCCGCATGTAACCGGAGAGAACGCCATGACCAAACAGACCTCTGCCGTTCTGCTCAACTACCTGGAAGGTGGTGTTTCCGAAATCGTGCTGAACCGGCCAGACAAGCGCAACGCATTCGACGATGTGATCATCCAGCAGCTGATCAAGGCGCTGGAAGTCACGGAAAGAGACGACCAAACCCGCGTCGTCCTCCTGCGCTCCGAAGGCAAACACTTCTCCGCCGGTGCCGACCTTGGCTGGATGCGCCGCATGGCAGACAACGACCATGCCGAAAACCTGAACGACTCCCGGGAACTGGCCAGGCTAATGAGCACCCTCAACCACCTGTCCAAGCCGGTGATCGGCCTGGTTCAGGGCGCAGCCTACGGTGGTGCCGTCGGCCTGGCAGCCTGCTGCGACATCGTGCTGGCCACCGCAAACGCCAGCTTCTGCCTGAGTGAAGTGAAACTCGGCCTGGTTCCCGCCGTTATCAGCCCCTACGTGGTGCGGGCCATCGGCGAGCGCCAGGCCCGGCGCTATTTCATCTCCGCCGAAGTCTTCAGCGCACGACAGGCCAGCGAATACGGGCTGGTGCACATCGTCTGTGACGACGAAGCCGCCATGCACGCCCGCTGCAACGAGCTGCTGCAACAACTGGCCGCCAATGGCCCGCAAGCCATGAGTGCCGCCAAGGACCTGGTGTTTGCCGTCAGCCACAAGCCTATCGGTGCCGATGTCATCGAAGACACAGCCCAACGCATCGCCGACATCCGTGTGGGTGAGGAAGGCCAGGAAGGGCTCAGCGCTTTCCTGAACAAACGAAAGGCCAGCTGGGTTCCGGGAGACAACACATAATGTTCAATAAAATCCTGATTGCTAACCGGGGCGAAATCGCCTGCCGGATTATCCAGACCGCCCACCGCATGGGTATCCGCTGCGTGGCAGTCTACTCAGACGCTGACGCCAACGCTCGTCATGTTGCCATGGCAGACGAGGCCTTCAACATCGGCCCGGCCGCCAGCGCTGACAGCTACCTGAAAGCCGACACCATTATCGACATTGCCAGGCAGAGTGGCGCCCAGGCCATTCACCCCGGCTACGGCTTCCTGTCTGAAAACACCGGCTTCGCCGAAGCCTGCGAAGCCAACGGCATTGTGTTCATCGGCCCGCCCTCTTCGGCCATCGCCGCCATGGGCTCCAAATCCGCCGCCAAGGCGATTATGGAGGAAGCCGGCGTACCCCTGGTGCCGGGCTACCACGGCAAAGACCAGTCGCCGGAGCTGCTGCGGGCCGAGGCTGAGAAATGCGGCTTCCCGCTGCTGCTGAAGGCCGTTGCCGGTGGTGGCGGCAAAGGCATGCGGGTGGTGGAAACTATGGCCGACTTCGATGACGCCCTAGCCGCCGCCCAACGGGAAGCCAGGAACGCCTTCGGCAACCCAGACATGCTGATCGAACGCTACCTGACCCAGCCACGGCATGTGGAAATCCAGGTGTTCTGCGACCAGCAGGGCAACGGCATCTACCTGGCCGAGCGGGATTGCTCGGTGCAGCGTCGCCACCAGAAAGTACTGGAAGAAGCCCCCGCACCGGGGCTGAGCGAGGACACCCGTACAGCCATGGGCGAGGCCGCCGTGAAAGCCGCGCAAGCCATTAACTACGTGGGCGCCGGCACCGTCGAGTTCCTGTACGACGTAGACGGCTCGTTCTTCTTCATGGAAATGAACACCCGCCTGCAGGTGGAACACCCAGTCACCGAAATGGTCACCGGGCAAGACCTGGTGGAATGGCAGCTGAAAGTGGCCTGGGGTGAGCCGTTACCGCTGGCCCAGGAGCAGGTGAAAACCCGCGGCCACGCCCTAGAAGCCCGTATCTACGCCGAAGACCCGGACCAGGACTTCCTGCCTGCCACCGGCACCCTGCGCTACCTGCGCACCCCGGAAGAATCCGCCCACGTTCGGGTGGATACCGGCGTTACCGAAGGGGACGAGATCAGCATCCACTACGACCCGATGATCGCCAAACTCATTGTGTGGGACGAAACCCGGGAACAGGCCATCAACCGCATGGTTCAGGCCCTGGAGCAGTACCGCATTGCCGGGGTAAAAACCAACATCCGCTTCCTGCATGCCCTTGCCGATGCCGAACCCTTTCGCCAGGCCGAGCTGACCACCGGTTTCATTGACGACCACCGCAAGCTGCTGTTTCCCGCTTCCGGACCGGATACCGACAAGGTTCTTGTGTTAGCCGCCGGCTTTGTCCTGGAGCAGCGCAAATCCCGGGAAGCCGTCAGCACAGACCCCTGGTCGCCCTTCGGCCGGCAGAACAGCTGGCGTTTGAATTCCGACTACGCAGAACCCCTGGCCCTGCAGATTGGCGAGGAGGTGGTCGAACTAAGGGTTCTTGAGCAGGATCACGGCTATCAGATAACCCTCGGCGACAACCGCTATACTCTGCAGGCCAGCCTGCAGGACGATTACCTGCAAGCAGTCATCAACGGCCACCGCCTGTGCGTGTACGGCAACCTGCACCACGACGAACTGGTGTTGTTCCACGAAGGCAACAGCATCACCTGCAAGCTCTACCGTGAACGCTGGGAAACCGAAGACCTGGCCGGCGATGGCAGTCTGGCTGCCCCCATGAACGGTGCCATTGTGGCGGTGCAGGTGCAGGCTGGCGACAAGGTCACCGCCGGCCAGACCCTGGTGATCATGGAAGCCATGAAGATGGAGCACGCCATCAAAGCCCCGGCCGATGGCACCGTCAGCGAGGTGTTCTTTGCCCAGGGTGACCAGGTATCCGAAGGGGCGGAGTTGATCGCCATCGAGATTGAGGAGACTGCGTAATGGCCTTCCCGAAACGTGTCCGACTGGTGGAAATGAGCCCCCGGGACGGTCTGCAGAACGAACCCGGCCAGGTGATTGCTACCAGCATCAAAACCGGGCTGATCGACCGGCTGGCCGACTGCGGCCTTACCCACATCGAAGCTGCCAGTTTTGTCTCCCCCAAATGGGTGCCACAAATGGGTGATGCCGCCGAGGTCATGGCCGGCATCACCCGAAAGGCCGGCGTACGTTACTCCGCCCTTACCCCCAACCTCAAAGGCTTCGAAAATGCCCTGGCGGCCGGAGCCGACGAGGTTGCCGTGTTCGGCGCCGCCTCCGAAGCCTTCACCCTAAAGAACATCAACTGCACCATTGCCGAAAGCCTGGACCGCTTCGCTCCCGTGGTGGAAGCGGCCCGCAAGCACGGCATTCCGGTGCGCGGCTACGTATCGACGGTGATGGGTTGCCCCTATGAGGGTGACATTGAGCCCCGGCAGGTCGCCAGCGTCGCCAAGACCCTGTACGACATGGGCTGCCATGAAATTTCCCTGGGTGACACCATCGGCGTGGGCACGCCGCTGAAAGCCAAACGCATGCTGGAGTCCGTGGCCGCCCATATTCCCATGGATAAGCTGGCGGCCCACTTCCACGACACCTACGGCCAGGCCCTGGCCAATCTGTATGCGGTACTGGAAGAAGGCGTCAGCGTAATCGATGCCTCGGTGGCAGGCCTGGGCGGTTGTCCTTATGCGAAGGGCGCCTCCGGCAATGTGGCCACTGAAGACGTGCTCTACCTGTTAAATGGGCTGGGTATAGAAACCGGTGTCGACCTGGAAAAACTGGTGGCGACCGGCGGCTGGATCTGCGGCCAGCTCAAACGCCACAACGGCTCTAAAGTGGGACAGGCCATGAGCGGTTGAACGTTAAGGGCCCCGCTCACGGGGCCTGACACAGGGTTAAAGGTCTGAGCCTTCATCCGCCTCGCGCAAACGCTCTTTGCGCTCGAGGTCTTCCTGTATCACCGCTTTGATCTCTTCCAGCACGGCATAGACATCAGAACTGCCACTGTCATCTTCAAATTCACCCGTCAGCACAGAGTCGGGGGTCAGTTCCCCCTCTTCGAACAGCGCCCACATCTCCCTGGCGAACCGGGTGTCCAGGATCTCAGGCGCATACTGGCCATAATAGCGGCGCATGTTATTCACATCGCGGTCGAACATTTCCTGCGCACTGTTGTTGGACGCAGCATTTACCGCCTGCGGCAAATCAATGATCACCGGGCCGTAATCGTCAACCAGCACGTTAAATTCAGACAAATCACCGTGCACGATCCCTTCGCACAGCATGAGCCTTACGTAGTGCATCATCAGCGTGTGGTCTTCAATGGCCTGCTCTGCTGACATGGACACATCAGCCAGTCGTGGTGCGACATCGCCGGTATCTTCTGTCACCAGTTCCATCAGCAACACGCCGTCAAAGCAACCGTAGGTTTCAGGCACACGCACACCGGCTTTCGCCAGCGTGGACAGCGCGTTGATTTCGGCATTCTGCCAGACTTCTTCCTGCTGCTTGCGGCCGTAGTTAGAACGCTTTTCCATGGCGCGGGCCTGGCGCCCGCTGCGAACCTTGCGACCCTCTTGATATCGCGCCGCTTTTTTAAAGCTGCGCTTGACCGCATCTTTATAGACTTTGGCGCAGCGAATCGAATCGCCACACCGTACAATATAAATATCGGCCTCTTTACCGCTCATGAGTCGGCTGATGACTTCATCAATGATGCCATCATCGGCGAGGGGCTTCAGGCGTTCAGGGATTTTCAAAGAGTTCCTGCCAAAATTGGTCGAAGAGAAGCCGCCATTGTACCGTTGGTAGAGTCTGGCGGCTAATGTCGCCCATACCAGGATTATTCCGCTCCACTAAACCCGGGATCTATGCAATGCATCTTCCATTCTGGCTGACCACGGCTGTGCTCTTTCCGGTGTTGCTGTATCAGGGTAAGCGCACTCGTCAAACCACGCCACGGCTGCCCGAGGCCTCCGGATCTCCGTGCGGGCAGTATGGTGAGGGCGAGCCCGCACGGCGTATCCTGGTGATTGGTGAATCCACCGCCGCCGGCGTGGGCACCCAAACCCACGATCAGGGCCTGGCCAGCCAGCTGGCACGGAAGCTCCATGAGGGAACCGGGCAAACCATCGCCTGGCACACCTTCGGGGTTAACGGTATTCGTTTGAATGCCCTGAACCGGGCGCTGGAACAAACAGACTTACCGGAAGCCGATGTGGTTATCCTGAGCATGGGGGTCAACGACACCACCGGTTTTACGCCCCGGAAACGATTCCGCCAGCAACTGCTTGAACTGAGGGAGTTGCTCGAAGCACGGTATCCGGCACCCCTGATGCTTCTGAGCGTGCCTCCCATGCACCTGTTCACCGCCCTGCCGGCGCCCTTGCGCTACGTGATGGGATGGCGGGCCAGGCTTCTGGACGACATCTACCGGCAACTGGCCAGCGAAGCGCCGCAGCACTTCCGCTACGCCCGTCACCCGGTGATTGAAGATACCGGGCTGTTGGCCAGCGACGGCTACCACCCCAGCATCAAAGGCTACCGGTACATTGCCGAAGCCCTGGCGCCGGAGCTGAGCCGGGGCATCAGGGCCCATGCTTCTCCGGAGGAATAGAGTAAGTCATGGTGGCATGGGCCACCGGCTCCTCCATGCCAGTGGAATAGATCGACACCTCACCCACCGCCATCGTGCGCCCTACTTTCAGCAAGGTAGCGCGAGCCCACACCGCAGCGTGAGCGGCGGGCTTGCGCATGAAGTTGATGTTGAAGTTGGTGGTTACCGCCAGGGGGACCAAGCCGATTTTGCCCAGCAGGGCGGCGTACATGGCCACGTCTGCCAGCCCCATCATAACCGGGCCAGACACGGTTCCACCGGGGCGCAAGTGGTCGTCGTCCACCTCCAGCTTCATCTCGGCCCAGCCATCACCCAGCTCCTGCAGAGTGCCGTAGGCGGCACCCTGGGGAAAGTGATCTTCAAGGAAAGCCTTCAGCTCTCCGAATGTTACTTGCATGGCTCTACTGCTCAGTCTGGTTTGTAAAGCCTCAGGATACTCGAAAAGTCCAGCTCACCGTTACCCTGCCCGGCATGCAGCTGGAACAGGTTTCGGGCCAGGGAGCCCATGGGGATGGAAGCCTGGTTGGCGACCGCGTTATCAAACGCCAGTCCCAGATCCTTGGTCATCAGGTTCACCAGGAAACCGCCCTGGTAATCCCGGGATGCCGGCACCCCTTCCATTACACCCGGCCACGGGTTGTATACATTCAGGGCCCAGTTGCCGCCGGAGCTTTGTTTCATGATTTCCGACAGTACGGCAGGGTTCAGGCCGTTCTTCACACCCAGAGCCAGGGCTTCACTGGTGCCCGCCATCAGGATGGCCAGCATCATGTTGTTGCAGATCTTGGCGACCTGGCCCGCGCCGTGGGGTCCGGCGTGGAAGATGTTCTTGCCCATGGCTTCCAGAACCGGCCGTGCCTTGTTGTAGGTGGCCACTTCGCCACCGCAGATAAAGGTCAGTGTACCGGCCTTGGCACCACCTACGCCGCCGGATACCGGTGCGTCGATAAAGGCCAGGTCTTTTGCTGCGGCAGCTTCTGCCACCGCCCGGGAGGTTTCCGGGGCAATGGTGGAGGAGTCAATCACCAGGGTGCCGGCCGGCAGGGCTGCCAGCAGGCCGTCTTCGCCCAGATACACCGCTTCCACATGTTTGCCCGCCGGCAGCATGGTGATCACGCACTCGGCGCCCTGGGTTGCCGCTTTAGCTGAATCAGCAGTGCTGGCCCCTTCGGCCACCAACGCTTCAACCGCCGGTTTGGACAGATCGAAAACCGTGACCTCATGCCCCGCCTTCAGCAGGTTGGAGGCCATGGGCCCGCCCATGTTGCCCAGACCAATAAAAGTTACCTTCGCCATCTTGCTTCTCCTTGTTTTTGTTGCAGTGCGCCGGGATTTATCAGTGCCCGGGCGCCTGGCTGAAAAATTCTTCAATCCACTCGTTGTCCAGTTCCGCCAGCGACGCATAACGCCAGCGGGGCTGCATGTCTTTGTCGATCAGCAATGCCCGGATGCCTTCGGCAAACTCGCCCTTCTTCAGGCAGTTCACCGACATCACCAGCTCGTTATCCAGCACCTGTTTCAGGCTGTCGCGCTGGCTGCGCTGCAGATGTTTCCAGGTCAGGGCCAGCGAGGTGGGTGAGGCACTGGCCAATCCCTTCACGGCTTTACCCAGCCAGCCCTCTCGGCCGCCCAGATCTTTCAGCTGCATCACCACCTGCTCAAGGGAGTCGCCATCGGCGGCCTGCTGGATATCATCAAAGTGATCGCGAACCGGAGACGCCGGCAGCCCCCCCCGGCTTTGCTGTTCATACTGGCGCAGTACCGAGCTGACAACACTATGTGCGCTGGAACCCTGCCAGTCAGCGGATGCCAGGGCATCAATCACCTGCCCTTTGAGTTCGTGGCTGACAAAACGGTCTGCCATGCCCACAAACAGCGCATCGGCTGCGTTCATGCGGGTGCCGGTCAGCCCCAGAAACATGCCGATACGCCCGGGCATGCGGTTCAGGAACCAGCCGGCGCCGATATCCGGGTACAGGCCGATGCTCACTTCCGGCATGGCCAGTTTCGAGTGTTCGGTAACCACCCGGTGGGAAGCGCCCGCCATCAGGCCGATGCCGCCGCCCATCACAATGCCGTTACCCCAGCACACAACCGGTTTCGGGAAGGTGTGAATCAGGTAATCCAGCTCGCATTCTTCGGTGAAGAACCGCTCACCTTCGGCCAGCTTCCCCGGCTCGGTCATGCTGCGGTACAGGGACACGATATCGCCACCGGCGCAGAAGGCCTTGTCGCCCTCGGCTTCCAGCCAGACCGCACATACGCTGTCATCGTCAGCCCAGCGTTGCAGCTGCGGCTTGAGCAGGCGGATCATGTCCATAGACAGCGAATTCAGGTTGCGCGGGCTGTTCAGCCTGGCGACCGCAATCCGGCCACCGCCGTTAGTGGTCCACTCTTCAAATACCATCGGTTGATCGCTCATAGCAGCCCCGGGCTTATCGGTTTTTCCATTCCGGCTTGCGCTTCTCGAGGAACGCATTCACGCCTTCTTTCTGGTCTTCGGTGTGGAACAGCTCCACAAACAGTTCCCGCTCCATGCGCCAGCCATCAGTGTGGCTACGGCCATCACGGGCGCTCATCACCAGCTGCTTGCAGCGGGCAATCGAAGACGGGCTCTGCTTGCAGGCGCCTTCGGCCAGCTTCAGGGCGGCTTCCAGGCCTTGTCCAGACGGCACCACTTCTTCCACCAGACCAATCTGCAGCGCCTTGCTGGCATCTACCCGCTCGCCGCACAGAATCATGCGCTTGGCCCAGCCCTCGCCTACCAGCCAGGGCAGGTTCTGGGTGCCGCCGGCGCAGGGCAGCAGGCCAACACCGGCTTCTGGCAGCGCCATCTGGGCGTGCTCTTCGGCAATGCGAATATCGCAGGACAGGGCACATTCCAGGCCACCGCCCATGGCGTAGCCGTTAATGGCGGCAATCGACACACCCCGGAAGGCAGTCAGCGTGGCAAAGGCCTGGCCGAACTTCTGGGCCATCTCGTTGGCTCGGGCACGGTCGCCGTCGGCAAAGGTTTTCAGGTCCGCCCCGGCAGAGAAGAATTTCTCACCCTGGCCGGTGACCACCAGCGCGAAGATGTTGCGGTCTGCGTTGAGGTCTTCAATGGTGGCCTCCAGAGCCGCCAGGGAGTCTGCCGTCCAGGTGTTGGCCGGGGGGTTGGCGATGGTCAGGATCGCAATGTGATCGCGCTTTTCCAGTTGAATCAGTTCGCTCATGGTAAATTCCTTTGGTTGTTCCGGTGCTGATGATTGGGGCCGGTTACTGGATGGCTTCGGCAACGCCGTCTTCCAGCATGCGGCGGGCAATAATCAGGCGCATGATTTCGTTGGTGCCCTCGAGAATCTGGTGTACCCGAAGGTCCCGCACATAGCGCTCCAGCGGGTATTCCCGAATGTAGCCGTAGCCGCCGTGCAGCTGCAGGGCTTCGTTGGCCACCTCGAAACAGGCATCGGTGGCGAAGCGCTTGGCCATGGCGCAATGCAGGGTGGCTTCCGGGTCGCCGGCATCCAGCTTGAAGGCACCCAGGCGCACCATTTGCCGGGCCGCCACTAGGTTGGTGGCCATATCCGCCAGTTTGAACTGCAGCGCCTGGAACGCGGCCAGTGGCTTACCGAACTGCTGGCGCTCGTGCAGGTAATTGCGCGCCCGCAGCAGCGCCGCCTGGGCGCCGCCAAGGGAGCAGGTGGCAATGTTGAGGCGACCGCCGTCCAGGCCCTTCATGGCAATGGCGAAGCCGTCGCCTTCATTACCAATTCGGTTACTGGCCGGAATACGCACGTCTTCCAGGGTCACCAGCCGCGTGGGCTGGCTGTGCCAACCCATCTTTTCCTCGTTCTTGCCGTAGGAAACACCCTCGGCATTGGCAGGGATCACAAAGGTGGAAATCCCCTTGGCGCTACTGTCGGCATCACCGGTACGGGCCATCAGTACCAGCACATCGGTGGCACCGGCGCCGGAGATAAACATCTTGCTGCCGTTGATCACATAGCTGTCGCCGTCACGAACCGCCCTGGTACGCAGGCTGGCGGCATCGGAGCCGGCCCCCGGTTCGGTCAGGCAGTAGGAGGCCAGCCATTCACCGCTGGCCAGCCTGGGCACAAACTCCTGCTTCAGGTCGTCCGAGGCAAAGCTGGCTACCATCCAGGTGGCCATGTTGTGAATCGTGATAAAGGCCGCCGTGGACGGGCAGGCCATGGCCAGCTCTTCCACGATCACCGAGGTGTCCATGCGGGACAAGCCCATGCCGCCCAGGGCTTCCGGGGTATAAATCCCCATAAAGCCCATCTCGCCGGCTTCTTTCATCACCTCCACCGGGAAGGTGTGGTCCACATCCCACTGGCCGGCATAGGGTGCCATGGCTTTCTCGGCAAAGGCCCGGGCCGCATCCCGGAACGCCAGCTGGTCTTCGGTCAGGTTGAAATCCATCGTTCAGCTCCCTGCTCGGCGTTACCGGAGTTGGATGGAGAAGTTGGCTTCGGTAGACGTCGCTTCACTGTTAAACCAGCGGGAGGTGACGGTCTTGGTTTCGGTGTAGAAACGCACTGCCTGCTTGCCGTAAGCGTGCTGGTCACCGTAGAAAGAACCCTTCCAGCCAGTGAAAGAGAAGAACGGCAGGGGCACCGGAATGGGGATATTCACACCCACCTGGCCAACTTCGATCTCGTGCTGGAAGCGGCGGGCGGCGCCACCGTGGTTGGTGAAGATGGAGGTGCCGTTGCCATAAGGACTGTTGTTAATCAGCTCGATGGCTTCGCCAAGGTCGTTCGCGTTCATGCAGGTGAGCACCGGCCCGAAAATTTCTTCTTTATAGATGTCCATTTCCGGCGTGACTTCGCTGAACAGCGTGGGCCCTACCCAGTTACCGCCCGGCAGGCCATCCACGGTGCAGCCGCGACCATCCAGCATCAGCTTCGCACCCTGGGCTTCGCCGGTGGCAATCAGGGCTTCAACCCGCTCCTTGGCCCTGGGGCTGATCACCGGGCCATAGCTGGCACCGGAGTCGTTCCAGGCACCCGGGCGTACCTTCGCCATGGCTTCCTTGAGTTCCGGAATCCACTCTTGCGCAGCGCCTACAAACACCGCCACGGAGATAGCCATGCAACGCTGGCCGGCGGCACCCACAGAGGCACCCACCAGGGCATTGATCACCTGCTGCTTGTCGGCATCCGGCATGATGACCATGTGGTTCTTGGCACCAGCAAAGCTCTGAACGCGCTTCATGTTGCGGGTGCCGGTTTCGTAGATGTAACGGCCGACCGGTACCGAACCGACAAAGGAAATTGCCTTGATGGCCGGATCGTTCAGCAGGGTATCCACCTGCTCCTTGGCGCCATGCACTACCTGCAGAACGCCCTTGGGCGCACCGGCTTCTTCGAACAGTTCCGCCAGGCGCATCGGGGTCAGCGGGTCCTGCTCGGAAGGCTTCAGTACAAAGGTGTTACCGCAGGCGATGGCCATGGGGAACATCCACAGGGGAATCATAGCCGGGAAGTTGAACGGGGTAATGCCGGCGCACACGCCAAGGGGCTGGATCCAGGAATGGGTGTCCACTTCCCGCGCGACGTTTTCAACGGTCTCGCCCATCATCATGGACGCCACGTTGGCGGCATGCTCTACCACTTCAATACCGCGCCAGACATCGCCCTTGGCGTCGTCAAAGGTCTTGCCGGTTTCCTGGGACAGAATTTCGGCAATCTCGTCGTGGTGCTCTTTCAGCAGGGCCTGGTAACGCAGCATCACCCGCGCCCGCTCGGATACCGGGGTTTCTTTCCAGCTCTTGAACACTTCGCCGGCGTTGTCGATGGCCTTGCGCATTTCGTCCGCCGTGGCGCAGGGCACCTGGGCGATGACTTCGTTGGTGGCCGGGTTGGTCACGTCGATCCAGTTCTGGGTCTGGCTCTGAACAAATTCACCAGCAATAAACTGAGGTACTTTTTTCATGAGGATGGTCCCTGTTTGTTGTTGTCCGGGAGTGCCGTGGCCCGCTGAATAACGAAACGGACCTGGCGATGATTTTCCAAAAGACTAGCACGCTCCTTGCCGCCTGATGATTGACTAAGTTTCGCCCATGATGGATTATTTTTCGATGACCAGTCATCAAAGCACCAAGCCATCCGCGCAAACCTCCCAGTGGCCTGTTCCTGCGGACAGTGTTCGCTATGTGGTTCCGGAGCCCATCGTCCGCCAACTGGCGCACCACCCACTAACCCGGGAGCTGTACCCTCTGGCCTTCGGCCATTACCGGCGGGCGGCGGGCCATCACATGCATCGGGAACACCATCGTGACAATCTTTTGATCTATTGCACCGATGGCAAAGCCTTTCTGAACGTAGCAGGCGAGCCCTACACCGTGACCGCCGGCGACCTGTTGCTGCTGCCGGCCGGCGCCAGCCATCGCTACACGGCAGACCCGGACAATCCATGGACCATTCACTGGGTGCACTACACCGGCCCGCTGGCCGCAGAGTTTGGTGACTACATGGGGTTTGATGACAACACCCGGGTGCTCCATCTGGGGCGCCAGCCCCGCCTGCTGGTAGACTTCAACGGCCTGCTGTCGGTACGCCAGACCGGCTTCCGCACCAAGGGGCTGATCCACGCCAGCAATCGCCTGCGACAGCTGCTGAGTGCCGTCCCCATGAACGTGGATGAAACCAGCCAGGCTCGGCAGGCCGAGCTGGACACCCTTCACAACTACATGCGTGAACACCTGGAAGAGCGACTGACCTTGCAGCAACTGGCCGAACTCAGCGGGCTGTCACCGGCCCATTTCACCACCCGTTACCGGGAACAGACCGGCACCTCACCGATTCAGCATTTCCTGCACCTGAAGGTGGAGCGGGCCTGCGAACTGCTGGACACCACCAGCCACACCTTCGCTGACATCAGCCGGCAACTGGGTTACGACGATGCCTATTACTTCTCCCGGCTGTTCAAAAAGGTAATGGGCAAATCCCCCAGCGACTACCGGCATACCGCCAGGCACTGACCCATTGGCGCAGATAGCCTGGCTCCCTGGCCCGACTGCAATTGGCAAGGCGACAAAATTCCGGTATCACACAGGACTCACTTATTCATTCGGGAGGCGCAGATGCAGCCACTGGACATTCAGGTAGTTGACCAGGCCATCAGCTGGTGCGATGGCGGTCAGGATTTCTGGCTGTGTACGGTACTCAGTACCTTCGGCTCCTCTCCCCGGGCGCCGGGCTCCTGGCTGGTAGCACAGGCCAATGGCGACCATTGCGGCTCGTTGTCAGGCGGCTGTGTGGAAGAGGACTTTCTCGAACGCCTGCAGGAAGGCGAATTCCAGGGCCGCATCAACCGAATCCGCTACGGTGCCGCCGATGGCCTGGACAATCCCAGAGTCAGCCTGCCCTGCGGTGGCGTTCTGGATGTGCTGATCGAGCACTTTCCCGCCTCCGCCTCATCCCGGGAGCACTTCCTGGCACTTCGGGCCGCCTTGAGCGGCCAGGGCCATGTGGCTCGAAAGGTTTGCCTGAAAACCGGCGAAGCCAGTGTCGAGCCAGACCGGGAAACGGGCCAGAAAGTGATGGAAGACGAAACAACCGCCACCCTGAAACTGCGGGTGGGGCCGGTATCCCGGTTGCTCATTGCCGGCTTGTCGCCGGTGGCCACCGCCTGCGCCAGCTTTGCCCATAGCCTGGGTTTCGAGGTGATCGTATGTGACCCGCGCCAGGAAGAAGTCTGCAACTTCAACGTACCCGGCGTTACCCTGCGCCAGGAGTTGCCCTCCGTGTGGATTGCCCGCGAAGGCTGCCACGGAGCAACCGCGGTGGTTGCCCTCACCCACGACCCGAAGATTGACGACACCGCCCTGATGGAAGCGGTGAAAACCGACGCCTTCTACATCGGCGTGATGGGTTCTTTACGCACCTCGGAAAAACGCCGGGAGCGTTTACTGCGCATTGGCGGGCTGAACGAGCAGCAGGTTGAGCGAATCCGAATGCCCATCGGCCTGAATATCGGCAGCAAGACACCGGCGGAGATCGCCCTGTCTGTGATGGCGGATATTGTTCGGGTCCGCCAGGGCATTGCGAAGGATAACCTCTGATATTTTTCAGTATGTCCTAATCTATCCCAAACAAATCTCCGTACAACTGATCACCCTGCCCAACTTATACCCGGGCGGGGGCCAATCAACTGTATGGAGAGAACCATGAACAAGCACAACAAAACCCGCTCCCTGTTCACCGTAGCCCTGCTGGCCGGTAGCCTCAGCGCCGGAACCGCACTGGCAGACCACCATGGCAACGACAAAGTGGGCGTATGGGGCGACGACCAGTCTGTGTCTGAAGGCACGGTAACCGCCAAGAAAGTCATGACAGAAAAGAACGGCTGGCTGGTAGTGCACCGCACCGATGAAGCCATGAAACCCGGCCCGGTAGTGGGCTATGCGCCTCTGAAGAAAGGTAAGAACATGGACGTAGCCGCCATTCTCACCGAAGAAGTGGCCGCCGGTGACATGCTGATGCTGATGATTCACAGCGAAGACGGCGGCATGAAAACCGGTGTATTCGAATACACCCTGGGCGCCAAGGAAGACGGCCCCATCCGGATGGATGGCAAGCTGGTGATGGCGACGATTACGGCGCAGTAATTCGTCATCTCGGCAACATGCCCGGCATGCTCCGCCGCAGCCGGGCAAACCCCGATTCCAGCTTTAGCCCATTTTCGACCCCATAAGCTTCCTCAGAGGAATACTACATCCCCACCAATTCATGGTACTCCGCATAAAACCGCCCAAAGCTCAAATACCGGCCCCGATGATCCACCAGCTCCATCGCATCAAAAGCCTCAACAAAGGCCCGGGATTCACCGGTGCTGATTACCCCTCGATAATCGCCTGTCCAGTCCATGTACTGCACCAGGTCCAGCAGCAGGGTCATCGTCAGGGCGCCATTGGCCTGCTCAAGGTAGCGGTATGCCAGGGCGTAGTGTTCAAAGCGGTAGCTGACGTTGCCAGCCTCGCTTCGTGTGGCATCTCGCAGCGGGCTGTAGTCGTAGTGCTGGTAAGCCGGGGCAACCGGATCACCGGCCACAAGGGCGGCCTGGCCTTCCGCAAACCAGTACGGCAGCAGGGGAACCGCGGCGCTGTAATGGCTCAGGTTTTCCTGAACGTAATGGGCCAGCTCGTGGGTGAATATCTGCCCGGCCTCATAAGGCCAGCTTCTGTGATATGGCGCGATGGCCACCGCTGCGAGGGTTCCCAATGCCAGGTTGACATTTGTCACCCGCGAGCTCAGACACCCCACAATCCGCTCAGGATAGGGCACCTCGGCACTGCGCTCATCCACAAAGTCCCGCCAGGTCATTTTGAACCGGTTTAATACACCGTCTATGCGGGTATTCAGTTCTGTGGCCGCGGCTCGGAAGCTGTTTTCGCTATAGGCAGGGGAACCGTATACACGAACCCGGCCATCGGCGGTTTCGAAGTACAGAGTTTCACCGATGCACACCTCGGCTTCGTGGTTCAGGCTCCAGCTTTCATCGGGGAAATAATGGCCGGTGTCCCTGGCATCCAGGAAGTAGCCCCGGCTATAGCTCGGCTCGTCGTAGTAACGATCACCCGACGTGGCACTGACCTTACAGCCAGACAGCACAACTGCTGCCAATGCCAGCAATCCTCCCACCCTCAACCCTGGCAACTTCAGCATCTGTTTGCTCCAGATTCGATTGTTTGGATCTATAGTGACCAAGATACCCAGCCGTGTCCGTCAACCAGTGTAAAAACAAGGTAAAGGCCGCCGCCCCCGCCACGATTCGGGGCGTACGCACAACCCCCGATCCCGCCAGTGAAATTTATGTAGCGCACACCCCCACATCGTGTTAAAAATCGCTCGGATCCCACCAGAACCGCGTGCGTCCTGCACGTTTTGTATCCATCCCTTTTCAGTGAGGGACACCATCCAATGTTCAAGTTGTGTAAGCCACAGGCGCTTGCCGCCGCTGTTGCGTTGTCTCTGGGTGCCTCTTCGGTTTTTGCTGCCGGAGAAGTGCGTGTTTACAACTGGTCTGACTACATCGCCGAGGACACCCTGGCGAAGTTCACCCAGGAAACCGGCATCAAGGTTGTCTACGACGTTTACGACAGCAACGAGGTGCTGGAAGCTGCGCTGTTGTCTGGCCGCTCCGGTTACGACCTTGTTGTGCCCTCCAACCACTACGTAGCCAAGCAGATTTCTGCCAAGGCTTTTGTAGCACTGGACCACAGCAAGCTGCCGAACATGGCTAACCTCAACCCGGACCTGATGGATGATCTGGAAAAGGTGGACCCGGGTAGCCGGTTCTCCCTACCTTACCTGTGGGGCACCAACGGCTATGGCTACAACGAAGGCCGTATCCAGACCATCCTGGGCGACAGCGCCCCGACCGACTCCTGGGCCCTGGTGTTTGATCCGGAAGTGACCGGCAAGCTGGCCGCTGGTGGCTGTGGCATTGCCATGCTGGATTCTGGCGAAGAGATGGTTCGTGCCGCCATGGCCTACATTGGCCTGGACCCGAACAGCAACAACGCCGACGACATCAGGAAAGGCGGTGAAGTGATCAAGGCGGTGCGCCCGAACATCACCTACTTCCATTCATCCCGTTACATTGGCGACCTGGCCAACGGTGACCTGTGCGTGGCCGCCGGCTATTCCGGCGACATCCTGCAGGCCGCTGCCCGTGCTGAAGAAGCCGAGAACGGTAACGTCATCCGCTACACCATCCCCAAAGAGGGTGCGGTGCTGTGGTTTGACATGATGACCATCCCGGCCGGCGCACCGAACGTGGAAAATGCCCACAAGCTGATGAACTTCCTGATGCGTCCGGAAATCATCGCCGATGTGACCAACTATGTGTGGTACGCCAACCCGAACAAACCGGCCAACGAGTTTGTGGACCCGGAAATCCTCAATGACACCAGCATCTACCCCACCGACGAGGTGATGAAGAAGCTGTACATCATGGAAGGTCGGCCTCAGGACGCCCAGCGCCTGATGACCCGCACCTGGACCAGCGTGAAATCCGGTCGCTGACGGTGGCCGTGATCAACAATACCTCCGCGCAAGCGGAGGTGCTCCTCAGCATCAAAGGCATTTCCAAGAGCTTCGACAGCACCCTGGCGGTGGACGACGTGAGTCTGGACATCCACAAGGGCGAGATCTTCGCCCTGTTGGGTGGCTCCGGCTCTGGCAAGTCCACCCTGCTGCGCATGCTCGCGGGCTTTGAAACCCCGGATTCCGGCCGCATCGTGCTGGACGGTCAGGACATCACTGCCCTGCCTCCTTACCTGCGCCCGACCAACATGATGTTCCAGTCCTATGCCCTGTTCCCGCACATGACTGTGGAGCAGAACATTGCCATGGGCCTGAAACAGGACAAGCTGCCGAAAAGCGAAATCGCCGACCGCGTGGCCGCCATGCTCAAGCTGGTGAAGATGGAAGCCTACGGCAAGCGCCGGCCCCAGCAATTGTCTGGCGGCCAGCAGCAACGTGTGGCCCTGGCCCGCTCGCTGGCCAAGCGCCCGAAGCTGTTGTTGCTGGACGAGCCCATGGGCGCGCTGGACAAAAAACTGCGCACGGAAATGCAGCTGGAGCTGGTGGATATTCTGGAGAAAGTGGGCGTGACCTGCCTGATGGTGACCCACGACCAGGAAGAAGCCATGACCATGGCCAGTCGCATTGCCATCATGTCTTACGGCCGGATTGCCCAGGTGGGCTCCCCCATTGATATCTATGAGAGCCCGAACAGCCGCATGACGGCGGAGTTCATCGGCTCGGTGAATATCTTCGAGGCGAACATCCTGGAAGACAACTCCGACAGCATCTCGCTGACCAGCGACCTGCTGGATGCACCGGTGTTTATCGACCGGGGTGTGACCACGCCCGCGGAAACCACGGAAACCCTGATCGCCCTGCGCCCGGAGAAGATCTACCTGACCACCGAGAAGCCCGAAGGCGACACCAACTGGAGCTGCGGCACGGTAGACAACATTGCCTACCTGGGCGACATCACGTCTTACTACGTGAAGCTGGCTAGTGGCAAGCGGGTACAGGCCACCATGGCCAACGTGGAACGCCGGGGCGAGCGGCCTACCTGGGGTGATCAGGTGTTCGTGTCCTGGGAAGCCTCCAGTCCTATCCTGCTCTGGAACTGACGCCATGACCACAGGAACCTCCGACAAGGCCCCTGCTGCGGCGAAGGGCAGCGTTGCGCGGTGCTCGCAAACTCGCCTACCAAGAAGGTATGTCTCCTTTGCTGCGCTCCGTGCGCCTCGCCCTTCATCCACATCAGGAACCTTGTCAGAGGTTCCTGGAAAATTGATAACCCCCTTCGCGGAGCGGGTGCGTGCGGTGGTATTCCATCGCCGGGTGGTGTTTGGCGTGCCGTTCGCCTGGCTACTGCTGTTCTTCCTGCTGCCGTTTGCGCTGGTGCTGAAGATCAGCCTGACCTCAGCGGTGATGGCTATTCCGCCCTACGAGCCGGTGTTCCGATGGGTGGATAACACTCTGTCGGTGGTGGTGAACTTTGGCAATTACCTGTTCCTGGCCTCCGACAGCCTGTACATCGCCGCCTATTGGGGCTCGGTGAAAACCGCATTCCTGGCCACCCTGTTCTGCCTGCTGATCGGCTACCCCATGGCCTATGCCATGGCCCGGGCGCCCAAGCACTGGCAGCTGGTGTTCCTGCTGATGGTGATGCTGCCGTCCTGGACCTCGTTCCTGATTCGCGTGTACGCCTGGATGGGCATTCTGGGAAACCAGGGGCTGCTGAACAGCTTTCTGATGTGGCTGGGGCTGATCGACTCACCCCTGAAGATGCTGAACACCAACTTTGCGGTGATTCTGGGCATTGTCTACGCCTACCTGCCGTTCATGATCCTGCCCATCTACACCAACCTGGTGAAGCTGGACGTGCGCCTGCTGGAAGCGGCGTCGGATCTTGGCTGCCGTAGCCTGACTACTTTCTGGGCGATCACTTTGCCCCTGTCCAAGGCCGGCATCCTGGCCGGCTCCATGCTGGTATTCATTCCGGCGGTGGGCGAGTTTGTGATTCCGGAACTGCTGGGCGGGCCGGATACCCTGATGATCGGCAAGGTGCTGTGGGAAGAGTTTTTCAACAATCGCGACTGGCCGGTGGCCTCTGCGCTGGCGATTGTCATGCTGGCGCTGCTGTTGATTCCGATTGTGCTGTTCCACCGCTTCCAGGCTCGGGAGATGGAAAAGAATGGTTAAGCTGAAAGCCCCCGGCTTCTCAAAATCCATGCTGTTGCTGGGCATGCTGTTCCTGTACCTGCCGATGGTGGTGTTGATCGTTTACTCGTTCAACGCCTCGCGGCTGGTCTCGGTGTGGGCCGGCTTTTCCACGAAATGGTACGGCGCGCTGTTTGCCAATGAGCAAATCCTGTCTGCCGTCTGGATGAGCCTGCGCATTGCCTTCTATTCCGCCAGCATGGCGGTGTGCCTGGGTACCTTGTGTGCCTTTGTGATTACCCGGTTCAAGAAAATGCGCGGGCGCACGCTGCTGTCGAGCATGATCACGGCGCCGCTGGTGATGCCGGAAGTGATCACCGGTTTGTCACTGTTGCTGCTGTTTGTGCAGATGGCGCAGCTGATTGGCTGGCCGGTGGATCGTGGCATGGCCACCATCTGGATTGCCCACACTACCTTCTGCAGTGCTTATGTGGCGGTGGTGGTGAGTGCGCGGCTGCGGGAGGTGGATTTGTCCATTGAGGAGGCGGCCATGGATCTGGGCTGTACGCCGCTGAAGACTTTCTTTGTGATTACCCTGCCGGTGATTGCGCCGGCGTTGGTGTCGGGCTGGTTGCTGGCGTTTACTTTGTCGCTGGATGATCTGGTGATTGCCAGTTTTGTGTCCGGGCCGGGGGCGACGACTTTGCCGATGGTGGTGTTTTCGTCTGTGCGGATGGGGGTGTCGCCGGAGATTAATGCGTTGGCTACTTTGATTATTGCGGCGGTTTCGGTGATTGCCTTTATTGCCTGGTTCTGGATGCGGCGGGCTGAGAAGCGGCGGCTTAGGCCTCGGTGAGTGGCAGGCTCGGGGTCGGGCTTGGGCTCCTATCCGTTTGGTTTTGGGGCGGGCTGGGAGGTGGGGAGGGATTTTCTTCTGGAAAAAACAACTCGCTTCGCTCAGACATCTTTTTTCCTGCCAGAAAATCCCTCCCCACCTCCCGCCGGCAGAGCCTTTTTGGAAACAGCCGGGTGGACCGGTTGGTTAGCTCGCTGACTGACTAACGAGTGTGCGTTAGCGATTATGTGCCATCAACTTGTGTGAGGATGTGAGTCAGGCCGTTGCATTCCACCATGGGGTCGTCGCAGTTCACTACTATGTCGGACTTTGCAATGACGTAGGCTTTGCCGGTTATGTTGTTTTTGACCACCTGATACTCCCCTTCCTTTTCCACTTCGGTGAATTCTCCGATGAAGCCGGTTTCCCTCAGGGATATGGTTTCGAGTTTGTCGCCGGGTTTGATGTGGTCTTCGTAGTTCATTAACGCCAGTCTTGCGGAGGTTCCAGTACCCGTGGTGCTTCGGCAGATGACGCCGGGGTGGACGTAGGTTGCTGAGCGGGAGCGGTAGTAGCCTTCGGCTATTGGTTCTACCGGGCCCATGAAGTGTAGGAACGGGAGGGGGCCTACGTCGCCCAGGGTGTAGTGGGAGAAGCCTCTTTCGGCCTGGATGGCTTCGACGATGGCGTGGGCGGTTTGGGCTAGTTGGCGTTCTTCGTCCAGGGTGAGGTCGAAGCCGAGGGATTTGGCGTCTACCAGGGCGTAGAAGCCGCCGCTGTAGGCGACGCTGTAGTTGACCTTGCCGATGTTGGGTACGTTGATGCTGGCTTTGTGGGTGTGGATGTAGCTGGGCAGGCCTTCGCAGGTGATGGCTTCTACTACGCCGTTGTGCACGGTGGCTTCTATGTTTACCAGGCCGGCGGGGGATTCGAGTTTGAAGTGTTGTTTGCCTTCCTGTTTCTGGACTATGCCGGTTTCCAGTACGGCGGTGGCGGTGCAGATGGTGTTGGAGCCGGAGTAGATGGGGTAGCCCATGACTTCCATGATGATGTAACCGGCGGCGGCTTCGGGGTTGGTGGCGGGTACCAGCAGGTCTACGGACATTTCAGGGATGCCGTAGGGTTCTTCCAGCAGCAACCGCCGCAGGCCGTCGGCGTCGTCGCGCAGGTATTCCATCTGGGCCCTTACCGTATTTCCCGGCAAGTCGATGATGCCGCCAGTAACGATTCGGCTGACGTCACCGCCGGCATGGGTGTCCATCAATTGAATGGTGAGTTCCGGTTTCATCCGCCCGCCTCCACGTCACAGGGTTGTCCGTGTTCCAGCCACTGAGCATCCGGCACGATCACGATCTTGCCCAGGTAGTTGCTGCCACGGTTCACGAAATACTCTTCGGCTTTGTGCAGGTCAGACAGTTTGAACGCGCCGTGCAGGACGGGTTTCAGCTGGCCATCGCGTATCCAGGTCATCAGCTGGTTTGCTTCTTCGCGGGTGCCGTGAGACACGCCGAAGATCTGCACCTGGTACAGGTAGATTCGGGTCCAGAGGATTTCGCTGATGTTGCCACCGCTGGCGCCGGCGATGCTCAGGCGCGGGTAGGTGCTGCGGGCGTTCATGTCGAAGATCATGGCGTCGATGAACTTGTCAGTCATTTCGCCGCCTACCAGGTCCATCACTGCGTCCAGGGGTTTGCCATCCGTTTCGCTCTTCACCCGGTCGACGAAGGAGTCCATGTTGCTGCGATCCAGCACCGCTTCGGCGCCAAGGTCGAGCAGTGCGTTCACTTTGTCTTGCTGGCTCAATGCGTAGGGAATGGCACCGATGATTCGGCAAAGCTGGATCAAGGCTGTGCCCACGCCACCGCTGGCACCGGTCACCAGCACCCGCTCGCCTGCCTGCACCCTGGCAGAGGTGAGCATGTGGTAGGCAGTCTGGTAGGAACACATGCCCATGGCTGCCAGCTCGGCATCCGCCAGTTCCGGATTCGGGATATGGTGAAACTGGTCAGACGGCAGGGCGACGTATTCGGCGTAGCCGCCATCGGCGCCATGGCCGTAATAGTCCGGTGTGAGATTGATGTCGGTGCGGTCGGTGGCGTAGATGTTGAAGTCCAGGAGGCCGCGCTCCCCGATACGTTGTTCGCTGACGCCCTCACCCACGGCGACTACTCGGCCTACGATATCTGCGCCTTGTATGCGCGGGAAGGTCAGCGTGGGTTTGCCGCCCATCTGGAATGAGGTCATTTCGCCCTTTTTGGTGGGGTACAGGCCTTCACGGGCTTTGCGGTCGGTGTTGTTCTTGGCGGTGGCGGTTACCTGGACCAGAATCTGGCCTGCTGCTGGTCTGGGCACCGGAACATCCTGGTATTCAAGCTTTTCCAGGCCGCCATGGGCGGTGAGGACCATGGCTTTCATGGTGGGCGGGATGTCGGGCATTGAATTCTCGCTGCGCTGGTGGATTCTTTGATTCACTGAGCATAGGAAAGATCTGGCTTTGTGTCAGGGAACGTGATGAGTTTGGCTTGGGCTCCCATCCTTCTGGTTGTGGGGGCGGGCTGGGAGGTGGGGCGTGTTTTTCTTCTGGAAAAAATAACTCGCTTCGCTCAGACATCTTTTTTCCTGCCAGAAAAACACGCCCCACCTCCCGCCGGCAGAACCTTGTTGGAGGGGAAGCTCAGTTCGTGATCGAGCGTTGTGTTTTAGACGGCTTACCGAGCAATCACTTTGTACACCGGGCGTAGTCTCGGGATTTGTTTCAGGATCACCTGGATTACGGTCATCAGGGGGACGGCCAGCAGTACGCCTACCGGGCCCCAGAGCCAGCCCCAGAAGAAGATGGATACGAAGATAATGACGGGGTTGATGGCCATGCGGAATCCGTGGATCCAGGGTTCCAGGAAGAAGCCGACGATGGTGGTGAGCAGGATGAAGCTTAGCGGTGCCAGTGCCATCATCCATACGGTGTCCAGGGTCAGTGCCGACACCAGTGCCAGTAGCGCGATGGTGAGCATGTTACCGAGGTAGGGAATAAACCGGGCAAGGCCGGCGATCAGGCCCCATACGGCCGGGTCTGGCAGGCCGATGGCCCAGCATGTGAGCCCGGTGATCAGCCCTACCGACAGATTGCTCAGGCCTAACACTGCCAGGTATTGGGCGATCTGGTGTTGGGAGTCGTGGGTAATTCTGAGCACGGTTTTGCGCTGAGACCTCGGGATTTGCCGCACGAAGTTGCGGATCAACCTGTCGCCGCTGACCAGCAGAAAGTAAGTCAGCGCCAACGCCAGCGCCAGGCCGGCCAGGCCGTTGCGGGCTTTTGTCATCAGCTGGCTGCGCCAGGAATCGGTCTGAAGCACCACGGTTGTCGGTTTTTCACTACCGTCCTCAGACGACAGACCCTCTACCGACTTCTCCACCTGTTCCGCAGAACGGGTGACTTTGTCCAGTTGCCGCATAATCTCACTATCGCCCACCAACAGGCGCGACAAACCTTGCGGGGCGCGCTCAGCCCATTCCAGCGCCGGTGCGGTTACCGCAACCCCCAAACCGACAATACCCGCCAGCACCACAAGCACCAGTACAAGCGAGCTCACCACCCGCGGAACATGCCATTTCAACCTGGCTTTCTTCACCAGGGGCGACAACAACAAGCTGGTGAGTACCGCGAGAATGATCGGCAGGACAATCTGGTGGGCCAAGTACAGGGTGTACAGAATACCCAGCGTGAACAGGCCGTAGATGGGAGTGGACAACTCGGCAAGCGCTGACGCTTTTTTGTCTTCCGGAGGAGCGGTCTGGTCGGGCTTCTGGTCTTCCATGTGCAAGTCTGGCCTGGTGAGTGTTTACACAGAAGCCTGCGCTTCCGCAAAGACACCAGTGTAGCGTTTCGAACAAGTGGCTGCATTATCAGGGCATTACAAACGCCACGGCGCTGAACCATCAGCCACGCGGCTCGTATAGTTAACAAACGCCACCGGATAACCAGAACCCGCATGAACCCAAAATACGACACCCTGTTCTACGACGGCAGCTGCCCGCTCTGCGCAAAGGAAATCCGCACCCTGCGCCGACTACAGCGTGGGCAACTCATCTTCGCAGACGTTCACGAACAACCGGAAGGCAGCCCCCAACTGCCATGCCATGAAGACCTCCTCCGCCGCCTGCACTTAATGACCTGGACCGGCGAATGGGTGACCGGGCTGCACGCCAACGTGCGGGCCTGGAGCCATACGCCGTTTGGGTGGCTGTTCAAACCGCTGTTGTGGCCCGTGATCTATCCCATTGCCAGACGGGTTTATGAGAGCTGGGCTGACCGGCGGTATGAGCGGAAGTATGTTTGTGCTTTGGGGGTAAAGAAAACGTAGGTCGGTAAAGGTACGATTCCGCGAAATTGGGAAATCAGTCACCCATTCTTTTTTTCTGGCAGGCGATAGCTGGTATTATCGCTGCCAACATGGATTGTAAACCGCTGCAAGGAGCACAAATGCGCAATCTGCTCTCATCGTCCGTTATCGTTGCTTTGTTCGCTGGTTGTACTTCGGTTACCAGTGAGACGCTCAACAATGCTCAGATTGAGGCCATTCAGGACCGCGTTGAAGAACGCCACCCAAACCTTTCTTCCTCTCAACAAACCGCAATTACAGAACTGGTTGTACGGGCTGTAGACAATATGGTTTTTGTGGAAGGTGGAAGCTTCATGATGGGGGAGTTTGGGGTGCCCTGTGAGCCTGGCTCAAAGGACTTTTGCAAGGTCGACATCTGGCTAGACAACGATTATGCGCACAAGGTTACACTGAATGATTTCTACCTATCAAAATACGAGACTACCCTAGGTGATTTCGACCTGTACCGGGAGGTTCTGGGCAAAGAACCCTACGCACAGGAGCTTCGGACAAGAAACGATCGAAAACATCTTTTTCAGCCCGAGCTCCCTGCCTGGACCAGGGAGTGGCAAGAAGTGAAGGATTATTGCCTCTGGGTTGGAGAACTAGCCGGTTCACCTATTGACCTTCCCACCGAGGCTCAGTGGGAATTTGCTGCACGAAATAGGGGCCAAAACATTCTTTATGCAACCGACAACGGAAAAATAAAAGAAGGGATCAATACGCCTGATGCCACGCAGCGAGAAGACGGGATGATGCCAGTTGGTAGCTTCCCGCCTAACCCGCTTGGAATACATGATCTTACTTCGAACAGCGCAGAGTGGGTCAACGACTGGTATTCAGAAAGCTATTACAAGGAAAGCCCGGAAAATAATCCGACTGGGCCTGCATCGGGGAATACAAAGGTCGTAAGAACAGGAAGCCGCTACAGCACCCCTAAGGCAAGCACTTCAATACTGAGAGATAGTCGCCCTCCTCAAGAGCCTCATTACTATGAGGCTCTTGGATTTCGCTGTGCGATGAATTAGGTCAGGGCACTACTATCCTGATGTCCAAACTGAGCAATTCGGGTTTTCAACCGTTCAGCTTTTAAATGAGCAGGTACAGGAACCCACGCTAACCCCAAAGATCTTTTTGTCGGCTTCATGGCCAAGTCTGACGTAATCCATGTATGAAACTGCGACAGCTGGTTGTCCGAGGATGAATATCCATCATCCAATATCGCAGAAAGCCGCGCTAAACTGTTCATTGGATCAACCCTTTTACCCTCTGATGACATATGTTCAAGCGTTTCAAAGAACTGTCGCCAAGTTCTAATCTGAGAAACAACTATAAGCAGTGCCTTCTCTTGCTTTTCTTCCCAACTCTCGATGAAGCTTTCGCAAAGCGTTGAAAGCATCATGCCCATAGTCTCCGGTGGGAGTTGAGAGTAAGGCAAACCATTTAGGTTCATCTGCTCAAGCGTTTCAAAATGCTTAGCATCTTTAATAATTCTATCAGCAAGCGCCTCAGCCGCTGCTTTCCGGTCAAGTCTCACCCTCCAGAGCCTATCCACAGTATCCATCGGACTGCATAGAAGTTCGGCAATGTTTTGAACCTCATTCGTAAGATTCAGATACAGCACACGAGTCCATTGCTTAAAGAGATCTGGCTGAACATTTGCCAAAAACTGGTAGTCAACCTCAGAAAGCACTTCAAAGACAGTTTTAACCAGATGCCAAATTCGGTCAGCCCCTATTTCGGAACCGAAGGAACCACTAGCACCCGGACCAAAAACAAGACGTCCTTTACAAACGAAAACGACTTTTCGCCTATCAAAACGAAGCTCAAAATCAAACCCCGCGCCGGCTCCGACTGCGAGCGTCCCGCCGATAGAGATATTGAACAAGTCTTGCCAATCTGCGTTCTTCCGATATTGCTCCTCGGGATGAACCCAGCTGAACTTGCCTGCTATCGCACCTCCAGCTTCAGCACCGGCAAAAGCGTCACCCGTGACGGCCAATCCTGCATTCGGACTTGCTTCGACCTTTTTGTTTTCCGACAACAGAAACGAGGCCGCTCCGGAAGATAACCTTACGTTAGCTTCACCACTGGCTCGACCACCAGCAAAACAATTCAGGGTAATGTCACCGGAAAAACGGAAAGCACCAAACGCCAGATCAGCTAACTCGCCGCTACGATTACGATACGTAAACCGACAATCCCACCCGGCTTCATTCGGGACAAACACCTCCGCCAGCTTTGCCTCGGCTTCAATCAATGCCAGTGACGCGCTGGCCTTGGTCCCGATATCGATTTCCCCTTCACTGAGGTTAAAAGCATTAACGCCGGCACTGGCTTGCATGGCGAAACGCATCAAGTGGGCCTCTGCGCTTACCTGGAAGTTATTCTCAATCGGACAATCGTGTTCGCCAACCGGCTTCCAGGTCAGTTTCGAGTGTTCCTCCCCCAACAAATAGAAATCATCACTGGCCTCAGCAAACTTCACCTCAATATTACCCAATGGGCTTTTTGCAGCGTCTGCTGCTATGCCATCGCGGATCTGGCCAAACAGTGCCTTTGCGGTGCCGGTTCGATCTCGCAGCATGTTGGATATTGACTTTGTTTTACGCACATAGCGAATAGACCCGTATTCGGTTACCAACCGCCGGTAAGCTTCACGGCGAATGTAATACCAGCGACCCGGTCGGCTGAAAACCATAACTTCGACGATTCCGGTTTCCCGCTTGGTTCTTCTCTGGGAAACAAAGCCCCTCTCTTTACTGTTGCTTCGGGAAGTCAGAAATTCATTTGATGAGATGCCTGTTCCTTTTACACCGGTGGAGGCACTTCCCTTTTCCAGCTTCGCCACTAGTTTATTGCGCTCTTCCCGCAGCATCGCTAGTCGCTTTTCCTTTGCGGCCCTCTCAATACTTTCTCGTTTCCCGGCATCCGGTCGGGCAAAGGTCAGGTAATAATCCGGATCGTAGTCGTTATACCATTGAATTTGTTCATCAATAGCGGCGATCTGTGACTGGATTGTTGACGCCTTGGTAACGTTTTCCTCATCACTCGCCTCAGGCTCAGGCTCAATTACCCCCATCTCTGCAGCTTTGTCCATCCAGCGGCGTTTAGGGCTTATTTCACCAGATTCAGGATCATGCACAGCGTCCTGAGCACTTTTGAATTCAGCCATCAGTGCGTCAACTTCATCAATTTCCTTCAGCAGAAAATCAGCCGCATTCTGCGGCAGTGCAACGCACCATTTGCCATCACCGGCTCCGGTAACATGGATGATTTCAGTGTAATCATCTGTGCACTCAGTACACGAGGCCTGCCCTTTCGCTTCACTACCAGTTGAACGGGGAGCTCTTAGAACATCAGTTTTTTGAGAACTCTGGCCCATTTCATTTGCCGGAATTATCAACTCCCAACCAACCTGGATATGGTCCTTGTTCGTGACTTTAGGGTTGACTGACTGAAGTCTTCTGACAGTTGTCTGATAGTGGTTGGCGATGGCCGAGAGTGTATCCCCGGCCTGAACTTTATGAGTTGTTTGCATGAGCTTTCTCCGACATGCTTTCCATAGCAATCAGACGGTCTCTTGGCGAGAGATCGTCTCGGGATAACGCTTCCTGATACGGTTCAGAATGATGAAAATCTGCTCCCAACTGGAGCGCCAACCTCAACCAGCGCTCAAGATAGGCCGCACTCAAAAAACCAGCTTTCTGGGCTTCTTCGAGGCAGTTAAACACCCATACAGCGGGCCGCTTCGTGTGGCCTAACGCCTCATCGTAATAAGTGGCATACCCGCTTGCTTCACCCGCCAGCCAATACCGCTCCGAATTCTTGAGTTCTGTGGCGGACACCACTACCTGGCCCGAATCACGCAGTTCATCAGCGGGTTGATTACACCCCTGGCTTTCACGCCAGACATGGCCGTCATGCCAGTACCATTGGCGCCCCACAGCGAGAAAGTTCTGGCAGCTTTGTTTGCTCAAAACACACAACAGCGGAGCAAACATACGCGGCTCATAGAACCTCAGTAGTTGCTGCTTCTCCGGCAGTGACTCAAAGAGCCAACGAGTCAGGTGCTGACGAAGTTCTTCCGCAGAAGAGCCTGAGGTAATCAAGATACCCATAGAAGATGATTCCAGCTGCAATTGCAGCTGTGTGCGAAAACCAGGTGCATCTCTCAAGTCAATAAGAATGGGACCACTTGCCCAGTCAGGCTGCCAGCTTGTTCCCTCAAACAGACTCCACCATTCGATACGTTCACCCACCGTGCCAGAGTAGAGCTGTTCAAGGAGCGTCTCATCGCTAGCCAAGTCCAGGATGGCAAAATCGTAGTTTTCCGGTGCAGTTGTTCTTGGGGCTATCAGCTCAAGTGTGCTGATGTAGTTTGCAGCGTCCATGCTCATCAAACTCGCAGTTGGTTACTGACAGCGCTCCTTCACGAGCGGCTTGTTTAAGCAATGGGGAGCGGAGTTTTGCTCCAGACGCACTGAAGCGCTGGGAGGCCAGTGCCAGCTGGGCATGCTCAACTTTCGGCGAGTGATGTTCAGCAATTAACGCTGGCTTGGCCGGAGTCTGCGCCCCAACCCCACTACCACTTCCCGGCCCACCCCCGGAGTTCATCCGCACCAGCGGCCCGGAAATGGTCACCCCACTCGGATCCACCGTCACAAAGCTGCCACCGGCCTTCAGTGTCACCTCGGCACCCGCCTCAATCACAATTTTCATACCGGCCTTGTGGTGAATCTCCGTACCGGCTTCCACCAGTTGGTTCTTGCCCTGCTTGCTGTGGTGGCTGCCGTTTACGGTGAGGCTATAGTCCGCTCCGATACTCTCCCGATGCTCGCCATCGGTAGTGTGGTGGCTGCTGCCCTTGGTGTGGCTGAAGCGGTTGTTCTCCACCGTCAGGTGGCTGTCGTTCTTGATGACTTCGGTGCGGTTGTGTTCGGTCAGCAGGTCCAGGTCTTTCTGGGCGTGGACGTAGATCTGTTCATCACCGGCTTCGTCTTCAAAGCGCAGTTCGTTGCTACCCTCACCCTTATGGGTTTTGGTTTTTAATGTGGTCCGGGTTTTGTGTTCCGGCAACGCGTAGGGCGGTGTGTTGGTGGCGTGGTAGGTTCTTCCGGTGATGATGGGCTGGTCCGGGTCGCCGTCCAGGAAGCTGACAATCACTTCGTGGCCGATTCGTGGCAGGGCCATAAAGCCGTATTGGCCACCGGCCCAACCCTGGGCCACGCGCAGCCAGGCGCTGCTGTGTTCATCGTTCTTGGAATAACGGTCCCACGGGAATCTTACTTTTACCCGGCCGTACTGGTCGCAGTGAATTTCTTCACCCTCGGGACCGGTGACGAGCGCCATCTGGGGGCCGTCCATCACGGGTTTTTGATTGCACAGGGGGCGCCAGGTTTTGTCGGCCGGGATGGCGGTGAAGTCGTTGTGGTAGCGGGTGGGTTCGCTGCCACCCTCTTCTTCCAGGGCCTGGGGCTGTTTGCCGGTGTGGGTGATGGCGGTGAGCAGCCATTCCCGGTTCAGGGTCTGGCTGTCGTGGTCCTGCAGTTCCACTTTGGCGCCGGGGGTGAAGTCCGGGCGGTTGCTTTTGCCGTTGGCGAGGGCGGCGTCGTTTCTCAGGGCGTCCAGCCTGGCTTGGGTGAACGGTTGGCCACTGGCGTCGGCTTTGTAGCGGCCAGGATAAGCGTAATGCTGATAATCTTCCCGGTGGCTCGAGCTTCCTGCGCTGTGTTCATGCATCAGGGCATAGGCCGGGTTCTTGAAGGTGTAGTCCTTCATCGCCACGGAGGACACACGCACCCGCTCTTCATAGGCAAAGCTGAAGACGCAGGCTTGTTGGGTGCTGCCGCCAGCTTTGGTGTTGCAGGGCACCGGGTCCAGTTTGGGAGCATCACCATGGTGATCAGCGAGGATCAGGGCCGGTTGTTCTTCGCCATCCACGGTGCCGTGCTGGTAGCGGTAGTGCCAGCCTTCTTCGGCGGCCAGTCGTTCCAGGAATTGCAGATCACTTTCCCGGTGCTGAACGCAGTATTCCCGTTCTTCGGGGGGGCGTTTGAAGTCAAACACGGTGTCGATGATGCCCCGCTCTTCCAGCAAGGTTCGCACAATGATGTCCGTGGCCTGGGTCTGGAAGATACGGCTGTTGTGCATCAGGCCCAGACGCCACATCGGGGGCTGAATCACCACTTCGTAGCGGGTGCGGCGGTGGCCGGTGTTGCCACGGACAAACTCGTTCACCACACCGGTGAAGCGGCGCAGGGGCTGGGCATTCTGCCAAACCACCAGGTCTACCGGTTGTTCCAGAATGTTCGCAGCGGCCACATCGGGGTCTGTGCTGGCCAGTTCTAACCGGCCATGAAACAAGGAAGACAGCTGTTCGGTCAGCGCGAAGCCAACTACCGAAAAGTGATCAGAGGGGAATTCGCCTACACGGGCGGTGAACTGCAATCCGCTTGCCTGGGGCATAACTTCGGTCCCTGAAGTTTAAATGGTTATAACAAACTCATCCTGAGCTGCGCCGATTATAACCACCCGTCACGGCATTACAAACAACCCGGTCACAAACCGGCTTGGTCAATCAGTCACTGTGCAGCAACAAGGCGTAGCGGGTACTGCATCCGCCCCCGGCTAACTGAAAAATACAACCTTTCTCCACTAAGTCCGTCAAATCCCGCGTAGCCGTCGCCTTGCTGACCTTAGCCATAGACTGGTATTTCCGGGCGTTGATGCCTTTCCCAAATTCCTCGCCGGCAGAATCAAGCAACCGAGGAGCGCAGAGCACCCTCATCCCAAGTGAAACGGGGCCAGTCTTGTTCTTGCCAGATATACATGAGCCGAATAAACCCGCTTTTTGGATCAAAACCTGAGCCGATTATGGCTCATATTCGGCTCAGCGGCTACCTCAGCCCCAGCGGGTCAGACCCGCAGTACATTTCGTCATGCCAAATGTATCGGGGGTCTGACCCCCAGCCAGAGGCATTGGTAGGGTTTCAGGGTAATCGTGCCGCTGAGGTCTTCGATGGGCTGGTCGGAGAGCAGGTCTGTCCATTGGTCTGTGCTGATCAGGTTGATGTCGCTGAGGGCCACTTGTTGCACTTCGGCGCTGATGTTGTGGATGCAGAAGATGGATTGTTCCCGGCGCAGGCTCTGGCGCCAGAAGCCGAACAGTTGCAGGCCCAGGTGCAGGGTGAACTGGGTGGCGTTGGGGTGGAAGGCGGGCTGGGCCCGGCGGATGGCAATCAGACGTTTGAGTTCCCCGTACACCTTGCTGTGATGGCTGAGGGGATCAGCCAGCGTTGCTTCCAGGCTGTCCAGCTGCCACTGGCTACGGTTGATGGAACGAAGCCGGCCGGTATGTTCCACACGGTCGAGGTCGTTGCCGGTGGCCAGCAGGCTGTGAATATAGAAAGCCGGAATACCTTCCAGCGCCAGCATGATGGTGTGGGCACACAGAAAGCGCTGCAGCTGCCAGTGGTCTGCTCCACCCTCGGCAGTACCTTTCAGGGCATCCCACAGGGCAATGTTCAGCTCATAGGGCTGATCCCGGCCATCGGCCGTGCGCCGGTATGACACCTTGCCCCCAAAAGATTCCAGGGTATTGATCAGCCGCTGCTTCTCGTCCTCGTCCAACAGCCCGTCGGTGGGGCGCATCCCTATGCCGTCATGGGAGGCGATAAAGTTCAGGTAGGTGGTGCCCATCTGCGCCGGCGGCATGCCCATCAGCCAGGTTTTCAAATGGCGGCAATTACCGGTCACCAGGGTGTTGATCAGCAGGGGCGGCAATGAAAAGTTATAGATGGCATGGGCTTCGTTGGCGTTGCCGAAGTAGGTCAGGTTCTCCCGATTGGGCACGTTGGTTTCTGTGATCACCACGGCATCTGCGGTGTGATGCTCAATCAGCAGCCGCAGAATCTTAATCAGCTCGTGGGTCTGCTGCAGGTGAATACAGGGCGTGCCCGGCTCTTTCCAGAGAAAGGCCACCGCATCCAGCCGGAAGATCTTCACGCCCCGCTCCAGGTAATAACGAATGATACCGGCGAATTCGATCAGCACCTCCGGGTTGGCGAAATTCAGGTCCACCTGGTCTTCGCTGAAGGTACACCACACATAGCGCTCGCCGTCCTCGGTCTGCACCGGATTCAGCAGGGGCGAGGTGCGGGGCCGAACCACCTGGCTCAGGTCATCTTTGGGATTGGCTTCAACAAAGTAATCCTTGCCCGGCCCCACCCGCTTGCGAAAGTTCTCGAACCAGCGGCTGCGGGCCGACATGTGGTTGATCACCAGGTCCGCCATCAGTTTGTAATCCCGGGCGATGGCTTCGATATCTTCCCAGCTGCCGTGGGATTCGTTCACCGCCAGGTAATCCATCACCGCAAAGCCATCGTCTGAGCTGTAGGGGAAGAACGGCAGAATGTGCACGGCCGTCACTGACTCCCGCAGGCAGTCGTCCAGAAACCGCTTCAGGGTCACCAGCGGTTTTTCATCCGGGCGCTGTACCGTGTCGGCGTAGGTGATCAGCACCACATCCGCCTGGCTCCAGTTGTTCTGGTGTGCCGGCGGTGGCTCGGCCTCCGGGTCCAGGCCCATGGCATCCAGCAACTGGTCCGCCAGAAACTCGCAATCCAGCGCCGGATAAACCACCTCCAGCATCGCCACCAGCCGGCTTTCCAGTGACTGGCTCATGGCCGAAACTCCTCGTTGTCCAGCTCCACCGCCTCCAGCAGCTGCTCGCGAATATCCGGAATGGCACTGGTCACCCGGTTCCAGCTGGGGATAAACGGCGTATCCATGGGGTTATCCAGGAAGTACGCCCCGGCGCGCATCACGTTCTGGGCGAACAGTTCCACCGCCTTTTCTTCTTTGTGGCGGTCAAAACTCAGGCCATTGATCATGGCGTCGTTCTGGTAGGTCTCGACAAAATCCAGGGCGATGCGGAAATAGCTCGCTTTGAGGGTGCGGAATTTCTCGTTGGAGAAAATCTCACCGTTGGTCGCCAGCTTGCGGAACAGCGCCTTGGCGATGTCCATGCTCATCTTCGACAGGCCCCGGCTGGCGTCTTCCGGCGACAATTCCTGATGCTTGTGGTCATACACATCCGCCACATCCACCTGGCACAGCCGGTTGGTGGCGTAGTTGCGCTTCATTTCCGACAACACGCCGATTTCCAGGCCCCAGTCGCTGGGGATGCGCAGGTCATTGATCACATCGGTGCGGAAAGAGAACTCACCCGCCAGCGGGTAGCGGTAGCTGTCCAGGTAATCCAGGAAATCGTTAGGCCCGCAGACTTTCTTCAGGGCGCGGATCAGCGGCGTCACCAGCAGCCGGCTGACCCGGCCATTCATCTTGCTGTCCGCTACCCGGGCGTAATAGCCCTTGCAGAACATGTAGTTGAAGCCCGGGTTAGCAACCGGGTAGATCAGCCGCGCGAGCAGGTCCCGGGAATAGGTCAGAATATCGCAATCGTGCAGCGCGACAGACTCGCTCACGCCGGAAGCCAGCACATAGCCGAAGCAGTACCACACGTTCCGGCCCTTGCCCATTTCTGTCGGCGCCAGGTTTTGCTCCCGCAGTTTCAGGTCCAGCGCCCGCAGCCTCGGGCCATCGTTCCACAACACCTTGAACGGTTGCGGCAGGTCCGAAAAGTATTCCAAGGCATGTCGGTACTGGTCCTCACTGGCGCGATCCAGGCCGATGACCACCTCGTCCAGGTAAGGCACACGGGTGAGCTCTTGCACAATGTTCCGCAGCGCCGGGCCTTCGAGTTCCGAATACAGGGATGGCAGCACCAGCGACATCGGCCGCTCTTTGCGAAAGCGCATCAGGTCTGCCTCGATGTCCTCCACCGGGCGGCGCACAAGGTTATGCAGGGTGGTAACAATGCCGTTCTGGTAAAAGTCGCCCATGGCGGCTCTCCTTTACTGGTAACCGTACTCCAGGAGCAGGTTGAGTACGCAGGCGTTCCAGCCCTCGGGGCCGGGTCTCAGGGAGCGCATGGCATGTCGGGTGGGCGAAAACTGCAGCTGTTCACTGTTCGCCCCGCTTATTACCACCGGGATATCTGCCTCCTCCAGCATGCGCTGGTCGTTCGGGCTGTCGCCCAGGGCGATGGTGATTACCGGCTCATTGCCGAAACACTCCTGGTAACGACTCAGCAAAAAACGGGCCCCCTCTGCCTTATCGAAGGTTCCCATGACATGCCAGAAGCGCCCGCCCTGCACCAGTCGCAACCCCGCAAGCCCAAGCGCGGCGCGGAATTGCGCCAGTTCGGCGTCGGTTCCATCCCACAGCAAAGGCTCGGTAGCCAGGCGCTGTTTTGACCGGGCTGCCTCGCCTTCTTTCAGCCCCGTCAGCTGCGCCAGCTCCCGCACCGACAGATCAGAAAAGCCCCGGAATCGTGCGCCGGTCTCCCGCTGCACCAAAAGTGTGCGCATCAGCTCGTTATGGGGAACACCAAAATGCACCACCTCGTCGTGCGGATTGTTCAGACATCCCGCCGGAATCACCACCGCGGCCCCGTTCTCGGCAATAAACGGCGCCCGCAGGCCCATCGCCCGCTGCAACTCCCGCATCTCCGCCGCTGTCTTGCTGGAATTCAGCACCAGCGGAATCCCGTTAGCCGCCAGCCGCTCCATCGCCGGCAATGCCGCCCGCCAGCTATAGCTATGGTGGTCCAGCAAAGTGCCATCCAGATCGGTAAAAACCACCAGCTGTGGTTGCATTCGCCACCTCCACTCTGCACTCTGAGGGGGTCTGACCCCCGATACATTTCATGGCACCAAATGTACTGGGGGTCTGACCCCGTTTCAGAGACCGATTCAAAAACCAGGCCAATCCATGACCAACGACACCTTCAAAGTTGAACACCGCTACCTGGACCTGCCGGACAGCTTCTACAGCCGGGTGAAGCCCACGCCGCTTTCGCAGCCAAAGATGGTGTGCTTCAACCACAAGCTTGCGGCGCAGCTGGGGTTTCATGTTCAGGATGAGCAGGATTGGGCACAGATTGGCGCGGGGGCGGAATTGCTGGAGGGGATGGACCCGGTGGCCATGAAGTACACCGGCCATCAGTTCGGCATGTACAACCCGGAGCTGGGGGATGGCAGGGGGTTATTGCTGTGGGAAACCGTGGCGCCGGATGGCACCCGGTGGGACTGGCACCTGAAAGGCGCGGGCACCACGCCCTATTCGCGCTTTGGCGATGGCCGGGCTGTGTTGCGCTCCACCATCCGGGAATACCTGTGTTCGGAAGCCATGCACGGGCTGGGCATACCCACCACCCGGGCGTTGTTTATGATCAGCGCCAAAGACCCGGTCCGGCGCGAATCCATCGAAACCGCCGCCGCCCTGATGCGCGTCGCCAAAAGCCATATCCGCTTCGGCCACTTCGAATTCGCCGCTTACCATGATGGCCCGGAGGCAGTGAAAACCCTGCTGGAGCATGTCATCTCACTGCACTTCCCGCACCTGGTTGAACTGCCGGAACCACAACGCCACGCCCGCTGGTTCACCGAGGTGGTGGAACGCACCGCCCGGCTGATTGCCGACTGGCAGGCGGTCGGCTTTTGCCATGGCGTGATGAACAGCGACAACATGTCCATCATCGGCGACACCTTCGACTACGGCCCCTTCGCCTTCCTGGACGATTTCGACGCCGGCTTCATCTGCAACCACTCCGACCACGAAGGCCGCTACGCCTACAACCGCCAGCCCCAGATCGGCTTCACCAACTGCCATTACCTGGCCAACGCCCTGCTGCCGATTATGGAAGAAGACACCGTGCGCGAATGCCTCGGCAGCTACGAAAAAGCCTACAACCAGCGCTTCAAGCACAACATGCAGGCCAAGCTCGGGCTGGAAGAAACCGACGATGCAGACATGGCCCTGATCATGGACACCTTCAGCATGCTGCACGAACACCGGGTGGACTACACCCGCTTCTTCCGCGGCATCTCAAACCTGCACCGCCATGGCAACGCCCCGGTGCGTGACCTTTTTGCAGACAGAAGTGTGGCAGACGAATGGCTGGAACGCTATGAAGCCCGCCTGCAAAAAGAAACCCGCGCCCACGACGAGCGCGAATACGCCATGCGCCAGGTAAACCCCAAATACATCCTGCGCAACTACCTGGCCCAGCAAGTCATCATGGAAGCCCAGAACGGCGACTACGCCCCCATGAAAGAACTAATCAAAGTGCTGGAAAACCCGTTCGATGAACAACCCGAACACGAACACTACGCCGCCCTACCCCCAGACTGGGGCAAACACCTAAGTATCAGCTGCTCATCGTAAGGCGTCAAAGCCACTCGCGCAGGGGTCAGACCCGATCGCGCAGGGGTCAGACCCGCTCGCGTCTTTGGGCCTTAGGGCCGCGAGAGGGTCTGACCCCGTTGCCTAAGCCCACTCCCAAATCAACCCTTAACCGGAGCCAGCGCATCCAGCCTACGTCCATGCCGCATAATATAAAGCACCAACAAAATAGCCGGCACCCCCATCACCCCGGCAACCAGAAAGAACTGCGCATACCCAAAATCCGCCACCACAATCCCTGAAAACCCGCCAAGAAACTTCCCGGGCAAGGTCATCAACGAACTGAACAACGCATACTGAGTCGCCGTAAACGAAGCACTGGTCATACTGGAAAGCCAGGCAATCAGCGCCACGTTAGCAATACCACCACTCAGGTTATCGGCACTCACCACCAGCGCCAGCAGCTTGATATCCGGCGGGTACTGGGCCAGCACCACAAACAGCAGATTCGTAGCGGCCGTCATAATCGCCCCGGCCAGCAGAATCCGCCGCACGCCGTAGCGCACCACCAGCACCCCGCCAACCATCGAGCCAAGAATGGTCATAAAGAAGCCGAACACCTTGGTCACATCGGCCACCTGGGTTTTGCTGAACCCCATGAAATCCAGATAGAAAGGATTGGCCATCACCCCCATGGCAATGTCTGAAATCCGGTACACCGCCACCAGCACCAGAATCACAATGGCCAGTTCTTTATAGCGCCGGAAGAAATCCACAAAGGGCCCAGCCACGGCGGCGTAGAACCAGCCCGCCAGCTTCGCCAGTCGGGGCGGAAGGTGCCCACGGCGCGCGGCCTCTTCCCGAACCTTGTCCGCAATGTCTTCGGCCGCAGCAAAGTGGTTCACCTCAGGCTCCCGGGCCACCAGCACCGTCAGCACACCCACTCCCACCAGCGCCGCCATCACCTGGTAAGACACCTGCCAGGACCAGAACTCTGCCAGGTACAAAGCCCCGGCACCGGCCACCAGCAACGCCAGCCGGTACCCGAAAATATAGGTCGCCGCCAGCGCTGCCTGCAGCCGCTCTTCCGCGATTTCAATACGGTAGGCATCAATGGCCACATCCTGCGTGGCCGAGGAGAAGGCCACCAACAACCCGCACAAAGCCAGGGTTTCCGGGGCAGAAAGGGGGTCCACCGCTGCCATCAGATACAGGCCCGTGGCAATGCCCGCCTGGGCCAGCAGAATCCAGCTCCGGCGCTTGCCGAACAGCCGGTTCAGCACCGGCAGCTTCAGGCGGTCCACCACCGGGGCCCAGAACACCTTGATGGAATAGGTAATGCCCAGCCAGCTGAAGAAGCCGATGGTTGCGGTTTCTACCCCCACATCCGCCAGCCGCGCATTGAGGGTGGAAAACACCAGCAAAAACGGCAGCCCCGCTGAAAACCCCAGAAACAGCATGGCAATCACCTGCCAGCGGGTGTAGGTGTACAGGGCGTCTTTCAGCAGGGCAAGGCGGGTGCCGGGTACGATAGTGAAATCTCCGGATCAGTCGCGGAAGTTATTGAATTGCAGCGGGATATCCAGCTCCGCCTCGCGCAGCATGGCGATGGCTTCCTGCAGGTCGTCCCGCTTCTTGCCGGTTACCCGCACCTTGTCACCCTGAATGCTGGCCTGCACCTTCATCTTCTGGTCTTTGATCATCTTCACGATCTTCTTGGCCATATCGGTTTCAATACCCTGCTTCAGGGCAAAGTGCTGCTTCACCAGCTTGCCGGCCTTGCTCTCGCCGTCTTCCGCCAGGGCACGGGCATCGATATTGCGCTTGGCGAAGGCCATCCGCAGCAGATCAATCAGCTGCTCCAGCTGGAATTCCTGCTCGGCGCTCACGGTAATCCGCTTGTCTTCCAGCTCGATATTGGCGTCTACATTCTTGAAGTCCCAACGGTTGCCCAGATCACGCTTGGCCTGGTCCACCGCATTGGTTACTTCGTGCATTTCAATTTCGGAAACAATGTCAAAAGAAGGCATGGTCGTCATTCTCCAAAGGCAACACAGAGGTATACTGTGGCGAGATGATTAACAGCGGCTGCGCCGGAACCGCCAAAGCATACCAAGAGCCAAGGCGAACCGCACCCGACAATGGACTGGTAAGAAGTAGATAAACAATGCCAAACCTGGACCTTCCCATCCTCGTAGTAGACGACGCCAAATTCAGCAGTATGGTGGTTGGCCGCACCTTGCGAAATGCCGGTTACCGCGACATACGCATCGCCAACAACGCCCCGGCGGCCCTGAAACTGATGGAAGAACGCCCGGTGAGCGTCCTGATTGCAGACTGGCTGATGCCTGAGATGGACGGCCTGGAACTCACAGACCAGGTGCGCCAGCTGGACGAACAGACCAACCACTACACCTACGTGATCCTGCTGACCGCACGGGAAAGCGTGGAAGCCCTCTCGGTAGCCTTCGACCGGGGCGTCGATGACTTCATCTATAAGTCCGACATGACCAAGCAGCTGATTCCCCGCATTTTCGCTGCAGACCGCATGGCAGACCGCCAGAACACCCTGCTGCGGGCCAACGCCTTACTGGTGGAGAACAACCGGGAGCTGGAATCCAGCAACATCATCGACATGGAAACCGGCCTGTGCAATGCAAAATATGCCCGCCAGCGCCTGCAGAAAATCCTGCGCCATGCCGAATCCCGTGGCGGCGCCAGTGCCTACGTAATGTGCGGCATCCGTAACTGGCAAGACCTGAAACGCAAACACCCGCCCAGCGTGATGAGCGAACTGGCCATCGGCATCGCCCGCCGCCTGAACAGCCTGATCCGCCCCATCGACGCCCTGTGCCGCATTGGCGACAACCAGTTCGTGATCGTGTCTTACTTTCCCAACAGCGACCACTGCACGCCCACCGCCTTCCGGCGCATCTTCGACGGCATCAACCACAAAGCCCTGAAAACCACCGCCGGTTACATTTCCGTAGAAGCCGGCATGGCCCTGTGCCGCGCCAGCGCTGAAGAAGGCACGCCTTCTGTACAGGATATGGAAAAAGCCTCGATACAAGGCCTGATAGATGCCTACGAAACCCGTCGCTTCGTGGAAATCACACCGGAAATTCGGGAAGGCGTATAAGAACTACACACCTTGACATCCTCGCCCACCTGA